>CAKSGV010000041.1 GCA_934454845.1 uncultured Eubacteriales bacterium | reverse complement strand
ATACTAAACACCAATTAAACTATAGACAAAATTGATGAAATAAGGTATAATAAAATAGGTGATGAAGAATGCCTAAAACATATAAAATCAGCGCAGAAAATGCAGCGGAAATAGAAGAAATAAGAAAAACAAATACAGACAAAAAAGTTGACAGACGACTGTATGCAGTACAGCTACGAGGAGAAGGCTTGACGAATGACGAAATAGCTCAAAAATTGGACACATCGAAAAAAATGGTAAGCCAATGGGTGAGTGCATACATAAACAACGGTGGAATATCAGCACTGCTCCCCAAGGAACGAATCGGAATGCATAGAAATTTGAGTATCGAAGAAGAAAAAGAATTTCTTTCAGCATACACCAAACAAGCCGAAGCGGGTCAAATCGTAGATCTGAATGAATTAAAAGCTGCATACATCGAAAAAGTTGGTCATTCCATTGGAGGAAGTCAGATTTATCGAATGTTAGAACGTCACGGTTGGCGCAAAGTAATGCCAAGAAGCAGACATCCACAAAAAGCAAGCGATGAGGCAATAGAAGCCTCAAAAAAATTAAAGCAGCGATAGAAGATAACTTTAATAATTTAAATCATGAAAAATATAATAGTGTACGACTTATGTTTCAAGACGAAGCAGGCTTCGGTAGGATAAATAAACCGAAGTATTGCTGGTGTGAAAAGGGTATAAGACCATCAGTGCCTTGTCATCATATAAGAGAATACAGATATGTGTATGGTGCAGTTGAACCGCTTACAGGTGAAAGCTGTTTTGTTGTTATGCCCTATTGCAATACCGAAAGTATGAATGTGTTTTTGGAAGAGCTATCGAATACATTTCCGAGAGATAAGATCATATTAGCGTGTGACGGAGCTGCTTGGCATAAATCAGGTTCATTAATAATACCCGAAAATATTGAACTTATTTTTATTCCGCCATATACACCGGAAATGAATCCGATCGAGCAGATATGGAAAGAGATAAGAAAACGTGGTTTTAAAAACGAAGTGTTTCAAACACTTCAAAAGGTCGTTGACAGACTTTGTGATACTATCTGCTCATTGTCCAATGAAACCATTAAAAGTATTACCGGAAGAGATTGGATTTTATCCTGCTTTTAAATGGTGTTTAGTATTAGAGGAATACGGCGAGGAACGTGAAAATGCGGAGCTTGAACAGCAGGCTGAAAACAAAGACGAATAAGGTGTATCGGTGTATTTTCCGGTACACCTTTTCTTATATGTAATAATTATTTTTCCGATTTATATTCTCCTGCGCCTGCTGCATTTCCGCAAGCTCGGCAGCCTTCTCAAATTTCTCCTTTTCACGCTCAGCCTGTTCACGGATAAAGTCATAATCACTTTGGGACTGCTGAATGAAAGTCAGATAGTTCCGACTGTACTCCTTCTTATCATTTTCAGCAGCAGTAAGCTCGTTTTCCGTATCCGCAAGCTGATATCCCAAATGTCTGAGCTTTTCCCTGTGAGCATCAATATCCGACTCACTGCTTATTCTGTATAATGACAGATATTCATATTTTTCAAGCTCTGCCATATCTTCATCAGACAGGGTTTCAGCATTTATCAGTTCAAGGTATCTTGCCGCATCGGTTAAAAATTTTTCCTCAAACCTGACTGCTGCCTCAAGCTCTTTCCTGCGGCTGCGTATCACTTCACATCTTTCGGCAGCAGCATTGACCTCATCTTCAAACTGTGCAGCGGAATTGATTTTTCTCTCAGAAATGAATGTGAGAAGCTCTGCGCTCTGCCGCAAAGTGCGGTAGTCAGCCTGCACGGGATTTTCAGTTTTG
>CAKSGV010000040.1 GCA_934454845.1 uncultured Eubacteriales bacterium | reverse complement strand
GGCTTGTTCAAGTGCGCCTATTTTCCAATTATTCAATTTTTTTAAAAAAGTCTTGACTTTTAATAGTTAGTCACCTCATTTTAATTTGTTGTATTCTTCATCCGTTACCGGCTCGCACCATTCGTTTTCCGTGTTTTCACCCGGAACCTCAATGGCAAGGTGCTGAAAATAAGAGTCTGCCGCCGCACCGTGCCAATGCTTAACTCCAGGTTTGATATGCACGATATCTCCGGGTTTTAACTCAATGGCTTTTTTACCAAACTCTTGATACCATCCTTTTCCTGCGGTAACAAGTAAAATCTGACCTCCGCCGCTTGTGGATTTATGGATATGCCAATTATTTCTGCATTTAGGTTCGAATGTAACATTGCCGATAGTAACCTGCTCATTAGAAAGCATAGCAAGGTAACTTTTGCCTATAAAATATTTACCGAACGCAGTATTTTTTTCTCCGACAGGGAAGACGCTTAAATTATTTATATCCATTTTCATTCCTCGATCCATTTAACTATTTCTTTTTCGCTTTTGCTTACTCTGCTGCCGTGTATAGCAAGACCTTTTTTAACGATTGAATTCGGGCACAGCTTTTTAATATCCGAAACGCTGCTTCCCATTGCGCTGCCCTCGTGAGTGCAAAAAGGTTTAATTATTTTTTCGCTGAAATCATAATGCTCCAAAAAGGTAAACACAGCCATAGGCATTGTTCCCCAAAAATTTGGATAGCCGAGGTAAATTTCATCGTATTCGCTTATATTGGGTAAGTATTCTTTAAGCTCAGGTCTTGCATTTGATTGTCGGTCTTTTTTTGCCTCGTCAATGCAATTGTTATAACCTTTACTGTAAGGCCGTATCTGCTCTATTTCAAAAATATCGGCCTGTGTGTGATTTTTGATTATCTCCGCCGCTGTTTTTGTGTTTCCGACTTTTAAGCTTTTAATTTCTCCCGAAACATAGTTTTCATCGGCTCTTGAATAAAAAGCAATTAATTTTTTTGACATTTTAATTCCTCCTTTATCTGAATTTTAACAAATTATTCATTGACAGGGAATAGCCGATATGTTACTATGGTATAAACTAAAAGTAAATAGGTGATTTTATGTATAATCCACTGCTCGATACTTTTATAGCAGTCGCTGATTTAGGCAGCTTTACCAAGGCTTCCGAAAAACTTTTTATAACACCGACAGCTGTTATGAAACAGATAAATTCTCTTGAAAAACATTTAAATTTAATGCTTTTAAAGCGCACGCCAGCAGGCGTAGCCCTTACAGCTTCGGGCAAGGTTATTTACCGTGACGCGAAATTTTTAAAGGATTATTCAGAAAAATCGGTAGCGGCGGCAAGTGCGGCGGAAAAAAAAGCGGACACGACCTTTTGCGTCGGTACTTCGCTTTTAAATCCGGCTAAGCCTTTTATGGATCTTTGGTATAAGTATAACGGTGATTTTCCCGATTATAAGCTTCATCTTGTGCCTTTTGAAGACGATCATAACGGCATATTATCAGAAATTGGTAAATTAGGAAAAAAATTTGATTTTTTGATTGGTGTTTGCGATTCTAAAGCATGGATGTCGCTTTGTGAATTTCTTCCGCTTGGATATTATAAAAAAATGATTGCAGTGTCTGTTGAACACAGACTTGCCGGAAAATCAAAAATCACCTTTGAAGATCTATACGGAGAAACTCTAATGATGGTCGGAAAAGGCGATTCCGGAGTGAACGATTTTATAAGAAATGATTTAGAAACCTATCATCCTCAGATAAAAATAGAAGACACACCGCAATTTTACGATATGTCCGTCTTTAATAGATGCGCGGAAAGCGGGAATGTTCTTCTTTCAATAGAATGTTGGAAAGATGTTCATCCCGGGCTTGTAACGTTGCCGGTTGATTGGGAATATAAAATCCCATACGGGTTGTTATACAGTAAAAATGCCGATGAGGATATAAAAAAATTCGTTTTAACAGTAAAAAACAAGACCGCATAAGCGGTCTTGTTTCAGACAGTAGACAAAGTCCTCAGCAAGAGGGCTTTGTTTTTTGCAAAGAAAGAGAAAATCATCGAAAAAAGGGACAAAATATGGTATAATAGATAAAGAAAAAGTGGTTGAAA
>CAKSGV010000039.1 GCA_934454845.1 uncultured Eubacteriales bacterium | reverse complement strand
CCTGCAAATATAACCAAAGATTTTATGAAAGGAGACATAATTAAACCACCCCTTTCGAGATGGTTTAATTATACGTGAGAAAATGAAAAATAGCGATATGCATATTACAGGTCTTACAATGGATCAGGTGATCGACAGGAAAAACAAAGGTCTTGTTAATACCGATACGACCGCCGCCGGAAAATCCGTAAAAGAAATTATCAGATCCAATACGCTGACGTATTTCAACTTTATATTTATTATAATCACGGTGCTGTTATGCGCAGTCGGCTCATTCAGAAATTTAACTTTCCTGCCGATAATCATAGGAAACACGCTTGTCGGTATTTTTCAGGAATTAAGGGCTAAAAAAACCCTCGATAAAATGAGTTTGCTTAATTCCCCTCACGCAGAAGTAATAAGAGATTCTAAAAGGCAGAGGATAAAATCGGGATCGCTTGTAAAAGGCGATTATGTGATTTTCTCCGCAGGCGATCAGATAGTAGCTGACGCGCGTATAGTAAAAGGCTCTGTAAATGTAAACGAAGCGCTGCTGACAGGCGAAGAAGACGAAATAACAAAAAACTTCGGCGATACCCTGCTTTCAGGCAGCTTTATCGTTTCGGGAGAATGCATTGCTACACTTGAAAAGGTAGGAAAAGAGTCATATATTTCTAAGCTCACCGCAGAGGCAAAAGCCGTAAGCGGAAAAGAGCAGTCCGAAATGATCCGCTCGATAAATAAAATCGTTAAATGGATGGGAATTTTGCTTATTCCAATTGGCGGAATATTATTTTATCAAAGCTATTTTTTAAGTAAAGAAACCTTTGCGGATAGTATCGTATCGATGGTGGCGGCAATTATCGGAATGATACCCGAGGGGCTTTATCTTTTAACCACCGTGGCGCTTGCTCTCGGAACGATCAGGCTTTCTAAGCGAAAAGTGCTTTTAAACGATATGAAGAGTATAGAAGCACTCGCCAGAGTAGATGTGCTTTGCGTGGATAAAACCGGCACTATCACAGAGCCCACAATGGAAGTTAAAACCGTGGTAAGAATAAATGAAGAAAGCGAAGCGGACTTAAATAAGCTTTATGAATATATCGGCTCTTCTATTGATAACAACACGACAATGCAGGCGCTTAAAAAATTCAAAGCGGAAAACTGCAGATCGGCAGAGAATTTAAAAGCGGCTCTAAGCGTTACTCCTTTTTCTTCTTCTTTAAAATACGGAACGGCTGTTTTTGAAGACGGCGAATATATCCTCGGCGCTCCCGAATTTGTGCTTAAGGACAAATTCGAAGAATATAAGGATCTTGTGGAAAACTATTCTAAAAAAGGATACAGGGTACTAAGCTTTGCAGTTAAAAAAGAAGATATTATCTCCCCTGTTTTATTTATAGTTTTATCGAATGCGATAAGAAAAGGCGCAGTTAAAACTTTCAGATATTTTGCAGACCAGGGAGTAAAAATAAAGGTAATATCCGGTGATAATCCGCAGACTGTCAGCGAAACCGCTAGGCTCGCGGGGATTGAGGATTACGATAAGTATATCGATGCTTCCTTGCTTGATACAAAAGAAGAAGTCGAAAAAGCCGCTCTTAAATACACAGTTTTCGGAAGAGTGACGCCGAAGCAAAAGCAAATAATAGTAAATGCCCTGCAAAACAGCGGCCGAACCGTTGCAATGACGGGCGACGGTGTAAACGATATCCTTGCTATGAAAGACGCCGACTGTGCTATAGCTATGGCTTCTGGCAGCGAGGCGGTATCCCAGGCGGCACAGGTCGTGCTGCTCGATTCCGACTTTTCAAAAATGCCGGGAGTTGTTTTAGAAGGCAGAAGAGTCGTAAATAATATTCAAAGATCGGCAAGCTTATTCCTTGTAAAAAATATTTTTTCTGTTTTGCTTGCGATAATGGCTTCAATATTTATGTTTTCCTATCCTTTGGAGCCTACGCACATTTCGCTCATAAGCGCTTTTACAATAGGTCTTCCCGGATTTTTGTTGGCTCTGGAAAGCAATAAAAGCAGAATTGAGGGCAATTTCCTTACAAATGTGCTTAAAAATGCTCTGCCCGCAGGTCTTACAGACGCAGTAGTGGTAGGCTCACTTGCAATATTCAAAAAAGTATTCGGACTTCCTAAATCCGATGTTGCAACAGCTTCGACCCTTATTCTTGCAGTTGTGGGATTTATGATTTTAAGAAAGATCAGTTTGCCTTTCAATAAATACAGGCTTACCGTTTTTCTTATAAACATTCTCGGAATAGTGCTGACATTTTTAGTGATTCCGGACTTTTTCAATGTGGTTATGATCCCGTTAACAAGTATGCAACTGACTGTTCTTTTCTCGTTTGCCGCAGAATCGATATTCAGAGCTTTAACATTTATTATTGACGGAGGAATGAAACGGAAAAAGAGGGAAAAAACAAAAATCAAAAAAAGAAAATATACTTAAAAAAGCAATTTCAAAAATCAAACAGTCTGCCTCTTTAAAAAGAGGCAGACTGTTTCAGACAGTAGACAAAGTCCTCAGCAAGAGGGCTTTGTTTTTTTGCAAAGAAAGAGAAAATCATCGAAAAAAGG
>CAKSGV010000038.1 GCA_934454845.1 uncultured Eubacteriales bacterium | reverse complement strand
CTGATTTTGAATATCTTTGGATAATCATTGTTGCGGCTGCTGTCCTTGTTGCCGGAGCCGGCACCGCTGTTTATTTCATTATCATTAAAAAACGCAAAAACGGAGCAATAACTAATGAATAAAATTAATTATAACCCTAATTTAACCTTCGGCTCTGTTCCGACAACCTGTTTCAGAAATGAGCGTCCCGGATTTTTCCACTCCGGGACCAGACCTATAGATATCGATAACAGCATTGAATATTTTATCAGAAATATGGCACAGACTGTCAGAAACGACCGCTTTACTTTTATTTATAACGGTAAACCTGTGCTCGCACATCCAAAATGGATACGAGATCATATTCATGAGCTTAAAG
This sequence comes from uncultured Eubacteriales bacterium, assembly GCA_934454845.1. GTDB lineage: Bacteria > Bacillota > Clostridia > Oscillospirales > Acutalibacteraceae > UBA737. Next base: position 4,339 of record CAKSGV010000038.1, on the reverse strand, counting down.
CTTTCAAGCATTGGGAAAAAGATCTAAAAAGATATTTTGAAGTGATGGCCGAAAAACAGAGGGAAGACGGTCAATTTTACGAAATGGTACAAGTTCCCGAAAATTATCACTGGAAAGTAGTAAACGATACTAACAGAATAAAAGACGAGGAAAATAATCTTATATTTGTGAGAGTGGAACTGGAAGCGGATATTGAATATCTTATGGTTGAGGGCGTTTACGCCGCTTATCAGGCAACAGGCGATATTGATTTTGTTAAAAGAATGCTCCCAAGCCTTGAAAAGGGTATTAATTATATGACTTCTTCAAAGGTTAGGTTTGATAAGGAGCACGGCTTATGCATAAGGCCTTTCACTATCGATACCTGGGATTTCGTTTACGATCAGTCCTGCGAAAATCCTAAAGACGACAGAAATATTTATCCTGGCAAAACTCCTATGTCTATAATGCATGGCGATAATTCGGGCGTTTATGAAGCGATGATCTTGCTTTCTAAAATGAATGCCGAAATAAATGAACCCGAAAAATCCAACGAATGGAAAAACCGAGCCGAAGAGATAAAAAGGAATCTTAACAAATATTGTTTTAACGGCAATTTTTACACTCACCAAATTCATATCAATCACAGCGGTTCTCCTTCGGACGGCGATGAGAGCGACAGATTATCTCTTTCAAATGCTTATGATATCAACCGCGGTGTAACCGATTTTGATATGGCTAATAAAATCATTGATTCCTTTATCGAAAAAGGTAAAGAATCGGGCTATTTTGCCGAATGGTTCAGCATTTATCCGCCTTATAAAAAGTTCAGAGGCACTTTACAGTCGGAAGGCGTTTATATCAACGGCTGCGTTGCCTCTCTCACTGCAGGCGAACTTGCCAAAGCCGCTCTTAATAACGGCAGAGAAAAATACGGCTGGAATATTCTTTCCAGACTTATTAAGTTGTTTGAAAAAGACGGAGAGTTATTCTTCCTTTACAATGCAAAAACGGGTGAAAATGCAGGCGGCGGTCCCAGCGGTTGGGGCGCGGCGGCTATTATATCCGCTTTTGAAGAGGGAATTGCGGGAATAAAGGATACTTCCGCAAAATTCAAAACAATGGAATTTTCTCCCCGCTGGACAGTAACCGATCAAAAATTTGCAAAATATATAACAGGTTACGAGGTTTCAGATACATTCGTTGAAACAGCTTTTGAACTTAGAGATAACAGCCTGCTTTACAGTATCGGAACACCGTCAGATGTTATTAACTGTCATATCCTTTTGCCCGACGGTAAAACACCTAAAAAAGTTATTTGCAACGATAAAGAAATTTTCTTTAATACTTCTAAATTAAACGAAAGCATTTATGCTGATTTTATGCTTGATAAAAGTATTGCTGAAAATTTCAAAAACTCAACTCAATATAAATTCGATATTGAAATTGAATTTTGATTTAAAGCCTCGGTCTTTAACTTAAGATCGGGGCTTTTTATTGAAAAAATTTAAAAAATGTGATAAAATAATTAAAAATATTCTCACAACGCTTTATTTTTTACCGTATGATAAAAATAAAGGGAAGTGAGAAAAATGAAAAATAAATGGAAATATATAGTCGTCAGATGGCTGATACTTTTAGCTTTCATTTTATCGTTGATTTTGATCGCCTTTGTCCGCTCAAGAAAGCTTATTTTACTTACCGCCAAAAGCGAGGCGGAAACTATAATGCTTAGAGCCGTTGATTCTGCGACGGTCGAAGTTCTCAATTCCGAAGATTTCAGCTATGATAAATTGGCCGTTGTTTCAAAAAATCAGGAAGGAACAATTTTAGGAATTGAAATCAATTCCTCTAAGGCGGATATTTTAAAAAGTAAATTAGCACAGAAAATAAGAGAAATTCTAAATGAGAAAAACAGATTTACTGTGAGTATTCCTTTCGGAAATTTTTTCAATAATGAATATCTCACGGGATTCGGTCCCGATCTTAACTTTAAAATTCAAATGGCGAATACGGCCAGTCTTAATTTTAAAAGCGCTTTTGAAGAAAGCGGAATAAATAATACACTTCATCAGATCATAATAACTGTGGATATTCCTGCAAATATTATTATTACGGGCGGCAGCGATACTTTCAGCGTGAAAACCAATGTTTTGGCGGCTCAGACAGTAATAGTAGGGCAAACGCCCGACTCGTTTACCAATGTTACGGAAAACCCGGGCGACGATATTGCAGACGATATTTTCAATTTTGCCGATCTTGACTGATATTCGGAGGTTAAAATGGATATAAAGGAAGTAAAATCAAAAATCAAAGGGCTTAGAAAAACCATAAATTATCATAACGATCTTTACTATAATCACGACGCTCCCGAGCTTGAAGATTTTGAGTATGACGCACTTATGCGCGAGCTAAAAAAGCTCGAAAAAGAATATCCGGAGCTTATTACCGATGATTCGCCTACGCAGAAAGTAGGAGGAGCACCTAATAATCTTTTTTCCGAAGTCAGACACGCGGTTAAAATGGAAAGCCTGCAGGATGTGTTTGATAAAAAAGAATTGAGAGATTTTGCAGAAAAAATCGATTTAAGTAAAACCGCATTTTCCGTAGAGCCAAAAATCGATGGGCTTTCTGTATCTCTTGAATACTCCGGCGGCAAATTTACAAGAGGCTCCACCCGCGGAGACGGAACTATAGGCGAAGATGTTACGGCTAATCTTAAACAGATTAAAAGTATTCCTCAAAATATCGATTTTTCAGAATCATTAGAGGTCAGAGGCGAAGTTTATATGCCGAGACTCAGTTTTGAAAACTTTGTTAAAAGGCAGGAGCTTTTAGGCGAAACACCGCCTAAAAATCCGAGAAATGCCGCGGCAGGCTCTTTAAGACAAAAAAATTCCGCAGTCACCGCCAAAAGAGAGCTTGATATTTTCATTTTTAATGTTCAGCATATCGAGGGAAAAACTTTTTCTTCTCACATAGAATCTCTTGATTTTCTGAAATCATTAGGATTTAATGTTATTCCGATGTATAAAAAATGCACCGATATCGAAGAAGCAATAAAAACCGTTGACGAAATAGGGAATATGCGCGGTAACATTCCTTATGATATTGACGGTGCCGTGATAAAATGCGATAATTTATCATACAGGGAAACACTCGGAAGTACCGCAAAATATCCCAGATGGGCGGTCGCTTTTAAATATCCGCCCGAAGAAAAGGAAACGGTTTTAAGAAAAATAGAAATAAATGTCGGCAGAACAGGGGCGCTTACTCCCACTGCCGTGTTTGATCCTATAGAACTTGCAGGTACAACTGTCAGCCGAGCCGTTCTTCATAATGAGGACTTTATAAATTCGAAAGAAATTGCCGTCGGTGATGTTATAGTTGTTCGCAAGGCGGGTGAAATTATCCCCGAGGTTTTATCGGTCAGTCGCCACAGCGGCGAAAACGAGGTTTATAAAATGCCGTATTTTTGTCCTTCCTGCGGCGAGCCTGTAACGCGCGAAGAGGGAGAGGCGGTAATAAGATGCACAAACGTCGAATGTCCCGCACAGCTTCTTAGACATCTTATTCATTTTACCTCGCGTGACGCTATGGATATAGAGGGAATGGGTCCCGCTGTTCTTGAACAGCTTTATAATGCGGGACTAATAAAAGACATTTCGGATATCTATAAGCTCGATTATAATTCTGTTTTAAGTCTTGAAAGAACAGGAGAAAAAACAACTTTAAATCTTAAAAACGCTATTGAAAAATCAAAGTCAAAAGATCTTAGCAATCTTATAAATGCTTTTGGTATCCGCCATATCGGTGCTAAAGCCGCAAGCCTTATAGCATCTCATTTCGGCTCTATGGAAGAATGCTTAAAAGCAAAAGCCGAGGATTTTAAGAGTATTGACGGCATAGGGGACATTTCCGCAGAGGCAGCATATAATTTCTTTTCACTTGACAGCACTAAAAGGCTTATTGAAGAGTTAAAGTCTGCCGGACTTAATATGAATTCAAATGTTGTTTTAAAAGGAGACGCTTTAAAGGGTAAGACCTTTGTTCTTACAGGAACTTTGCCCACTATGACAAGGAGTGCCGCAGGGGAAATAATTGAGTCTTACGGCGGAAAGGTTTCATCTTCTGTATCGAAAAAAACAGATTATGTCTTAGCAGGCGATGAAGCGGGAAGCAAGCTTGAAAAAGCCGAAAAATTAAACATTAAGATAATTGATGAATCGGAGTTTTTAAAAATGATATCGAAATAAAAAAGGCTGCCTTATTTAAAAGGCAGCCTCAGACAGTAGACAAAGTCCTCAGCAAGAGGGCTTTGTTTTTTTGCAAAGAAAGAGAAAATCATCGAAAAAAGGGA
>CAKSGV010000037.1 GCA_934454845.1 uncultured Eubacteriales bacterium | reverse complement strand
GGAACGCACGTCATCGCCCGTGAGCTTCGTGAGGAAGGTATCAGCCCTATGCGGGTCAAGGAATGGAGCAACACGGTTATTCTGCGAGTGATACGCAATGAGAAATACTGCGGCGACTTGGTGCAGAAAAAGACCTATACGCCCGACTTCCTATCTCACGAAAAGAAGTACAACCGTGGGCAAGAGGAATTTGTTATCATTAAAGACCATCACGAGCCGATTATCTCCCGTGAGTTATTCGATGAAGCAAACCGCATTTTAGATGCAAAGTCACTTTCGCAGGAGGGCAAGGCAAAGCACTCTAACCGCTATCCGTTCTCTGGCAAAATCAAATGCGGCTGCTGCGGCTCAAGCTATGTGGCAAGGTATAAAACCAGAAAAGACGGCAGCCGATATAAGGCGTGGCGCTGCAACGAAGCCGCAAAGCACGGAAGCCCCCATATCGACAAGGCAGGAAATCAAGTCGGCTGTACGGGCTTGTCTATCCGCAATGAGGATGCGACCCACATTATGTATCTCGTAACCAAGAGCCTTAAATACAACAGAAACAAAATCATAAATAACCTAACTGCCGTTATTCAATCTATCATTGCTATGGATACGACGGGTACGGATGTCCTAAAGCTGCAAGAGCAGATTAAGAAGATTGAGGGCAAACGGGCTAATCTGATTGACCTGTATATGTCCAATCTAATCAACAAGGATGAATTTACCGCCACCCGTGCAAGCTGCGATGCGGAAATCGAGGAGCTTCAATCTATCATTGAAAGCGTGGATAAACAACGGGAAATGATAGAGCAGCAACAGCAACTCCTAAAGGAGATTGAGGACGCAATCAAAGAGATTGTCAGCGGCGTGGAGTACGAAGATGAGTTCTATAAGCACATTTTAGACAAGATGGTAGTTCAAGATAAGGACAACATAGATGTATATCTGAATTTGCTTCCTATGAAGTGGAGCTATACGGTTGCAAAAGCATCAAAAAAAGCCGTAGCCTCTGAATGGAACATTTCAGAGGCTTCTCTACCAATATCCGTAAGTCCGCCCTTAACATCGTCGTAGGGCATTGAGTAACGCTGGGTAAGATATCTCATCGAAGCGCCGAGCTCGCCGTCGGGTCCGCCGTACTGAGTAATAATTATCTGCGCAAGCTTAGGATTTGGATTTTTTATTTTAACAGGGTATTGAAGTTTTTTATCGTATTGCCACATAGGTTTCAGTTCTCCTCGCTTTCATTTTCCCAGGGCCACGGTCCGTCTATCCAGGTCCAGGTCTTCGTGTCGGCAGGAACATCGCTTACCATAGGCGCATAAACGCCGAATCGGTCGGTAAAAGCCTTTACCGCCGCGGCTCTTGCCTCTCTGAAAGCCTTGAGCTTATTTAATGCTTTTTCGCTTTCGGGGTGGGTGTCCAAAAACAAAACGATCTCGTGAATGGCGAAATCATATTCGTTTATCTTTCTTAAAAGAGCTCTTTTGGTATCCGTCATTTCTCGTCGCCTCCGCGTAAAAAAGGCTTGTCGAGATCGGGAAAAACAGTGCCTCGCTCAAAGCCCGCCGAAACATCGTAGAGTCCGTCGTCGGGCTGAATATTTACAAACGCCATGGCAAGGATATCATTATCGGGACAGTTTGTTTCTTTATCCATTTTGAATTCTCCTTTTTTAAAAACTACTAATATAATATTCTTTATGCTTTAATTTGTTAAAATCAGGGATTTATCTATTGCACATTGAAAAACTTTATGATATACTGTAAAATGACAGAAAATTGGATCATTTTAAGATTTTTGTTAAAATTTAATCATTTAAAAAATGCGGGAGGTGCTTTTATGACAGGAAATCTTATTTCCGCGGCGGTTAGCGGAGCGGCTGATATCCCGGCCTGGTTTGTGGTCTGTATGGGTTTGGGTACGGTTTTTGTAGGTCTTATCTTCATAATTATTATCTGCAAGATAATAGGTCTTTTCTTTAGGGGAGCCGGTGAAGAAAAAGAGCCTGCAAATAAGGCTTTAAAAGCCGATCTGTCCGACGAGGAGCGCGGAAAAGTCATTGCGGCTGTATGCGCTGCCGCGGCTGAGGATATGGGAACGGATATTTCCGCCCTCAGAGTAGTATCATTCAAAAAAATCTAAACAGTAAACGAAAAGAGGAAAAATTATGAAAAAGTATAAAGTAACTGTTAACGGAACAGCTTATGAGATCGAGCTCGAGGATATCACCGGCACTGCCGCAGCTGAATCTGCCGCCGCTCCCGCAAAAGCCGAGAGCGCTCCCGCTGCCGCACCGGCACCTGCGGCAACAGGCGAGGGTGAAACTGTTTCAAGTCCTATGCCCGGTAATATTTTGTCGGTAAATGTTAAGGTAGGCGATGCGGTAAAGAAGGGCGATGTTCTTCTTATCCTTGAAGCCATGAAAATGGAAAACGAAATTATTGCTCCTTGCGACGGTTCCGTTAAGAGCGTCGTAGCAAGCGGTATTTCCGTTGAAACCGGCGCTGTTCTTTGCGAGATCGGCTGATCGGAGGAACTGATATGTTAGAAAATCTTTTGGACTTTGCCAAAAGCACAGGATTTTATATGCTTTTCGGCAATATAAAGGAAAATTGGGGCTCGCTTGTAATGATAATAGTTTCCCTTTTCCTTTTGTGGCTCGGAATTAAAAAGCAGTTTGAGCCGTTGCTTTTAGTAGGTATCGCTTTCGGTATGCTTCTTACAAATCTTACTGCGTTTACAGGGACCGACGCGATGTATCACACAGAACTGTGGAGCGAGTTTATGAACTCGGAATCGGAATTTTATCACAGTTACGGGCATATTATGTCCAACGGCGGACTTCTCGATATCCTTTATATCGGCGTTAAAACCTGCCTTTATCCCTGCCTTATATTCGTAGGAATAGGCGCTATGACGGATTTTGAGCCGCTTATAGCAAACCCGAAATCACTGCTTCTCGGCGCTGCCGCACAGCTCGGAATATTCATTACGTTCCTTGGCTGTCTTGCTCTAGCTTTCCCGGCAGAGGCTGCGGCTTCCATAGGAATTATCGGCGGAGCTGACGGTCCTACCGCGATCTACACCACTTCAAAGCTTTATCCTTCGCTTTTGGGTCCGATAGCGGTTGCGGCATATTCATATATGGCGCTTGTTCCCGTAATTCAGCCGCCTATTATGAAGCTTCTTACCACCAAAAAAGAGCGCGCGATAGTTATGAAGCCTTTAAGAAAGGTCAAAAAGACAGAGAAGATAATCTTCCCGATAGCAGTTACAATATTTGTAGCGCTTCTCGTTCCTTCTGCTACTCCGCTTGTGGGCTGCCTTATGCTCGGAAATCTTTGGAAAGAATCCGGCGTTTGCGAAAGACTTTGCAAGACCGCGCAGAACGAGCTTATGAATATCGTTACAATATTCCTCGGAATTTCCGTCGGAGCAACCGCCACTGCCGACGCTTTCTTGAATATAAAGACTCTTAAAATTCTTGCTATGGGCGTTGTAGCTTTCAGCCTTGGTACTGCGGGCGGCGTGCTTCTTGCTAAATTTATGAACCTCTTTACAAGAAAGAATAAAATCAATCCGCTTATCGGCTCGGCAGGCGTTTCGGCAGTTCCTATGGCGGCGCGTGTTTCTCAGTCAGTCGGTCAAAAAGAAAATCCGTCGAACTTCCTGCTTATGCACGCTATGGGCCCGAATGTTGCCGGAGTTATCGGCTCGGCAATTGCCGCCGGTGTTCTTATAACACTTTTCGGTTGATAGGAGGAATTTTGAATGGTTAAAAAGCCTTTATATATTACCGATACGATCCTTCGTGACGCTCATCAGTCGCAGGCTGCGACGAGAATGCGTATAGAAGATATGCTCCCCGCTCTTGAAAAGCTTGATAAGGTAGGCTATTGGTCTATCGAGTGCTGGGGCGGAGCCACTTTTGACGCTTGTATGAGATTTTTAAACGAAGATCCCTGGGAAAGACTCAGAACTCTTAAAAAGCATATGCCCAACACTAAATTGCAGATGCTTTTCAGAGGTCAGAATATTTTAGGATATAAGCACTATGCTGATGATGTAGTAGAAAAATTCGTTGAAAAGAGTATTGAAAACGGCATTGATGTTTTAAGAATTTTCGATGCTCTTAACGACCCGAGAAACCTTGAGCAGGCGGTTAAATCCTGCAAAAAGTTCGGCGGTATCTGCGAAACCGCCATGAGTTACACCGTAAGCCCCGTGCATGATGAAAAATATTTCGTAAATCTTGCACGCCAGCTTGAGGATATGGGCGCCGATGTTATCTGCATTAAGGATATGGCAGGTCTTCTGCTTCCTTATGACGCTTATTCGCTGGTTAAAAAGCTTAAGGAAACCGTTAAGGTTCCGATCCATCTCCACACTCATAACACCACCGGAACGGGGGATATGACCTATCTTATGGCTGCTCAGGCAGGCGTGGATATTGTTGATACCGCTCTTTCACCTCTCGCTAACGGAACGAGCCAGCCCTCCACAGAGGCGCTTGTTGCAACTCTTAAGGGAACAGACCGCGATACAGGTCTTGACCTTACAGAGCTTACTGATATTGCCGCACACTTCCGCACTGTTGCGGATAGGCTCAAAGCCGAGGGGATTCTCGATCCTAAGGTTTTGAATGTTGACGCTAAGACGCTTATTTATCAGGTTCCCGGCGGAATGCTCTCAAATATGCTTTCTCAGCTTAAGCAGGCAGGCAAGGAAGATAAGTATTACGATGTTCTTGCAGAAGTGCCGAGAGTAAGAGAAGATTTCGGCTATCCGCCGCTTGTAACTCCTACGAGTCAGATAGTCGGCACGCAGGCGGTTCTTAATGTCATTTCAGGCGAAAGATATAAAATGATCCCCAAAGAGTCAAAAGCTCTTTTAAGAGGGGAATACGGCAAGCTCCCCGCTGAAGTCAACGAGGAAGTAAGAAAGAAAGCCATAGGCGATGAAGAGGTCATCACCTGCAGGCCTGCCGATCTTCTTGAGCCGGAGCTTGTTAAATATGCTCTCGAAATGAAGAATAAGCATATCGGAAAATCTCAGGAAGATGTTTTAAGCTATGCGCTCTTCCCGCAGGTTGCAGAGAAGTTTATCAAGCAGCGTGACGGTCTTGATAAAAAGCCCGAAGATGAAAATGCGGTAAGAGAGTTAGTTGTGGAAGATTGCTCGAAATAACAAAAAAGAGGTCTTGTATAAGACCTCTTCAGACTGTAGACAAAGCGGGTTGTATTTAAGCGATACAACCTGCTTTGTTGGAAAATCGGACCGAATTTTCAAG
>CAKSGV010000036.1 GCA_934454845.1 uncultured Eubacteriales bacterium | reverse complement strand
TGTCCCTTTTTTCGATGATTTTCTCTTTCTTTGCAAAAAAACAAAGCCCTCTTGCTGAGGACTTTGTCTACTGTCTGTAAGCGAAGACATTTAGTCTTCGCTTTTTTAGTTATTATTTATTCTTTTCTGCAATATCCATTCCTCAGGCGAGTAAATTGCAAATACTTGAAATTTATTGCTATGGGAAAGAAAAATTCATAAAACTTGGTTAAATATTTACAGGCGCAACGCAGATAAGCTTTATATTTTTGAAAAACCCGTAAAAATGATAATTAACGGTCAAAAAAAATACTTTTAACCGATACTTTATATTTTCCATTTTTCTTCCGATATATTGCCTCAAAAGGAAATGAAGGAGGGTATAACTCATTATTATTCCGATTTTGCAATTTCTCTGCCTATAGTATCGCCGAGTGAATTTTTATTAAAATTTGAAAATATGTCAGAAACGCAAAAGTGTGCTTTGGAGTTGTATAAAAACTTGATTTGTCAACCAGAAATTAATATGAATTTCGTCACTGCTCTGATTGAATATCTTGTAAAAGCCGTTACAAATTATAACAATAAAAAAGCGTGACAGATAAAATCGTCACGCAGGCAATTAATTATATGCATTCAGAACCTATCGGCAAAGTCAGCGTAAAGCTTCTGGTCGATAAATTGGGAATAACCAAAAAAACACTTATTAATCATTTTGTGAGTCATCTTGGAATAACTCCTTATTCATATTATAAAAATCTTAGAATCAATTATGCTAAAAAGCTTATAAATCACGGATCAACTTTTGAAGAAGCAGCAGAAAGCACCGGATATTCGGAAGCTGCCGCACTTATAAGAGCTATGAAACAGAAATAATTTATATAAATTTTTTCTGTTTTTTATTAACTCCGGCAATTCCCCCTATTAATGATGAGAGAAAAACTATTATCATTCTGAAAAGTGTATTGGAACTAAGGGAACCTTTATTCGCCGCTAATGCAATAAAAGTAACAATAGCGAAAAATATGAGTCCGTTTAAAAAACCGGTAATATATCCTTTTTTTTCGATTTTTCTTGAAGAAAAATAAGAACTTACCATGGAGCCCAGCGCAACGGATATTGTTGCAAAAACTTTTGCAAAATTTCTGCTTATTCCGAAAGCAAGGATTATTCCGGAAAATATCATAAGGAAAACAATCATTGCGCCAAGCCCGATTAATAATCCGAATATAAAGTGCTTTAAATTTTCACTTTTTATAAAATCATTTATTTTTTCGGACATAAAAATCCTCCCGATAAATTACTTTTTAATAAAGTATATTATCGGGAGGATTAATTAATTACTTATTATTTAGAATCGCCGTCATCATGGACTGTGAGATTTTGCTGAAGAGCCCAGCGAGAAAATGTGAGTTTGCTGTGATCGCTTTTGGATTCAATAACAAAAGTATCTTCTTTCATAGAAACAACTCTGCCGTGAATTCCGCCGATAGTGATAACTTCATCACCTATCTGAAGATTATCACGCATCTTCTTTTCTTCTTTTTCTTTTTTCTTCTGAGGACGAATGATGATAAAATACATAAGACCGAACATAAGAACGAGCATTATGATCATCATAAGAGAGCTTCTTCCGCTTGCGGCGGTTGCTGAAGAAGCGGCGAGAGACAAAAGATTAAAATTCATAAGTTTTAAACCTCCAAAATAATTAACAAAACTATTATACATAACAAATCCTTATTTTGCAAGGAATTATTTGTAAATTAAATAAAAATCATATTCTTTTCCCTAAGATTTGTTCTTTTTGAGCTTTATACTCAGAAAAATTGCCCGAATCAAGAGCATCTCTTATTTCAGTCATTAAATTATTGTAAAACCACAGATTATGCATAACAAGAAGCCTTTGAGAAAGCATTTCTCCCGCTTTAAGCAAATGTCTGATATAAGCTTTTGAATATCTCTTGCAAACAGGGCATCCGCATTTTTCGTCAATAGGAGAAAGATCGGATTCATATTTTTTATTATTTATATTTATTATTCCGGCAGATGTGAAAAGATGACCATGCCTTGCATTTCTGCTGGGCATTACACAGTCAAAAAGATCCACTCCTCTCTCAACGGCGTTAAGAATATTAAGAGGTGTTCCAACACCCATTAAATATCTTATCTTTTCTTTCGGCATATAAGGAGTCACTGTTTCGATTATTTCATACATAACATCGGTAGGTTCTCCCACGGCAAGTCCGCCTATTGCATATCCGTCAAGATCAAGTTCGGCAATTTGTTTCATATGCTCGATCCTAAGGTCTTTATAAGTGCAACCTTGATTTATTCCGAAAAGCATCTGTTCTCTATTTAATGTATCTTCTAAAGAGTTAAGCCTCTTCATTTCCTTTTTGCAGCGAATAAGCCACCGTGTTGTTCTTTCACAGGATTCCTTTGAATATGAGTATTCTGCCGGATTTTCCACACATTCATCAAAAGCCATTGCAATTGTGGAACCCAAATTTGATTGGATTTGCATACTTTGCTCCGGCCCCATAAATATTTTTCTTCCGTCTATATGGCTGTTGAAACTAACCCCTTCCTCGCTTATTTTTCTTAATTTTGCGAGTGAAAAGACTTGAAATCCGCCGCTGTCCGTTAATATTGGCCCGTTCCAAGTGGTGAAATTATGAAGGCCTCCGCAGGATTTAACAATTTTATCATCGGGTCTCAAATGAAGATGATATGTATTGCAAAGCATAACCTGACAATTTATATTTTTTAAATCTTCGGCCGATACAGCTCCTTTTATTGCTGCAGCTGTTGCAACGTTCATAAATGCAGGAGTTTGAACTGTTCCTCTGTTAGTTATAAATTCGCCTCGTCGGGCGCCGTTTTCTTCTTTTAAAATTTTAAACATATTTTTTCCTTTTTATATAATAAGCATTGCATCGCCAAAACTGAAAAATCTATATTTCTCTCTTACTGCCGTTTTATAAGCGTTCATCGTATTTTCATATCCCGCAAAGGCGGAAACAAGCATTATAAGCGTGCTTTCGGGAAGATGAAAATTAGTGATAAGACCGTCCATAATTTTAAAATCATATCCGGGATAAATAAAAATTGAAGTATCCTCGCTGCATTCTTTTATCGTATTAAATTTTGAAGCGGCGCTTTCAAGCGTTCTGCAGCTGGTAGTTCCGACGCATATTATCCTGCCGCCGTTATTTTTAGCGGAATTGATAATATCCGCCGCCTCTTGCGAAATATAATAGCTTTCGGTGTGCATATGGTGTTCTTCGATATTTTCTGCTTTTACCGGTCTGAAAGTTCCGAGTCCCACATGCAGAGTAACATAAGCGATCTTAATTCCTTTTTCTTCAATTTTTTTAAGAAGTTCTTTTGTAAAGTGCAGTCCTGCCGTAGGAGCGGCGGCGGAGCCTAATTCTTTTGAATAGACTGTCTGGTATCTTTCCTTATCTTCGAGCTTTTCTTTTATGTAAGGCGGAAGCGGCATTTGACCGACTTTATCAAGAACTGTAAAGAAATCGCCGTTACATTCAAATTTGATTATCCTGTTGCCGTCTTCTAAAACATCGGTGACTTCACAGCTTAATTCATCGGTAAATTTAAAGCGCTTGCCTATCTTTGCTTTTTTACCCGGTCCTGCCAAGCATTCCCATAATAAAAGTCCTTTTTGCTTTAAAAGCACGAATTCTACCATGGAGCCTGTGTCTTCCCTCACCCCGTAAAGCCGAGCAGGTAAAACCCTTGTATTATTAAGTACAAGACAGTCGCCCTCTTTTAAATAATCAAGTATATTATGAAATATTGAAGATTTAAGATCTCCTGACTTTCTGTCAAGCACAAGAAGTCTTGAAGAGTCGCGCGGAAACACGGGTTTTTGCGCAATAAGCTCTTGAGGCAGATCGTAATAAAAATCGCTTTTTTTCATATTAAATAATTTCCTCCGGATTGACTTTTAATAAAGAAAATGGTATATTTATAAAGATGTATTATTTTATATATTATCGCTCATATTATTATATTGCAAGTTATAATATTTAGCAACACTTTTTTAAGGAGAATGTCAAATGAAAAGTTATAATGTCGGAATAATAGGAGCCACCGGTATGGTAGGTCAGAGGTTTGCTCTGTTGCTTGCCGATCACCCATGGTTTAAAATAACTTGCTTGGCAGCCAGCCCCAGGAGCGCAGGAAAAACTTATGAAGATGCAGTAAAAAACAGATGGGCTATGAAATCCCCTATCCCTGAAAATTTAAAGGATATCGTTATTGATGACGCTTCGGATGTCGAAAAAGTTACAAAAAAAGTTGATTTTGTGTTTTGCGCTGTGGATATGAAAAAAGACGAGATAAAGGCTTTGGAAGATAACTATGCTCGCCACGAATGCCCTGTTATATCAAATAACAGCGCTCATAGAATGACCGAGGATGTTCCTATGGTTATCCCCGAGCTTAATTCAGATCATATTAAAATAATAGAAAGCCAGAGGAAAAGACTCGGCACAAGAAAAGGCTTTGTCGCGGTTAAATCTAACTGTTCTTTACAAAGCTATGTTCCGGCACTTTATCCTTTGGATGAAAAATTCGGCGTTGAAAAATGCTTGGTATGCACATATCAGGCTATTTCAGGTGCCGGAAAAACCTTTGAGCGCTGGCCGGAAATGCTCGATAATGTTATTCCTTATATCGGCGGTGAAGAAGAAAAAAGCGAAAAAGAGCCGCTTAAAATATGGGGGAAAATTGAGAACGGAAAAATCATTCCCGCAACTTCGCCTAAATTTACCGCTCAGTGCTTAAGAGTACCTGTTTCCGACGGACATATGGCGGCGGTTTTTGTGACTTTCAAGAATAAGCCGACAAAGGAGCAAATTCTTGAAATATGGAAAAATTTCAGCGGTGAACCGCAAAAGCTTGCTCTTCCTCACGCTCCAAAGCATTTTTTAAATTATTTTGAAGAAGATGATATGCCTCAAACAAAACTTAATCGTGATCTTGAAGGCGGAATGGCAATATCCTTGGGTCGTCTTCGCGAGGATACCCAATATGATTATAAATTTGTTTGTCTTTCACATAATACTTTGCGCGGTGCGGCCGGCGGCGGTGTTTTGTTGGCTGAGCTTCTTTGTGCAAATGGATATATGGATTAATCCGAAAAGGGGTAATTATTTATGAAAAAAAGAATTTTTACCGGAGCGGCAACTGCTCTTATAACTCCGATGAAAGAAGACGGCAGCGTTAATTTTGACGCGCTTGAAAAGCTTGTTGACGATCAGATTAAAGGTCATATCGACGCTCTTGTTATCTGCGGCACTACCGGTGAAAAGTCCACTTTAAGATACGATGAGCACGTAAAAGTAATAGAAGTGGCAAGCAAAGCCGCTGCAAAACGCGTGCCGATAATCGCAGGCACAGGAAGTAACGATACTGTTTATTCCGTGGAGCTTTGTGAAGACGCTCAAAAAGCGGGAGCTGACGCTTTTTTAATGGTAACCCCATATTACAATAAAACTTCTCAGAAAGGGCTTATAGCGCATTATAACTATATTGCCGACAGAGTAGATAAACCTATTATTCTTTATAATGTTCCTTCAAGAACGGGTGTTGGTATAAAGCCGGAAACTTATAAAGCACTTTCTCTTCACAAAAATATTGTCGCAGTGAAAGAGGCTAACGGCGATCTTTCTTCGGTTGCAACAACTAAATATCTTTGCGGAGAAGATCTTGAAATATATTCGGGAAACGACGATCAGACCGTTCCAATAATGTCGCTTGGCGGAATAGGCGTTATTTCTGTACTTTCAAACATTTTGCCCGAAGTTATGCACAAAATGTGTAAATATTATCTTGACGGCGAAGCAAAAAAAGCCTCTGAATTGCAGATAAAATATACAGGTCTTATGAACGCGCTGTTCTGCGATGTTAATCCTATTCCCGTTAAAGAAGCTATGAATTTAATAGGATTCAGTGCCGGTCCCTGCAGACTTCCGCTTTATACATTATCAGATGATAATAAAAAGCTTCTTAAAGAAAAGCTTGCAGAGTGCGGATTTGAAATTTAACTTTAGTTTTTGGATGTGTAATAATGATTGATATAATGCTTTCGGGCGCTTGCGGGAAAATGGGAAACGCTGTGGCAAACGCGGTCAAAAATAATGATAAATTCAAAATTGTTTGCGGTGTGGATAAAAAATATGTAAATTCAAAATATGATTTTGAGGTTTTCGAAACATTTGATAAAGTTAGTTTAAAGCCTGATGTTATAATTGATTTTTCTTCCCCCGAAATGTTAGACGGACTTCTTGATTTTGCCGTAAATAAAAAAGTACCGGCGGTCATCGCGACCACCGGATTTTCCGAAGAGCAGATAAAGAAAATTAAATCGGTGTCTGAAAAAATACCTGTATTTTTCACATTTAATCTTTCTCTCGGTATAAATCTTTTAAAGATTTTATGCAAGAAAGCTGCGGAAATTTTAGGCGGTGATTTTGATATTGAGATCATTGAAAAGCATCATAATCAAAAGCTTGACGCTCCCTCGGGCACCGCTTTAATGCTTGCCGATTCTATAAACGAAACGGTTTCTAACAAATATAATTATGAATTTGACAGGCATTCAAGAAGAATGAAAAGGTCTAAAAACGAAATAGGATTTCATTCGGTCAGAGGCGGCACGATCGTGGGAGAGCACGAGGTTATATTTGCAGGAAACGATGAAGTGATAACCATTTCGCACGAAGCATATTCAAAAGCTATTTTTGCTAACGGCGCTTTAAAAGCCGCCGAATTTCTTAAAGACAAAAAATCAGGTCTTTTTAATATGGATGATATTTTAAAATAAAAAACAAGCCTTTTAAAAAGGCTTGTTCAGACAGTAGACAAAGTCCTCAACAAGAGGGCTTTGTTTTTTTGCAAAGAAAGAGAAAATCATCGAAAAAAGGGA
>CAKSGV010000035.1 GCA_934454845.1 uncultured Eubacteriales bacterium | reverse complement strand
CCCGAAATGCTGAACAGGTACATAGACCGATTTTTTGAAATGTATGAAGAACCGGTTATGCTGGGGCTTGATTGTTATGCAAAATCCGTTAGTAAGGAAATTGACGACCTAACGGATAATGAAATACATACGGTTGTGGAAAAGGTCGCCGGGGTGATTGACGAGACGCTGATTGAAACGGTTATGCAAGGTCAACAGGTTTCGGAAATTTTCGGCATCTCAAAAAAGATTCCGCAGCACGAGGATTTTTCGGAGCAGTTGAACCAAGATAAAATTAACTTCTACAACAAGTGGACCCATTGCAAAACCAAGCTCGGCGCTCCGCTCTTTTTCAGCGAGTTGTCGGAGGAGGAAACTACAAACATTGAGGGGGTAAAAAACTTTTTCGCAAATGATCCTGCTGAAGAACAGCGGTATATTTTCCTGCGTGATGAGTTTGCAAAAACCTTAAGCAGCACCGATAAAGAGATATATTATCTTTCGGAAAAAGGACTTACTCAAAAAGAAATTGCCGATCGACTCGGATACAAAACCCACAGTGCGGTCAGCAAGCGTATGAAAATAATGAATAAGGATTTTAAAAAATTCATAGGCTTTGAAAACTGAATAAGTAAAAATCTACGGCGGTGTTCCCCCAAAAGGAGCACCGCCGTTTTTTATATCCGAAAATATTTTTAAAAAGCCTAAAAAATTTTTTCAAAACACAGGAACATTTTTTATTTTTCGCTTTGTACTGTATATGGATAGAAAGAAAAATGTTTTAATCGGGAGGAAACCAAATTGAACGAAACCAGACAAAGCACAGAAAAAAGATTTTCGGAAGCCGCTTCCGAAAACAAGAAGAAACGCGGAAGGCCTACTGTTTACAAGCGTGACCACATGGAAGGCATAGGCAGAGATTTAGAAATATTTGACGGGCGCACGCACAGAACTCATGTCAACCAATACTACCGTGCCGCTGTATTCGGAATTTTAGAGGAACACAAAGAAATACCCTATCTTGAAGAAATTTTTAAGATAGGTCAGTGCTTATGTATTCAAAAGGATGAAATTATAGAGCAGCTTGGACGAATGTATGCACAGGATGGATATAGCGAAGAAACCATCGTGGAGGCGGCAACGCTGGCAGCAAGATTTTATCACAACGGCAACACCGTGAAAGAAATAGCGGCATATTTACGGCGCGTCAGAAAAGCAAAAAGCTGGGATGTTTAATGAATTTCGGAAACCGCTTCCGAAAAGGAATAATATCGGATCGGCTGAAAAGTCGGTCTTTTATTATACAAAATTTAAGAAAAGAGGTAATGCCTATGAGGGTATAAAAAGCAAAACTATCATTAAAGATTAAGGTGTGTCTCACACCTTAGCAAGCAGGGACTTTGTGTGCCGCGAAAGTCCCAATCACAGCCGAAAACGGCTGACTCTTTTGGGGGTGCAGCCCCCAATCCCCCGTGAGAAAGGAGATGATACTATACGGGAAAAGATATACGAATATCCGTAAGAGTTACGGATAAAGAAAAGCAGAAAATCAAGGCAACAGCAAAAAAGTGCGGGATATCCACAACTGAATATGTCAAACAAAGAGCGTTAGGCTACGAACCGAAAACGGTTCCGCCGGATGCTCTTTTTGTTTTGCTTGAAAAAGTCGGCCGATTGGAGGATAAAACCACTTCTTCAAAACTAAATAACCAAATTTACAATCTACTAAAAGAAATATCTGAAACTTTGCTGTTGCCCGGAAAGGAGCGTGATGAAATATGGCTGTCACAAGATTCTGGCCGGTCTACGGAAACTTAAAGGCTACGCTTGACTATGCCGATAATCCCGATAAAACCACACCGAAAGAATGTCTTGACAAGGATTTATATTCCGCCTTACGCTACGCAGAAAACGATAATAAAACGGATAGGCAGGTTTTTGTCGGCGGTATCAACTGCTCGAAGCAAAACGCCTATACTGAGATGATAGCCGTACAGCGGCGGTTTGGTATGAAAGGTAAGGTTGTTGCCTATCACGGAATACAGAGCTTTAAGTCAGCCGAAGTCACACCTGAAGAAGCGTTTGAAATCGGCAAGGAAACAGCAAGGCGTATGTTTGGCGATAAATATCAGGTACTTGTTACCGTCCACTTGAACACGGATAACCTGCATTGTCACTTCGTCGTAAACCCCTGTTCATTCAAGGATGGCTCAAAATTCAAGAATAAAATCGGTGATCATTTGGAACTGCGAAAGGTATCCGATGAGGTTTGCCGAGAGCACGGTTTATCCATTCTCCAAAACAGTAGCTTTTACAGTAAAGGGCAAAAGAAAGAATATTGGGCGCACAGAAACGGGCAGATGACGCATCGTGATATGTTGAAAAAGGATATTGACTATTGCTTGCAGTATTCATCAAACGGCTCGGAATTTGAACGGCAGTTATGGGGACTCGGCTACTCTATCGACTGGCGGCGGTTATCTATTAAGCATAAAGGTTGGGACAGAGCCGTGCGGCTTAAAAGCATCGGGATTACGGAAACAACCCTTGAGGCGTGCTTCTCTAAAAACAAAGGCAACTATTACTTCTATGACGAATGGAACACTCATTTACCGTACAAGGCAAAGCAAGCACCCATTATCAAGCTAATAAATCAACTTGATTTTACCGTAGACCACGCCAAAGATCCTTCGAAGGTACTTGTCAGCGCGGTATTTTATATCATCCTATCATTGTTTGAAATAGCAAGGACAGTAAAAGATTTTGTTATTGCAGATGTTGAATTGCGGCATGAGGTACGCAATGTAAAGAAGTATGTCAGCGAATACCGCTTTTTGCAAGCTGAAAAGCTCAATACAATGACGGATATCAAAAATTATATTGACACAACTAAAGCGGAAATAAGCGAATTTGAACGCAATCGCGCCCTTACCGATAACAAGCGTCGTCGAGCAAAAGCACCGGAAGGAAAACAACAGTACAAGGATGAGCGCAAGGTCATAACCGCGCACATTACGCCGTTACGCAAGAAGCTTAAACAGGCGGAGCAGATTTATAATAAGTCGCCCCGCCTTATTGATTTACTTGACAAGGAATATCAAATCGAAAGAAAAACTTATGAAAGGACGAAATAGTATATTGTTTACCGGCTTATATATTCGTGGACCTTAACGGGCAATTAACAACCACAAACAAATTCTTTGAAAGGCAGTAATTATGAGACAAACAAACTACGCTGCCGTTTCAATCATATTTTTATATACACAATTTTCTACAACAGGAACGGCAGACAAAAAGAAATTAAAATCAGGAGAAAGGAATTTATGAAAGAAACTAAAATGTCTGCCGAAAAGGTAGTAAAGGAACCTAAACCGAAGCTTATGAACATTAAGCTTGAAAAGCTTCACCCCTTTGAGGATCACCCCTACAAAGTGCTTGACGATGATTCAATGACGGAGTTAACCGAAAGTATAAAAGAATACGGATTTCTAAACCGCATTATCGTCCGCCCGCTTGAGGAGAAACAGGACGAATACGAAATCATATCCGGACACCGCAGAGTACACGCCGCCGAGCTTCTTGAAATGAAAGAAGTACCGGCGGTTGTCCATTTTATCGACCGTGACCAAGCCACGATTTTAATGGTAGATTCAAACTGTCAGCGTGAGAACCTATCCCTTATGGAAAAGGCGCGGTCGTATAGAATGAAACTTGATGCGATTAAGCATCAAGGCAAAACTTCGTGCCATTATGGCACGAAGTTGAGAAGTGACGAAACCATAGCTGAAAGCTCAAAAGATTCTGCGAGACAAATACAGCGATATATCCGTTTAACCTATCTCGTTCCCGAACTTCAAGAGTTTGTGGATAACGGCAAAATGAAAATGCTGCCTGCTTACGAATTATCTTTCCTAAACGAAGAAGCACAAAGAGATGTCATTGACCGTATTGATGAAACGGAAAGCTTTCCGTCCCACGCACAAGCCCGCCGTATGCGCGCCGCTTTTCAAGAAGGCAAACTTGACTACGATACCGTAGCCGAAATTATGGCAGAGGTTAAACCTAATCAGGTTGAAAAGCTGAAAATTTCGATGGATGATATTCGCAAATATGTGCCGCAAGATTTTACACCTCAGCAAATATCCGAACTCGCTATAAGTCTGTTCAAGCAATACTATAACCGTCATCATAACCGCGACGCGAGATAAGGAGAGTGACAGATGGAGGAGAATTGTAAAACTCCAATTTCTAAGTGTGAGTTTGACAAGAAATTATTGTCCTCCTTTGCTCTCTTTTTATCATCGGAAATCAAACAATTTTATCAAAGCGAGGAAGGTAAACAGTATTATGAAAATTGGATTAAGGAACAGGTAAAGGATTGACTCAAAAGCCCACCGTCACTTTGGCGGTGGGCAATTTGCATATTTGCAATAAAAAGTGTATTCGGTAAAATAAGCTTGAAACTATATTTGAAAGGGAGGCTATTATGAATGTAGTAATATATGCTCGGTTTTCAAGCCACAGCCAAACCGAGCAGTCTATTGAGGGGCAGCTAAAGGTTTGCTACGCTTACGCAGAAGCAAACCAAATGAATGTAGTCGGTGAATATATTGACCGTGCGCAGACAGGTACAAACGATAATCGCCCGAGTCTGCAAAGAATGTTAATGGACAGCGATAAACATACCTTCGAAGGGGTGATTGTTTATCAGCTTGACCGATTTGCAAGAAACCGATTTGACAGCGCTATCAATAAGGCAAAGCTGAAAAAGAACGGCGTCAGAGTCATTTCCGCCAAGGAAAATATTGCAGACGATCCGTCGGGAATACTTGTTGAGGGTGTGCTTGAAAGTATGGCGGAATACTATTCCGCCGAGCTTTCTCAGAAAATACGGCGAGGTATGGATATAAATGCCGAAAAGTGTCTTTCAAACGGCAGCAACCCCGGACTCGGATATAAGGTGAACGCAGACAGAACCTTCAGCATTGACCCCGAAGGCGCGGCAATCGTGAAAGAAATATTTGAAAGATACTCTGCCGGAGAAACCAAAACCTCTATTGTAAAGGATTTGCAGCGCCGAGGAGTAAAAACCTCAATAAACAAAGATTTCAGTATGAACAGCTTAGGCAAAATGTTGACCAACAGGAGATATATCGGATTTTATATTTACAAAGGGACGGAAACACCAAACGGAATGCCGAGAATTTTAGAGGATGATTTATTTTATCGTGTGCAAGACATTGTAAACAAAAACAAGGACGCTCCTGCGCGCACTCAGGGCGAGGGTGAATACCTGCTTACAACAAAATTGTTTTGCGGATACTGTAAGGAGATGATGGTCGGTTACGGGGGTACAAGCCGAAACGGAAAGCAGTATCATTATTACTGCTGCAAAAAGGCGCGCAAAAAGAAATGCAATAAAAAAATTATAAGCAAATCAATTATTGAGGATATTGTTGTAAAGACCTGCCTAACAATGCTGACAAAGGAGAACTGTAAATATATTGCGTCACAGGTCGGAAAGTATTGCGCAAACGACAGCGATAATCTTGCCGTCAAAAATCTCAAAAGTGCCGTTAAAAATTTGGATACAGCCATTGAGAATCTTTGGAACAGCCTCGAACGCGGGGAAAATACCGAAATGATTACAGAACGCATCAATGCCCGCACCGCCGAAAAAGAAAAGCTGTTAATTGAGCTTGCGAAAGAAGAAAACAAGCGCACGGTACTGAGCGAGGCCCAAATAGCAGCGTTTCTGGATTATGTGCTCATGCTTCCCGCGGATGATATCAATAAAAAACGGGCGATAATCAACATTTTTGTCAATGCAATTTACCTTTACGATGATCATTTGGATATTGTGTTTAACGCAAGCAATCAAATGATGGAAGCCAAAAACATTCCTATTGATGATATCGAGGCAGCCTTTAACGGCTGCTCCGATACCTTACATAAGTGTTCATCTATAAACAATGTTGCTCCACCAAAAGTTTCGAAAAGCAATAATGGGCATACACAAAAGTGTATGCTCATTATTTATAATAAAGTTATATTCTTTTAAACCACGGTAAAACGGATATGTCCGCAGATATTGTTTCTGATGTGTTGCCGGAATATATTTTGCCGGTATTTTGATCTTTCCATTTTCCTTCCGGGAAAATGACATTTCTTTCTGTGGCACCTTTTTTGATAACCGGAGCCACAAGAATATCGTTTCCGAGCATAAATTCATCTTCAATTTCCGCATAGCCTTTTCCCGGGTCGACATATTCAAGATTTCTCATTATCGGTTCACCTGTTTCTGAGGCAAGATCGGCAAGCTTCAGGAAAGTATCGGCCATATTTGCGTGAAGCTCGGCGGCTTTTTTCACATAGGATAAATGCGTTGCGTCAAGAGCTTCCCAAGGAGCCCAAGAAAATTGCATCATCGGGAAAAGCGCAGAGGCTTGCGCCATTCTCACAAAAAGTTCCTGATCGATTTTTTCGAGATGAAGCTCTCTTATGCTCCATTCTCCTCCTCCCACCATATCCGGGCAGATATACGGATAGCCGAGCAATCCCGCTCTGAGAGCCATCGGAATAATTGATGAAAGGCCTTCGTTTTCCCAAGAGTGGTTTCTGTCACACAAGCGCTCCGCAATGGATTTACCGCACATATTATAAGTGTCTTTAAATTCGTGATATTTATATTTTTTTCCGAAATTATTGTAACCCATTGAATAATTATGAGGATCGAAGGAATCGTTCGGTATGCCGTTTCTCCAGTTTGTTTTGCCAAGACCGTTTGCATTGGCACCGTCAAATTTAAAACCATCCACATTATATTCGCTCATAAGAAATTCAAGCTTCTTATCAAAATCCGAACTGTCGGTTTTGTCTAAGAGATTCAAAAGAGCACTGAAGCCGTTCCACCAAGCAAAGTACATTATACTGCCATCTTTGTTTCTGACATATCTTTTATTGTAGTTTTCGGGATCAAAAGTTTTGCTTATAGAAGTCGCAAAATATTTCCCGTCAGGTGTAACATATGGGACTACCCACAGCATAACTTTAAATCCGAGCGAATGGAGTTCTTCAATTGTTTCTTTCGGATTCGGAAATTTAGCTTTATCAAATTCCCAAATTCCATAGCGGGTATGCCAGCCTTCGTCAATCATAATAATTCCGGGCTGAAAGCCGTTATCCACTATATCGTGTGCATATTTAAGAACACCCTCGGCAGTGGGATCATATGTGAATTGCATCCAAGTATTGTATTGAGGGATAGAGAAAAATTCATCGGGAATTGTCCTTTTCTCAAAAGGACAATACAGACTGTAGACAAAGCAGGTTGTATTTAAGCGATACAACCTGCTTTGTTGGAAAATCGGACCGAATTTTCAAGGAA
>CAKSGV010000034.1 GCA_934454845.1 uncultured Eubacteriales bacterium | reverse complement strand
CCTTGAAAATTCGGTCCGATTTTCCAACAAAGCAGGTTGTATCGCTTAAATACAACCTGCTTTGTCTACAGTCTGAGTCGCTTGATTTACATCAAGCGACTTTTTTGTTTATATTTAGTGCCTTTGTTTGAAAATCAAACAAAGGCACCGTTTTATATCGATTTTTAAATTAATCGTTAGAATAAGGAAGCAAAGCTACCTGACGCGCACGCTTAATTGCGGTGGTAAGCTCGCGCTGATGCTTAGCGCAAGTTCCTGTTGCACGGCGGGGTAAAATTTTTGCACGCTCGGAAACGAATTTGCGAAGACGCGCTACATCCTTATAATCGATTTCTTCAACACGATCCGCACAGAAATGGCACACCTTTTTGCGGGGCTTTCTCTGAAACGGTCTTTCAGTCTTTTCCATCGAAAAGTTCCTCCTTAAATTATTCAGAGACTAAAACGGAAGATCGGAATCGCCCTCATCATCCATATCAGCGAAGTCCTCTGCGGAAGCATTCGAATAAGAAGCCGCATTGTTTTCGCCCGAACCCGGAGCGGAACTGCTATCCCTTTTAGACTCTACAAACTGGGCATTATTTACGACGACTTCAAAAGCCGTGCGGTTATTTCCGTTCTTATCGGTGTACTTTCTGGTCTGGATAGATCCTTCAATACCGATCATATTGCCCTTTTTAAAATATTTTGTTATGAATTCAGCACTCTGACGCCATGCAACAATATTGATGAAATCAGTCTGCTGCTCTTCGCCTGAACGGTAGCGGCGACTTACGGCAATAGAAAAAGAAGTCACGGGTATACCGTTAGGAGTGGTTTTAAGCTCGGGATCGGCCGTAAGGCGACCTGTTAAAACTACAAAATTAAACATATCTTTTTCCTCCGATTACTTTTTAATAACCATTGCGCGAAGAACACCGTCAGTAATTCCGGCTACACGCTCAAGTTCTGCCGGGAATTCCGCGGAAGCTGTAAATGTTGTAAAAACATAAGCGCCCTCGGTTTCGTCATTGATAGGATACGCAAGACGGCGCTTACCCCAATCATCAACATTCTCGACCTCGCCGTTTTTAGCTATAAGATCATTGAACTTCTCTTTTAAAGCTGCTACGGCTTCATCTCCGCCTGCTACTGAATAAACAATAGCTGCTTCATACTTGTTAGTCATATTCGTTGCACCTCCTTCTGGACTTTTGGCCATATTTAAAATATGGCAAGGAAGCTAAAATGATAATTTTTCACATTAGCAACAGATATTATACCAACAAATTTACCTTTAGTCAATAATTTTTTAAAATTTGCTTGATTTGAAATATAATATAAATTATAATTAAAGAAAAAACAGGAGAACGGATAAAGTGTTTATTACCGAAAATAATCTTATACCTGTCGCAAAAGAATACGATACCGTAATCTGCGGAGGCGGAATAGCAGGAATTGCCGCGGCTCTCGCCGCTTCGAGAAACGGAGCAAAAACTCTTCTTATTGAAAATTCTTTTATGCTCGGCGGTCTTGCAACCGCAGGGCTCATCGCCATCTACCTTCCTATTTGTGACGGGAAAGGAAATCAGGTTTCTTTCGGCATTTCCGAAGAATTATTAAAACTCTCTGTAAAATTCGGCACAGAATATCCGGAAAACGCCGAAAGCTGGATAAAAAAAGAAACCCAAAAAAAAGGAAGATATTTCACAAAATATAATCCAAATGTTTTTTCAATTCTTTCGGAATCGCTTTTAACAGATGAAAAAGTCGATATTCTTTTCGGCACGCGCGTTTGTGCAGCAAAGGTCGAAGATAACAGGATAACTCATATTATAATAGAAAATAAATCCGGCAGAAGCGCAGTTGCCGCAAAAAGCTTCGCAGACTGCACAGGCGACGCTGATATCTGCGCACTGTCCGGTGAGGAAACATATATTTACCCCGAAGGAAATATTCTTGCCGGTTGGTATATCCGAGCAAAAGACGGAAAAAACGAACTTTGCCCTTTAGGTGCCTGCGATTCGCAGAGGAAAAACGACGAGCTTGAAAGCGTTGTGAAATCTAAACGAATATCGGGGTTAGACGCCGACGAGCTTTCCGAATTTACTCTCAGCTCTCATAAGCTTACACTGGAAGATTTTTTAAAAAACGGAAATGTTTCAGATAAAAACTCGCTCAGCACCATTTCTTCAATTCCCGAAATGAGAATGACAAGACGGCTTTCGGGCTGTTTTACTCAAAAGTATGATGAAAACAGCAAAGCATTTTCCGATTCCGTAGGTCTTTTTGCGGATTGGGAATCCTGCGGAAGAGTTTACGAACTGCCGTTTTCTTCCTTACACGGCAAAAAAATCAAAAATCTGATAGCCGCGGGAAGATGTATTTCATCAGACGATAAGCTGTGGAACATTACAAGAGTTATCCCTGTTTGCGCGGTTTCCGGCGAGGCGGCAGGAACTGCCTGCGCTTTGTTTGACGATTTTAATTGTGCCGATATTTCGAAACTTCAAGAAGTTCTTAAAAGTAACGGCGCTAAAATTCATCTTAACGAAATTTATTAAGAAAGTAGGTTTTTATTTATGCTGCTTGCGATAGATATCGGAAATTCAAATATAACCTTAGGCGTGTATGACAAGGATATCCTTATCTGCACCGCAAGAATTGCGACAGATAAGAAAAAAACCTCGGATCAATATGCAGTCGATATAAAAAACATTCTCAATCTTCACGGAGTGGAGTGCGGCGAGGCGGAGGACTGCATAATTTCTTCGGTAGTTCCGCAGGCAGGTTTATCTGTTGCGATGGCAGTATCCGAATTATGCGATATAGTGCCGCTCGAAGTCGGCCCCGGTGTAAAAACAGGACTAAACATAAAAATAGATAATCCTGCTCAGCTCGGCGCGGATCTTGCGGCCGGAGCAGTGGGAGCAATAGCGGAATATACGCTGCCGTGTATCGTTATAGATATGGGAACCGCCACGACAGTAAGCGTTATAGATAAAAACGGTAAATTTTTAGGCGGAGCTATTGCCGCAGGAGTAAACCTTACGCTTAAAGCGCTTTGCGAAAACACCGCGCAGCTGCCGAATGTCAATCTGACCGCTCCCGACAGTCCGATAGGCACAAACACTGCGGATTGTATGCGCTCGGGAATTATCTTCGGCACAGCTTCAATGCTCGACGGAATGATAGACAGAATTTCTCAGGAACTTGGAGAAAGTCCCACAGTAGTGGCAACGGGCGGTCTTTCCAAAGACATAATAATTCACTGCAAAAGTGACATTATTTATAACGCAAACCTGCTTTTGGACGGCTTGCGTGAAATTTATGAAAAAAACAGATAACTGTGAGGTATAATCATGCTTAAACAAGAACTTTTAAATCGCAAACTTCCCCCTCTTAAAACAAAAGAAGAAATGATTGAGCTGCTTCAGCACGAGGTTTACGGCTATTTGCCCGAAAACGATTTTGAAATGAGTATTTCAAACGAAAAACTGCTTGAAGATCGCTTTGACCGCGGTAACGTTTTTTATTCAAGCGTGGATTTAACCCTGACAAACAAAAACGGCAGTCATACCTTTACGGTTAACCGACTTTTGCATCAGGACGGCAAAAAGCACCCTGTTATACTTTATATAAATTTCAACAAGGTTGCCTCATACTATTTTCCGATTGAAGAGTTATCGGAATCTGAATTCGATATATTTACATATTACTATACCGACATAACGTCCGATGACGGCGACTTTACAACCGGAATTGCTCCGCTTGTATTTCCCGAAAGCCGAAAGAACGATACCGATTGCGGAAAAATCGGTCTGTGGGCTTTTGCAAATATGCGTGTACTTGATTATGTGCTTACACTCGACGGAACCGACGATAAGAATATTGCGATTCTCGGTCATTCAAG
This sequence comes from uncultured Eubacteriales bacterium, assembly GCA_934454845.1. Classification (GTDB taxonomy): domain Bacteria; phylum Bacillota; class Clostridia; order Oscillospirales; family Acutalibacteraceae; genus UBA737. The sequence goes on along the minus strand of CAKSGV010000034.1, from coordinate 5,560 downwards.
GCTCGGAAAAACCGCGCTCTTTACCGGTATGATGGATAATCGCTTTTCGTTTGCCTTTTCAAACAATTCGGGCTGTGCGGGCGCAGCAATAGCACGCGGCGGAAGCGGTTTGCCAAACAGCGACGGCAGTTTTGCTCTTGAACGTGAATTCCGCGGTGAAACCATAGATGTTATCACAAGAGTTTTCCCCTATTGGTTCTGCGAAAATTACAAAAAATACGCACAGCAGAATTACGGTACCGATTTTGACCAACACTATCTTTTGGCGTCAATCGCTCCGCGTAATGTATGTGTAAATACCGCCGAGCTTGATTATTGGGCAGATCAAAAATCCGAACAATTAAGCTGTATTGCGGCGGCCGAGGCATGGGAAAAAGCAGGTCTTGACGGCATTGAAGAGTGCGATCATTTTTTAACCGGCGGCGAAAAGCTGCTTAAAGGAAATATAGGTTTGTTTATGGCTCCCACAAAGCATTTTATGTCGCGTCATGCATGGCAAGGCTATATGGAATTTATGCGTATTCACAGACACATTTAAATTTATATATTTAAAATCGACAACTGTGTCAAAATTTTATGAACTGCACCCCAAAAGGGCAGTATCGGAGGTTGTTTTATGAAAAATCAGAAATCAAGATCACAAAAAGTCGCCGTCTTAGGCGTGCTCACGGCTGTAACGGTAGTGCTGCAGCTTATCAGCTACACGGTAAAAATAGGAACTTTCAATCTTTCACTTGTTCTTATCCCGATAGTAGTTTCAGGCTGTCTTTACGGACCTTATATCTGCGGCTATCTCGGCGCGGTGTTCGGAGTTGTAACGGTCATAGGCTGCGTTTCGGGTATCGACGCGGGCGGCTATATTCTTTTCACCGCTTCTCCGTTTTTAACCGTTCTTACCTGTATGCTCAAAGGCACATTATGCGGCATTCTTTGCGGAATCACCGCAAAATCATTAAGCTTTAAAAAAGGCGGACTTTTATCCGTAGTCATCCCGGCAGTCGTTGCCCCGGTAACAAATACCGGTATTTTCATTCTTATGATGATTTTGTGCTTTTCTTCCACTCTTTATCAGTGGGCGGGAAATACAGCTACCGTTACTTATATCCTGACGGGACTTATCGGTATAAACTTTCTTATAGAACTGTTTATAAATGTATTTTTATCCCCTGTTATTTTAAGAGTTATCAAAGCTTTAAGCAAAACAAACAGGGAATTTTAATTCCATTTTCAGTATATTTTTTAAAATTTTTACAAATTGCGCTTATTTTTTCAAAAAACTCTTTATTTTTTATATTTTTTTTGGTATAATGAATTGGATACTCAAAACCTTGGGTACTTTCATTTAATTTGGATTATTCGGTCCATAAAATTATTAGGAGGTTGATTCAAAACATGAGTCACAAGTATGTTTACCTTTTCAGCGAAGGCAATGCAAAAATGCGTGAGCTTCTCGGCGGTAAGGGCGCCAACCTGGCTGAGATGACCGGTCTCGGTCTTCCCGTTCCGCAGGGCTTCACCATCTCCACCGAAGCATGCACTCAGTATTATGAAGACGGTCAGAAGATTAATGACGAAATTCAGGCACAGATTATGGAGTACATCGAGAAGATGGAAGAAATCACCGGCAAAAAGTTCGGCGATAAGGAAAATCCTCTCCTCGTTTCCGTTCGTTCGGGTGCGCGCGCTTCTATGCCGGGTATGATGGATACTATCCTCAATCTCGGCCTTAACGAAGAAGTTGTAAATGTTATCGCAGAAAAATCCAATAACCCCCGTTGGGCTTGGGACTGCTACAGAAGATTTATCCAGATGTATTCCGACGTTGTTATGGAAGTCGGCAAAAAATACTTTGAGCAGCTTATTGACGCCATGAAAGAAAAAAGAGGCGTCACACAAGATGTTGAGCTTACTGCCGACGATCTTAAGGAGCTTGCTTCTCAGTTTAAAGCTGAGTATAAATCTAAAATCGGCGTTGAATTCCCGACTGATCCTAAGGAGCAGTTAATGGGCGCTATCAAAGCCGTTTTCCGTTCTTGGGACAACCCCCGTGCAAATGTTTACCGTCGTGATAACGATATCCCGTATTCCTGGGGTACTGCTGTTAACGTTCAGATGATGGCTTTCGGTAATATGGGTGATGATTGCGGAACAGGTGTTGCATTTACACGCGATCCTGCTACAGGAGCAAAAGGTCTCTTCGGAGAATTCCTTACTAATGCTCAAGGCGAAGACGTTGTTGCAGGCGTTCGTACTCCTATGCACATCTCCGAGATGGAAGAAAAATTCCCCGAGGCTTTCAAGCAGTTCAAAGATGTTTGTCAGCGTCTTGAAAATCATTACCGCGATATGCAGGATATGGAGTTCACCGTTGAGCATGGAAAGCTCTTTATGCTTCAGACGCGTAACGGTAAGAGAACAGCTCAAGCTGCTTTAAAGATCGCTTGCGATCTTGTTGATGAAGGAATGATCTCAGACAAGGAAGCTGTTCTTATGATAGATCCCCGCAACCTTGACACTCTTCTTCATCCGCAGTTTGACGCCAAGGCATTAAAAGCTGCTGAACCTATCGGTAAAGCTCTCCCCGCTTCTCCCGGCGCTGCTTGCGGTAAAATCGTATTCACCGCCGAAGATGCCAAAAATTGGGGCGCTAAGGGCGAGAAAGTAGTTCTTGTTCGTCTTGAAACATCTCCTGAAGATATCGAAGGAATGAAAGCCGCTCAGGGAATCCTCACCGTTCGCGGAGGTATGACCTCACACGCTGCCGTTGTTGCGCGCGGTATGGGTACCTGCTGCGTTTCCGGCTGCACCGCTATCAATATGGACGAGGATAACAAACAGTTCACCCTCTCCGGAAAAACCTATCATGAAGGCGACTTCATTTCTCTTGACGGTTCTACTGGTAATATTTACGACGGCATTATCCCGACCGTTGACGCTTCTATAGCAGGCGAATTCGGAAGAATAATGGGCTGGGCGGACAAGTACCGCAAGCTCGGCGTTCGCACAAATGCCGACACTCCGCGCGATGCCAAGAAAGCCGCCGAACTCGGCGCAGAGGGAATCGGTCTTTGCCGCACAGAGCATATGTTCTTCGAGGGCAACAGAATTGATTACTTCCGTCAGATGATTTGTTCTTCTACTGTTGAAGAGCGCGAAAAGGCTCTTGAAAATATTATCCCCTTCCAGCAGGGTGACTTTGAGAAACTCTATGAGGCACTCGAGGGCAAGCCGGTAACTATCCGTTTCCTGGATCCTCCGCTTCACGAGTTTGTTCCCACAGAAGAGACTGATATTAAGAAGCTTGCTGATGCACAGGGCAAGAGCGTTGAAGATATCAAAGCTATCATCGCTTCTCTCCACGAAGCTAATCCGATGATGGGTCACCGCGGCTGCCGCCTTGCAGTTACCTATCCGGAAATTGCTAAAATGCAGACAACCGCTGTTATCCGTGCAGCTATCAATGTTAAGAAAGCTCACGCTGATTGGAATATAGTTCCCGAAATTATGATTCCGCTCGTTGGCGATGTTAAAGAGCTTAAATATGTTAAGAAGACAGTTGTTGAAACAGCAGACGCTGAGATCGCAGCTGCCGGAATTGACCTTAAGTATGAAGTAGGTACTATGATAGAAATTCCGCGTGCAGCTCTCACAGCTGACGAAATTGCTAAGGAAGCTGAGTTCTTCTGCTTCGGTACAAACGATCTTACTCAGATGACTTACGGCTTCAGCCGTGATGACGCAGGTAAGTTCCTTGACGCTTACTATGACGCCAAGATCTTCGAGAACGATCCGTTTGCTAAGCTTGATCAGATCGGCGTAGGCAAGCTTATGGAAATGGCCGTTAAGCTCGGTAAGGGCGAAAGAAAAGACCTCCACTGCGGTATCTGCGGAGAGCACGGCGGCGATCCGTCATCCGTTGAATTCTGCCATAAGATCGGTCTTGACTATGTTTCCTGCTCACCGTTCCGTGTTCCGATCGCTCGCCTCGCAGCAGCACAGGCTGCTATTAAAGAGCAGGGAAACAAGTAATTGTTCCTTTCTTAAAGTTGCCGATTTGACGATTGACGAAGCGTATGCTCATAAGTATCTGAAAACAGTTTCTGATGTGCACCACTTCAAAACATCAAATTGGAAAGATGTAAAGCTTTCAGTTTATATCTAAAAGAATCCCTCTGTCGAGTAAAATCGGCAGAGGGATTTTTGCATTGAGGTATGATTCTATTTAATCGTCGTCTTCGTCATCGTTAGACCACGATGATATGATATGAATATCACCAGTATCCATATCCATCGCCATGTTATCGCCCAGTCTCATCAGAAGATCACAATCGGAATCAATAGCCATATTATCCGATATCGTATGGGTAAAGTCGCCATCTTCAAAATCAAAGAAATGTTTGCTCATTTTGATTCTCCTTTTTAATCATCATATTCCGGGTAGTCGGGTGCCCATTCGGGCCAGATTTGATCTTTATGCCTACGATTAGAGTTGTGAATCTGCTGATGTGTTTTGCGATTTGGATTCAATTGGTTAGCGTGATTATTAGCATTTGACCGATACGCCTTATTGTTTGGATTGTTCTGGTTTGCCCAACTGTCCAGTTGCTCTTTGGTATGAGTCTTCCCCGATACTTTTTTACCGCTCATCTTTTTCTCCTTTCTGAACCGAAAAAATCCACGCACTTGCATTGTGCGTGGACGACGATTACAGATATACTGCTTTACACGCAACAAAACAAGACCGATGAAATACTATCGGTTCGTAATGTAGTGTAAAGCAACGAAACAACAGGGGGACAACTACAGTCAACCAACACAACTGCTTTCTTGATTCCATAATGAGAATTTGTAAGGAATCAATAGTTTCGATGATTTACTCATTTGTTTGTCAAATGCCCAAACCCTTCCGAATCTAATTCGTACTCTCATTCTACGAATCTTCAATACTAAAGGACACATTATCACTTGATAAATGTATTATAGTTCAAAAACCGTGATTAGTCAATATGTTTCTGTAAATTCAAATCGCACATTTTTGTTTTTTTCTCCGTTGCGGTACAATGTACTTGCAAAGGAGGATTTTGCTATGAAAGATGAATTTATTACCCGCGTCGGCGTTTGGGGACAGCGCCACTACAACTATCTGAAAAATCACTTCCCTACGGTCATCAACGTGATGAGGATGAAAGGCACGCTGGAACAATACCTTAAAGACATTGACAAAGATGCAAAGGATATGTTCGATAAGCTGGTAAAACAACTTGCCAAACAGGAAGGCATCAACGAAGAACTGAAATCCGCCAATGAAATAGATTGGATTCGTTCTATGAACAGCATCCGCAATCGTGCGGAAGAAATCGTTCTCAGCGAGGTGATCTACAACTAATAAACAGCGGGGCCTGAAATACGGCTCCGCTTATTGTTTTGCCAATATCAATATTTGACAAACAAATGCAACTTTTCATTTCGTAGAAAATAAAGTGTACTATTTTCAAGTAACGCTTGATTTTTCGTAGAAAATAGTATATAATAAAAATTGTTTTAGTAGAATTGCAATTTT
>CAKSGV010000033.1 GCA_934454845.1 uncultured Eubacteriales bacterium | reverse complement strand
TCCTTGAAAATTCGGTCCGATTTTCCAACAAAGCAGGTTGTATCGCTTAAATACAACCTGCTTTGTCTACAGTCTGACCCTTTGCTATAGCAAAGGGTATTTTTATTTACTTGTTTTTAATTATCTCTTCCGCGATATTCGAAGGCACTTCTTCATATCTTGAAAAATCAAGTGTGAAAGAAGCCGTTCCCTGAGTTATGGATCTCATAGCCGTTGTAAAATCCTGCATTTGCGCCATGGGGACTTCGCCTATGACCTCCTGCATTTTGTCCGGTGCGGGGTTCATTCCTATAATTCTTCCGCGGCGCTTGTTTATATCGCTGATAACATCGCCGAGCATTTCATCGGGAACTGTTACCGTGAGCGTGCCGATAGGCTCCATAAGAACGGGGTTCGCTTTTGAAACACCCTCTTTAAACGCCAAAGCCGCGGCAGTTTTGAATGCCATTTCGGAAGAGTCTACCGGGTGATAAGAACCGTCATAAAGAGTAGCTTTTATTCCTACCATCGGATATCCTGCAAGAACGCCGTTTGCCATGCTTTCCCGAAGTCCCTTTTCGACCGCCGGGAAGAAGTTTTTCGGAACACTTCCTCCGAATACCTTCTCTTCAAATACAAGCTCGTGGCTGTCGCACGGCTCAAACTCTATCCACACATCGCCGAACTGACCGTGACCGCCGGACTGTTTTTTATGCCTGCCCTGCGCCTTGACACTTTTCTTGATAGTTTCCCTGTAAGCGATTTTCGGCTTTCTCAGCTCTGCGTCTACGCCGAATTTTGATTTAAGCCTTGAAATTATAACGTCTAAGTGCTGTTCGCCCAAAGCCGAAAGGATCTGCTCGTGGGTCTCTCCGTCTGTTCTTAAAAGCACAGTCGGGTCTTCCTCGGCAAGTCTTGAAAGACCTGCGGCGATCTTATCTTCCTCACCCTTGTTTTTCGGATATACCGCAAGCGAAAGATTAGGCAGCGGGAAGCTCATTTCCATTGCCTCATCGTTTCCTTTTTCGCTCAAAACATCGCCTGTAAGCGCAAATCCGAGCTTGGCGGCACAGCCTATATCACCTGCGCAAAGAGAAGAAACTTCCTCCTGCTTAGCTCCTTTAAGTATCATAATTTTAGCAAATCTTTCCTCGTCGCCCGTTCTCGCAATTTTAAGCTTTGAATCGGGTTTGACAGTTCCGGAAATTACTTTAAAGTATGAAAGCTTTCCTACAAAAGGATCGGCGATAGTTTTAAAAACAAGCAGTTTTGTTTCTCCTGATGATGAAAATCCCTCTTCATGTGCGGAGGGCATAATTTCAAAAAGTGCATCGGCAAACTGTGCGATAGCGTCGCCCCTTTGCTGAACCCCCGAAAATACCGGGCAGATATCACCCGATTTAATACCTTTTTTAAGACCTGCGATTATTTCTTCTTTTGTAAACTGTTCGCCGTTAAGATACTTTTCAAGCAGTTCCTCGTCAACACTCGCGACCGACTCTAAGAACATATCCCGCATTTGTGAAATCTCTTTTGATTCGGGCATTCTTAAAACGGTTTTTTCAAAGCCGTCATAAGAATAGGCTTCCGAGTTTATCATATCAACATAGCATTTAACGCTTTCGTCTTCAATATAAGGGACTACAACGGGGCAGACAGCCGCGCCGTAATTTGCAACAAGCGAAGAAATTACTCTGTAAAAATGCGCGTGCACCGAATCAAGCTTACCCACAAAAAAGGCTATGCTTTTATTCTGCGCCTTGGCCTTTTTATAGCAGGATTTTGCACCTACCGTAAGACCCGATTTTCCCGAAACTGTTATTACGACAGAATCCGCCGCGGCAAGTGCTTCGCAGACTCCGCCGGCAAAATCGAACTGACCGGGAGCGTCGATAATATTTATCTTATTTTCTTTATCTTCAAGTGCAAAGCAGGAAGTGCTGACGGAAACTCCGCGCTTTTTCTCTTCGGGGTCAAAGTCCATCAAAGCGGTTCCTTCGTCGGTTTTACCGATTCTGTCCGCCGCGCCCTTATAATAAAGCACCGAGTCGGCAAGAGTGGTTTTGCCGGAGCCTCCGTGACCTAAAAAAGCAATATTTTTTACATTATTTTCCGAATAGATTTTCAACGCGAAACAACTCCTTATCTTCAATACTAAAATTATAGCATACTGAATTGTGAATTACAACCAATTTATTTAAAATTTACAAAAAGATTTTAGGAAAAAGTCATAAAATATACTTTTTTGTAACTTTTAGCGGAATCAGCGTTATAAAGGTTACGAAATTGAAATCACTTGTAACACGATTGAAACTGCAATTTTTTATAATTATTGTATATAATGAAATACAGAAAGGACGGCGATAATTGTGAAAAAGAAGATATCTCTTATTCTTATATCTGCTGTTATCATAATCGCCGGAACTTTTGCTGCGGTATCGGGCGCCTCCAAAACAGGAACTGTTAAAGCAAGCGGCGCCGAAGTTTCTTCAAGCGAAGAGAATTCGCGCAATGCAAGATTTCTCAATATGCTTAATCACAATTATGTGTATGATTCTGATTTTGACGATTTAAACGATATCGTTAATAACTCTTTGATCGCTCTTCTTGATAACCGCGACAGCGAAAATGAGGATTTTATCCCGGCAGAGCTTGTAAAAGAGTTTGTCAGATCGATGTATGGCGTAGAGATTGCCGATATAAACCAAATAAACGAGGATATGCCTAAAAAAGACGGTTATGTGTATATAATCGCAAGAGGCTACTCAAAGTTTGATCACAGGATAAGCGGCGTCACGGAAAATGAAGACGGTACTTTCACAGTAATCTCCGATGTGACCGTTTCCACCCACGAAAACGAAACCTATACCTGCAAGGCTTCAACCGTGTTTGTTAAAAACGCCAATTCAAAATTCGGATATAATATAATCTCGAGCGATATCTTTACGAAGTCCGGAAATATGTAAACAAAAGCATTGGTAAGCTCTGTTATTTAAAACAGAGCTTATTTTTTTATTTTTAAAAAAACACTTGACAAATCACGATAAAATTCGTATAATGATTTAGTCGCGACTATATGGCTGTATAGCTCAGTTGGCTAGAGCATGCGGTTCATACCCGCAGTGTCATTGGTTCAAATCCAATTACAGCCACCATTTTCCCGGCCCGGTGGTCAAGAGGCCTAAGACACCGCCCTTTCACGGCGGTAACACGAGTTCGAATCTCGTCCGGGTCACCAAAGCAAAAATCCTATCACAATTTGTGGTAGGATTTTTGCTTTGTATTATTAATTTTTCAGTATTCATTCTTAAGTATTCATTAATTATTGTGATAGGATTTTTTAAATAAAAAATGATATTTGTTTAATTTAATCTTGCAATTTGAAATACTTAATTATATAATACTTTTAGGCCATTTAATAGGAGGAAATTATTATGGAATTAAAAGATAAAAAAATTCTTTTTCTAGGCGACAGTATCACAGCAGGCGGCGGAGCAACCGCTATCAGCGAATCATATTGGAAACAGCTTGAAAGAAACACGGGCGCCGTTTGCATAGGTTACGGTATCGGAGGAACGAGAATTGCCAAGCAATTAAATGTTGACGATTTTGAGAAATCCGGCAATTTTTGCACCAGAGCCGATTCTATGGAAGAAGATGCCGATATAATCGTTGTTTTCGGAGGAACGAATGATTACGGTCACGGTGACGCTCCGTTCGGCAAGCTGGATGACGATACTGTTGACACTTTCTGCGGCGCTGTGAATGTGCTTATCAAAAAGCTTATAAATAAATATCCTGATTCTACCATTGTTTTTATGACACCCACTCACAGAATAGATGAAACCGGCAGAATATTTAATGAAAGAAATGTGAGAATCGATTTTGATCTTGAAGATTATGCCGATGCGATTTCGGAAATTTGCAAGAATTATTCCATTCCTGTGCTTGATCTTTTCAGACTGAGCGGAATGCAGCCGAATATAGCAATAATGAAGGAACACTTTATGCCTGACGGGCTTCATCCAAATAATTGCGGCCACGCAAGAATAGCTCAAAGACTTGAAGGATTTTTAAAATCTCTTTAATTTGAAACAATCGAAAAAATCACCGCGTATATAAGCCGGGCTTATATACGCGGTTTTAAATTTATACTTAATTTCCGCATTCAATGCTGATTTTATTGAAAACATCAAGGATATCGTCGATTTTGAGTGATTTTTTATTCTCGCCCTCTTTATCAAACACGATACTCCCTTTATCCATCATAATGAGTCTGCTCCCGAAATTCACGGCATGGCGGAGATTATGAGTGACCATAACGGCTGTCATAGAATTTTTCTTTATCATCTCATCCGTGAGCTCCATAATCCTTTCGGAGGATTTCGGATCAAGCGCGGCGGTGTGTTCGTCAAGAATTAAAAGCTCAACCTTTGTCATACAAGCGATTATAAGCGCGATGGCCTGCCTTTGACCGCCGGAAAGAAGGCCGACCTTTGAACTCATTCTGTCCTCAAGACCCATATTGCACTGGGAAAGAAGCGATTTATAATAATCTATTCTCTTTTTTGAGATTGCATTTGTTAAAGAAAAAGCTTTATTTTTATTATCCGCAAGCGCGAAGTTTTCAAGCACCGTGAGGTTGGAGCAGGTGCCCATTTTCGGGTCCTGAAAAACACGGCCTATCATTTTGGCTCTTTTATATTCAGGGAGGGAGGTGATATTTTTATCATTGAGAATAACCTCTCCGCTATCCGGCAAAACAGAACCGCAAATGAGATTCAAAAGGGTGGTTTTTCCGGAACCGTTTGATCCGACCACGGAAACGAAATCTCCCTTTTTCACGGAAAAATTAAAATTTTCAAAAAGAGGCATTTCGTCAACAGTCCCCTTATTAAAAGAAACAAAGATATTATCAAGCTCTAACATTGCCGTCGCCTCCTTTAATGTTAAGCTTACTTCCGAGGATGAGTGCAAGCGTGAATATCAAAGACATTATAAGCTTGTTATAACTGCTGGGCACTCCGAGCTTTTGAGCGAGAGTAAGGCAAGCCTGATAAAGCACCGCTCCTATTATAACTTTTGTGGTAGGTTTTAAAAAGCGAACATTTCTGAATATCGAAAGACCGATTATAAGAGAGGCAAGGCCTATAACTATTGTGCCTATTCCCATACTTTGATTTGAGCCGGCGCTTATGTGAGTGTAAAGCGCGCCTGCAACTGCGGCATAACCGTTTCCTATAGCAAGGCCGATTATCCGGCTGTTGCCGGGATCGACTCCAAGCATTTTAACAAAATTTTCATTATTTCCGGCGGCTCTGAGAAGAAGTCCGTTTTTACTTTTGAAATAAAAATCAAGCGCAAATTTCAAAACCAGCGCAACCACCAGAAAAATCACAAGGTCCCTAACGGGAATATTCTCTATTTTTGGAGGAATAGCCTCGCCGAAAAAGGCATCGTGCAGAGTTTTAACTCTTCTGCCGAAAGAAATAGATGTGCTTGAATCTCTGCCGGCAAAATCGCCGTACATACCTCCGGTGGTGGCAATAATATTTATGGATAAAAGCGCAGTGGAAACAAGAATTCCGCAAAGAAGAGGTCTGATTTTAAGTCTGACATTTAAGAAACCGGTGATACTTCCGAAAAACGCTCCCGCGATGAACGCGCAGATGAGCCCTAACCATACATTATACCCTCTTACCGCAAAAAGGCTGAATGTGACAGCTCCCGTGACGAATGTTCCCTCAACGGTGAGATCGGGAAAATCAAGCACAGAATATGAAACATAATAACCCATTGCAATAAGGGAAAACACTAGGCCCGTTTCGAGGAAGACCTCAAATGTACTTAAAAATTCAAACATAAAAATCTATCCTTTTACTTGTTTGTTGTAACAGTTGCGGCGGAAGAATACTTTTCGGGAATTGTGAGTGCTAATTTAGAAACAACATCGGTGTTTATAAGAGGGGTGGCCTCGCTTATTGTCCTGACAGCCATTTTTGAAGCGTCTTTTCCGTTAAGCACATCTACCGCCATCTGACCTGTCACCTTGCCGAGTGCCTTATAGTCGATAGACATCGATGCGAGGCAGCCGTTTTTGACCTGCTCTTCTTCGGAACCGTAAACCGGAATATTATTTTTTTCTGCCGCAGACAAAACTACCGAAAGGTTATTTACAACATTGTTATCTGTAAAGTTATTAATGCAGTCAACCTTGCTTGCAAGATCCTCTGCCGCCGCCGGAACATCCACTGCGCCTTGAACGGCTTTATCTACAACCGTAAGTCCCTTTTTATCGCAGATAGCTTTAAATTTCTTAAGATTGGAAATTGAATTATCTTCGGAAGAGGTATAAAGAATGCCGATTTTCTTAGCCTCGGGCTGCATCGACTGAATTAATTCGACCTGCGCCTCAAGATCCAAAACATCGCTTGTACCTGTGCAATTTTCGCCCGGTTCTTCCATACTGTCCACAAGTTCGCTGGCAACAGGATCATTTACCGCGCAGAAAATAACGGGGATATCGGTATCATCGGTAGCGGCAAATGCAGCTTTAGCGGCAGGAGTGGCTATTGCAAAAATTACATCGCATTTTGAAGATACCATATTTTTTGCAAAGCTCACGCAGTCCGAATCTGCGGAGTTGCTTGAGCCTGTTTGATAATCAAGATCATATTTAATACCCGATTCATCCAAAGCCTCAATTATGCCCTTATAGCAATTATCGAGCGACGGATGACTCATATATTGAATAATACCTATTTTATAGCTTTCTTTTTCCGACTTCTTATCGGATTTATTACAGCCTGCAAAAGATAAACAAAGAACAGCCGAAAGAATTAATGCAAATATTTTTTTCATCTTTAATTACTCCTTAAAAACAATTATTTTTAATTTTAATTATAAAGTTCTATAAATTTCAGCCTAAGCTTCGCCATCGTTTATCCATCTTTTTTTACCCCTCTGATATAAAAAATAAAAAGTCCTATCCCGTAAAAGGGACAAGACTTTAAAAAAACAAAAATCCTGCGGTACCACCCAAATTGATGAAATCATCCGCTCATTAAACCCCGTACTATCATACGGAAAACACTGTAACGGGTGTTACCCGTCGGCTGCTACTCACAAATCGAAATCCGCTTTCGGCCGCCCTCATAAGCCCATTCATCAAAGCTCTGCTTACCGCCATTCCACCGCCGGCGGCTCTCTTAAAAGCCCGAAATCTCCGATTACTTACTCTTAATCATAGGTTTTTCATTTGTTGCAAGTATATTAACACACTTTAAATTTTTTGTCAAGTATTTTTTTAAAATTTATTGCAAGAGAAAAAATTTTTATGTATAATATTTGCGGTGATAATTATAAAATTGACAGATAATTTAAAAGGAACGCTTGCGGCGCTTTCTGCTAACATTATATTCGGCTTCAGCTTCATATTTTCCGAAAAAGCTTTGAAAATTTCCGATCCGCTCGTTATTTTAAGCGTGAGATTTACCGTTTCCTTTCTCTTTTTAGGCTTTTTGATTCTGATAAGAGCCGTGAAAGTGAATTTCAAGGGTAAAAATATTATGCCGCTTCTCTTTATGAGCCTTGCACAACCGGGAATTTATTTTATAGCTGAAATTTACGGGATAAAATACACTTCTTCCGCAATTTCGGGAATTATTATTTCCCTTGTCCCGGTAGGAGTGATAATCCTAAGCTCGCTGATTTTAAAAGAAAAGCCTTCTTTTATGCAAACAATTTGCACGGTTGTATCGGTTTCGGCGGTGAGTGCGATAGGTGCAATTTCAACCGGCAACGGAAAAAACACCCCTTTAGGAATAATTCTTCTCTTTATCGCTGTTTTGAGCGCAGCTGCATTTAATATTTTGAGCAGAAAAGCATCGGAAAATTTTTCGCCATTTGAAAAAACCTTTTTTATGTTTTTCTCGGGCAGTATTATTTATAATATTATAGGAATGTTTGCGCTTAAAAAACAATTTTTCATAATTATAAGCTCAAGCTTTAAAAGCGGGGATTTTTTAATATCCGTGATATATCTTGCCTGCATATCATCTGTGGCGGCATTTATGCTTTTCAACTATGCCACTTCGAAAATAAGCCCTGTGAAATCGGCTTCTTTTTCGAATATTATCACAGTTGTGAGCGTTTTGGCAGGAATTTTAATTATGCATAATAAAATAAATATATATCAGCTTTTGCTCTGTATCCCCGCAATTTTGGGAGTTTTCGGAGTAAATTATCTTGACAACAAAAACTTTTGATGTATAATAAAAGAAAAACACGGGAGCTCAATTGACTTGGGCTGAGAGGAAGCCGACTGCTTCGACCGATAACCTGATGCGGATAATGCCGCCGTAGGAAAATGATAGCTTTTTCGCCGCAGGTTGTCGCCTGCGGTTTTTATTTTGAAAGGATGAATGAATATGGAAAATGTAAAGAAAAAACCTGTGTATAAGATCTGCACAGCCGCAGTGCTTGTCGCACTTTCGACAGTACTTAGCCTTATCAAAGTAGTAGATATGCCGCTCGGAGGCTCAATCACTTTGCTTTCTATGCTGCCCGTTTGTATGATCTCGGTGATGTATGGTCCGGCATTTGCAATTCTCCCCTGCTTTTTGTACAGTGCAATTCAGCTTTTCCTCGGTAATCCGTTCGGCTGGGGATTGTCACCTGTTATGCTTTTCGGATGCATAATGTTTGACTATATTTTGGCTTACGGTTCGCTGTTTATCGCAGGTATTTTCCGCAAAAGGGGCGCTTTGGGAGTTATTCTCGGAATAATTTTAGCCTGTGTTTTGAGATTTGTTATGCACTTTATTTCGGGAGTTGTTATCTTTGCAAACTTTGAGCAGTTCAAGCTTTTCGGCGATACTTTTGTAAACCGCCCCGTGCTTTATTCTATCTGCTATAACGGATTTTATATGCTCCCCGAAACCGTGCTCACCGCCGTCGCGTCTGTTCCCTTTGTTAAATCTGCGGCGATTGAGAGGTTTTTCCTGGGTGAATAAAAGATTTATAATTTTCGGCGCTTTGACGCCCGAAAAGCTCCGCTTTTCAAGGTTAAAATCGGATTTTGTTATCGCCTGCGATAAAGGATATAAAATCTGCAAGTTGCTCGATATTGAGCCCGATATGATAATCGGGGATTTTGATTCGCTCGGATATATTCCCGAAGCTTCCAATATAACGGTACTTCCTGTCAGGAAAGACGATACAGACCTCGGCTTTGCGATAAACAAAGCGATTTCGCTTAATGCAAAAGAAATTTATGTTTACGGCGCTGTGGGCGGCAGACTTGACCTTACAGTCGCCAATATATCACTTTGCGCCGCCGCCTGCAAAAAAGGGATAAAGACCGTATTTTTCGGAGATGACTTTGATTTCACGGTTATAAAATCCGGGCAAATCCTGAATTTTTCCGATCCGAAACATAAAAAAACCGTTTCCGTATTTGCGCTTGAAAAGTGCAGCGGTGTAAACCTTTCGGGATTTGAATATAATCTGCAAAACGCCTGTCTTGATCCGTTTTTTCCCTTAGGTGTAAGCAATTCATTAAAAGATACCGAAGCCGAAATTTCTCTTACAAGCGGACTCCTTTTGGTGTTAACTCAAAATTAAATTTTAATTTACAATATAAATTAAGCCTCCCCTTTTAGGGGAGGCCCAGACAGTAGACAAAGTTCTCAGCAAGAGGGCTTTGTTTTTTTGCAAAGAAAGAGAAAATCATCGAAAAAAGGGACA
>CAKSGV010000032.1 GCA_934454845.1 uncultured Eubacteriales bacterium | reverse complement strand
TTGAAAATTCGGTCCGATTTTCCAACAAAGCAGGTTGTATCGCTTAAATACAACCTGCTTTGTCTACAGTCTGAGAGATATGATTTCATATCTCTTTTAATTTTTTTAAATATTCCTTTTTCTCGTCATCAATTCTGAAGCTTTCTAAAGATTTTTGAATGGTTTTATTATGAACCCACTTTGATAATTTTCTTTCTTTAAGATATTTTAATGTCTCGTCATATCTGAAAACAAGCGCAGTTGCAAAATACCAGGCTATCATCATATTAATATAATATTCATCGCAGCATTTTTCACAGGCAAGTTGAAGAAAACCGGGGTTAAAATCTTCTTTTAAATAAAAGTCCATAAGAGTTTTTATCGCATAGCGAACGGTATAAGTTTTATCCGTATCAAGCCAGCTCTTGATATATTCTAAAAGCTTATCCTTATTTTTTTCAAAGCATTTTGGTCTTTTTATATCGCAGGTCGCCCAATTATCGATATGGGGAAGAAAAAGATCGATTTTTTCGATGCATTCGTCAAAATCCTTTATTTCATTTATCAGTAAAAGATGAAGGTTATTCTCTTCATAATATTTATGTGGAAGAGAGGAAAGAAAAATATCTTTATCTTTTGAATTTTTAAAATCCTTTTCGAAATTTTTAAGCACAGGCATTCTTATTCCTATAATTTTTTCCTCATCATAACCCGGCAAAAGTTTCAGATGAAATTTTTTATAATCCTCGTCTTTTAATTTAAATAATTCTTTTTGAAGTTCTGTCATTTCTTTTTCCTTTTAACCCAGAGATTAAGAAATATATAAACGCCTATCAAAACCAATACGGAAAGAAAGACTATTAAAAACATTGTAATTAATTTAACTTTCTCTCCGTCTATGTATAAATTGCAGTCAATAGAGTCTTTGATCATATCTATATCCTTGCTGTAAAATCCGACATTTTTCATTTCTTCATAAATGCCTCTTAATGAATGGTTTCTTATAAGGCTTGTGCCGTAAGTTCCGGGGAGAAGCATAAGAACCTTTTTAAGATTTTCTGAGAATGAATAGATAGGCATATAAGCTCCGCAGATAAATCCGTAACCTGCGCTGACGATCGTTCCCACGGCGGAAATCTGCCCCTGAGAAGATAAGAAGAAGTTTATTATGCTTGAAAGCGCCGTTCCAAACAAAACAAGAAGAATTATATCTCCGAAAATAAATAAGATATCTTTTAAGGTGAAAAACCAACCTACCTGAGATAAATACAGAAGCGAAACTAAGAAAGCCACACTGCAAACAAGCAGGGAAGAAATAAAAGTAGCGATATAGTAGCTCATCGAAAGCACCGAATTTTTAACGGGGCTGACAGTAAGGTCTGCTCTGACTCCGCTTGCCTTATCAGATACCATTACCATATTACAGCAGAACGATACGGTTATACAGCTCACGGCTAAAAGCGAGGAAAAAAGCTGTGCTCCGACAGTTCCGTCTATCAGCTTATCCGCTACCTTTACTCCAACGGGAAGGGCTGATACAAAGCTTTCGCGGTAAACCTTATTTAAAAATGTTGCATAGAGCACAAGCAAAATGATAGGCGTTATAAGAGAGGAGAAAAACGCGCCTTTATCTTTAAAATATAATTTACTGTTTCTAACGGTTAAATTATAAAGACCGGTCATTATATTTCCTCCTCATTCGGTTTTTTGCCTGTTGCCGATAAAAATACATCGTCCATTTTCCCTTTTACAATCTCATAATCCGTAAATATTTCGGGGTTTGAAAGAATAAGGCTTGTTGCGGCGGCGGTGTTTTCAACCTCGATTTTAAATCCTCCGGGTATAGAAGTATAATTTTTGCCTAATTTTTTAACATCCTCTTCTTTTACTGAATAAAGGGAGATAAAATCTCCTGAATACTTGTTTTTAAGTTCGAGCGGAGTGCCCTTTGCTGCAATCTTTCCGCCGTCGATTATAAGAACATAGTCGGCGTCGGCAGCTTCTTCCATATAATGCGTTGTCAGAATAACGGTCATTTTTGTTTTTTGCCTTAAATTAGCTAAGAATTCCCAGAGCTGTTTTCTCGTTTGCGGATCAAGTCCTGTCGTAGGTTCGTCTAAAATAAGGATTTTCGGCTTGTGGAAAAGGGCGCGCGCAATATCCGCTCTTCTTCGCTGTCCGCCAGAAAGCTTTGAAACAGGTCGGTTTAAAAAGCTTTTAAAATCAAGCTCTTTCGATAATTCGTTGAGTCTTTTTTTGAATTCTTCTCCAGTTAATCCGTATAGTGCCGCACGGAATTTTAAATTATCTTTAACGCTGAGCGAACCGTCTAAAAGAGAATTTTGAAAAACCACTCCGAGATCTTTTGAAATATTTTTAAATCCTTTATCGATATTTTCGGAACATATGCTTATTTCGCCCGTATCTTTTTCAAGAAGTCCGCAAAGTATCGAAATTGTAGTTGATTTTCCCGCGCCGTTAACTCCCAAAAAGGCGAAAAGCTGACCTTCGTCAACATAAAACGAAAGATCCGTTACGGCCTTAACATCCGAAAATGATTTGCTTAGGTTTTTAATTTCTATAATATGTTCCATTCTCTTCTCCGAATTTAATATTTTATTTCACATGTGAAAGCTCGCTCGTTTAAAGAAGAAATACCGTTTACAAAATATGTGTTTTCTTCCTTTGATACTTCGAGCGAAAGTTCCTCATAAGGCATAACCTCGCTGTGATAATCAATGCCGAAAGAAATATAATTTGATTTTTCGGGAACTATTGCGTTTAATGCAATATCGGCGTATTTAATATTGTTTATATGCCCGTTAGCGTCGGTTTCGCAAAATCCGGGAATGCATTTTACCGATTTTATAATGTTTTCATCAGGTGTAATACGCTTTAATTTCGGATTTGTAGCAATTGATTCAATAAATTCAGTGTTTTCGGGATAAATGCCAATAGGCCTTACAGGTTTTCTCGTGTTTTTATCTATTACTATCCAATCGGAACTTCCGCGGATAAGAGCTTCACCTAAAGCATCTGTCATTAAATATTCCCGTCTGCAAATAATGCCTTTAGGATTTAAAGGCCAGGTCTTAATTTTTACATCGGAATATTTTTGCGGCATTTTATCAATATAAATTTTTGTTCTTGCAACTACCCATAAAAGATCTTTTTTATCAAGATCGTCAAACCCCGCGCCCGTCATTTCCGCGTGAAGAGCGGCAATATCCTGAAAAAGATCGAGAACTGCGCTCGGCTTTATATTTGAATACCTGTCAAAATCAGATAATCTTAAGTAATAATCTTTTGAAAATTCCAGTTTCATATTTTCTCCTAAATTTCGGTAACTGTTACTTCATTGCCTGAGTTTTCAATGATCTTTATTAAGTCGGAAACGTCAAGCCAGACGGTTGCCGTGTTGTCGTTAGGGTGAACGCCTATCTTTCCGCCGTTAAATTCTTGGTCTAAAAAGAAGTGAACTTTGTTTTCTTCGTCGTTTAAAAGACCTAAAGGAGTTACAGATCCCGGAGTAAGCTTTAAAATACTTAAAAGATCTTCGGGCGAGGCAAAAGAAAGGTTTTTAAGCCCGTGCGCCTTTCTGAATTCCTTTAAATTTACTCTTTTATCACCCTTAACTGTTATAAGATAATAATTTTTCTTTTTTTCATCGCGCACAAAAAGATTTTTTGCGTCACACTCAGGATAGGGAAGGTCGACATTGCTTAATTCTTCCATATTAAAGACCGCTTTATGCTCGGTCACTTCGAAATTTATTCCCTGATTATTAAAAAAATCATATATTTCTTTTTTCCCCATATTATCTTTTCTCCTTTGCTTAATTATAACAAATTGAACTTCTGTTTTCAATAAAGATTGACAATTTTACAAAAACAAAATATAATTGATTTACAACATTTTTTTAAGGAGTTTGAATATGGAAAGAGAATCCTTTAAATCAAGGCTTGGATTCCTGCTTGTCAGTGCGGGCTGTGCAATCGGAATCGGAAATGTGTGGAGATTCCCTTATGTGGTAGGGCAAAACGGCGGCGGTTTTTTTGTTCTTATCTATCTTATTATGCTTGTTATAATGGGACTTCCTGTGCTCACAATGGAGCTTGCCGTGGGAAGAGCGTCAAGAAAAAGCGCGGTGCTTGCTTATAAAAAACTTGAGAAGCCGGGCACAAAGTGGCATATTCACGGCTGGTTTGCAATATTAGGCTGCTATGTGCTGATGATGTATTACACAAATGTATCAGGCTGGATGCTCAATTATTTTTATAAATTCCTTTCGGGAAAATTCACTCCTGATATGAATGCCGAGGCGAGCGCAAAAGTATTTACAGATATGCTTGCAAATCCCGGTGAAATGGGTTTATGGATGTGCATTACAGTCATTGCGGGTATTCTTATCTGCGGGATAGGAGTAAGAAAAGGTCTCGAGAGAGTAAGTAAAGTTATGATGAGCGCACTTTTTGTGCTTATCCTTATTCTTGCAATTCACAGCATTACTCTTCCCGGAGCAAAAGAGGGACTGAGCTTTTATTTAGTTCCCAATATGGAAAATGTTAAAAAAGTAGGAATAGGAAATGTTGTAGCAGCGGCGATGAATCAGTCTTTCTTTACTTTGAGTCTCGGAATTGCGGCTATGGAAATATTCGGAAGCTATATGAGTAAAGATAGATCGCTCGCAGGTGAGGGAGCAAGAATTTGCGGACTTGATACTTTTGTTGCAATCTCTGCAGGTCTTATAATTTTCCCTGCATGCTTTAGTTACGGCGTTGAAGTTACATCAGGACCGAGCCTGATATTCGTAACTCTGCCGAATGTTTTTATAAACTTAAACGGCGGAAGACTCTGGGGAAGCCTTTTCTTCCTGTTTATGACATTTGCCTCTTTTTCAACCGTTATTGCGGTGTTTGAAAATATAATGTCATCAAGTATGGATAATTTCGGCTGGAGCAGGAAAAAATCCGCTCTAATTAACGGACTTCTTATTTTAGCACTTTCCGTTCCGTGCGTGCTTGGATATAATGTTCTGAAAAATGTTCACCCGATAGGCGCAAGGGATATTCTTGACAGCGAAGATTTTATAGTAAGCAATATTTTATTGCCGCTGGGCTCTCTTGTTTATCTTCTTTTCTGCGTTGCTAAATTCGGCTGGGGATTTGAAAATTATCAGGCGGAGTCAAATCTCGGAAAGGGCCTTAAGATCCGCTCCTGGATGAAATGGTATTTTATAATTGCTTTGCCTTTAATGATAATTTCAATTTTTATAATCGGATTGATAAGCTGATTTTGCCTATAATGAAAAATTATCAACGATAAATCAGTGAAAAGAAAGGTGAAACAGAATAATGAGTAGGGAAGATGCACTAAATAAGTTACAGGATATTCGGCTTGAGATTTTGGAAATTCATTCCGGAATGGAAAAATGCCGAACCATTCAGCGGCAAATTGAAACTCTGCAAAATGAAAAAGATAACCCCGCGCCTTTTAAAATCGATTTAAAAGAAGAAAACACCGCCGATAATCTGAAGAAATCCATTCAGGCTGAAAATCGTCGCCGTGCTGTCGAGAATTGTAAACCGAAAAATATTTTGAAAATAGTGAATATAGCTTTTCAGTTGCTTATTTGTTTGATTCTGGCTTTGGATTTGTTCGGCGCTAAAGGCATTATTATACGCAGCAATATGATTGCGGAAATTGAAAAGTTCGGCTCGGAAAATAAAATTATTCTTTTCGGTTCGCAGATTATTTTATCTCTTTTCGTTTCTTTGGCACCTTTATGTAAGTCTTTTTTTCAAAAAAAGAAGGTTCTGTTTTCTTTGATTTTTGCGTTTGTATTAATTTGCTATCTTTTTATGATGGGATCGATGGTTAAGGCTTATTTTTATATAATTTTATTTTTTGGATGCTCGGCTTTAATGCTTCTTGCTTCCCGCATCACGAATTCAATTCAGGAATCTGTGATAAAATCGGGCTCTCTTTCTAAAAAACAACAGCTTATGATAAATTCGGCAAAACTTGCGGATGAAAAGGCAAAAGCAGAAAATATAAAATTAAGAAAGCAGGCCGAAAATCTTCAAGCCGAAAAGCAAAAACTTCGAATTCCGCAAATAGATCAAGAAATTGATGAAAAGGTGCGGGATTTTAAAATTGCACGCGAAAATATAGATTTGCATATAAAAAAGCTTGATTCTTTGGATTCCTTAAGTGATGAAGATAAAACATTGCAGATTGTTGATCTGTTAATAAGATTTATTCAAACACATCGTGCCGATTCAATAAAGGAAGCTCTGCACGAATATGATAAACTTATGGCAAACCGACAGCTTCTTGAAATTGAAAAGCAGAAGCTTATTGCGGAACTGAAAAGAGCCGAGCAGGAGCATTCCGACAGAGCAAAACAATTGGAAGCTCAAAAAAGGCATCAGTCCGAAATGGAATATCTGGCTTGGGACAGCGCTCAAAGCAGAGCTAAAATGCTCAGTCAGCTTAATAATATCGGAAATATAATATATTACGATCTTCACGGATGATAAGAATTTTTATAAAAACACAATAAATTACCGCCCGCAAGCACTTAAAAAAGTGTTCTGCGGGCGGTGTTTGTTTTATAAATTAAAGTTTAAAATCCGTCAAGTTGCAAAAGGTCTGCTTTTTCAAGCCATTCTTTAACCTGCTTGTAATCAAAAGGCTTTCCTGATATCGGATCGGGATAGTTTTTATAATCTTTCTTTTGAATCGAAATTAACTTTTTGTAGTCATATTCGGGAGCGCCTATTAAATAATGGTTCTTTAAAATCTTTCCGTTTACTTCATATTCGATCAGAAGAAGAGTTTGCTCATTAATCGTTTTTATGGAATCCAACTTATCCGATGAGTTTGCTTTAGCGATTCCTTTTCCTTGGGCGATTATTTTTCCGGTGTTTATATCGGTTACTTTATATGAAACATTTGTATCTTCCATAGTTTCGTTAGCAACATATAATTGCATATTTTCTTTATTGCTTTTATATTCGTTGATCATAACACAAACGGGTTCTTGAGAACGCTTAATATTAAAATATGCCAATTTTCTGTTGTAATAATAATCAACAACTGCATCGGAAATCTGCGGCCAACCGTCAATTAAATTCCACCAAATCAAACCGGTAAATTTTTCCCATTTTGAAGAACGGAAAAGTTCGATATAATATTTGAATGCTTCTGCTTGGCTTATTTGCGAAGCTAATGCAAAATCATACAGATTATCCGGAACAGATTCGCCGAACAATGTTTTGATTTGGGCGGGAACATATTCTATTCTGTAATATGTATTTTCGCTTTTATCCTCCAAATCCATACAGGTGGAGTGCAATCTCCAAACATCGTTATTCCAAGGCCAGGTGTTTTCCGGTTTCATCATTTTTTTGATACTTTCCGGCGAAGCGCATCCGTGATAGCCCCATTCGCTTGCAAATCTTGCAACATTGTTTTTTCCGAAATAATCCTGTTTGTAATAACTTCTGGATCCCCATATATGCTGTTCGGGGATTCTGCCGATCATATTATCTTCCACAGCTTTCGGAGACATATAGGGAGAAGAGGGAATATAAGGCCTTGAAATATCGCATTCGCTTATAACATCTGCCAGCACTTCGCGCGTTATCTTATTTGAATTCGGATCCTGCCCCGTGTGAGATAAAATCAGATCGTTTTCATTATCTCCGGACCAAAGAATCACAGAGGCATGGTGGCGAAGTCTTGCCACTATTTTTTCGCCTTCTTCTCTGATAAGGTTAATCATTTTGTCTGTGGGAGGGCAAAGGCCGCACGCAATGGCAAAATCTTGCCAAACAACTATTCCGTGCTCATCGCAATAATCATAAAATTCATCATTTTCGTATGTGTTTCCACCCCAACAACGAATGGCATTTATACCGCATTCTTCTACTAATTCCATTGCTTTTGCAAGGCGTTTTTTATATTGCGAGGGATAAGCGTCAAGGGGAACCCAGTTGGTTCCGAGCGCGAAAAACGGCACGCCGTTTATTAAAAATTTGAATTCGCCGTTTCCGTCTTTATCAATATAATCGGTTCTTTCAAGAGTCACAGTTCGAAATCCGTGTTTTTGATGCCTTTCATCACATAGAATATCGCCTTTATAAAGTTTTATGGTGAAATTATAAAGGTTCTGTTTTCCCATATTTTTCGGCCACCAGAGCTTATTGGGATCACCTTCGATACCGTATATTATGCCTGCACGGTCTATTAAAGCAACAGTTTTTCGTATTGTTATTTCGCCGTCAATTTCCCCTGTTATTTCCAAGCGGTAATCTCCGATAAATTCATCTTCATCAATATCCAATGAATAGTAAAGCGAACCGCAATGAGGATATTTGAAATTATATCTTAAATACACCTCGTCGATTTGAGCTGTATCCTTTTTTATAAGATTAACGGATTTCCATATTCCTGCGGATATTATTCTCGGCATAATATCCCATCCGAACATACTTTGAGCTTTTCTTATAAAAGTTCTTTTTTTCATAGAGTAGAGCATAGAGCCTTTTTGATTATCCACAAATATTTTTGTGGGGGAAATATGCACTAAAAGCTCATTTTCTCCGGATTTAAGATTCTTTGCGTCGAAAGTGTAGGATATGTGCATATTTTCGGATTCACCGATTTTTTCGCCGTTTAAATAATATTCGGCAAGAGTATCCACACCGTCGAATTGTAATGAGTAGCTGTCAGTGTCTTGTTCTATATTGAAATTCTTTACATAAAACAAATGCCTGTTTTCAAGTTTAAGCTCATCTAAAATATTATCGTCAAAATATAAATCGTCAATAAGCCCGGCTTTTTGCATATCTAGTTCGAAATTCCCTGGAACAGTTGCTTTAATTGCTTTAATTCCGTTTTTAGAAAGCTGTTTTTCTTTTGTGACATTAGAAAGTAATTCTCTGTATTTTTTGTTTGTGACGATATAAAGTTTCCACATACCGTCTAATAAAACTGAATTTTCTTTTTTCATAAAACTCTCCTTTACGCTTAAGTAAAAAAAATAATATGTACATTATTTCAAAAGTATTATACTATAATTTTAAAAAAAAGCAATAGCATTTAACCTTTGCGTGAAAGATTGTTGTATCGTTTACAGCAATTTTTTCACGATAAACAGGGGATCTATGCTTCTTCGTTTCCAAAAAAATACTTTAAAGGTTGACATTACAAGCAAAGCGGATCCTTGCGGTGTCAAAAAATTATTTTCCAAACTTTTTGCATCCTAAACTCTCGATTTAAATAATTTGATTATTCGGTCTTCGGGTTATTCGCCCTCGGTCGGAAATAAAAAATAAAAGC
Organism: uncultured Eubacteriales bacterium; assembly: GCA_934454845.1. Taxonomy (GTDB): domain Bacteria; phylum Bacillota; class Clostridia; order Oscillospirales; family Acutalibacteraceae; genus UBA737. The sequence goes on along the minus strand of CAKSGV010000032.1, from coordinate 832 downwards.
CACTCTTATAAAGAATGACTTTTTTGGTACGGATGTTCATAAGGGATTTAATTAAACACACCGAAACCGTACAATCATATTTCAAAAAAACGCATATTTTTAAATAATCCTCTTTTGCGGTACAATGTACTCGCAAAGGAGGATTTTCGCATTATGAAAGTTAAAGATGTAAAACACAAAGTAACCCTTGACGATTTTGAGCACTGGCTGCTCGTCGGTTGTGTCAATGCGGTAAGAACAATGTATCTTGAGCAAAACAAACCGACTGAGGATGTAGATGATTTGCTTATCAAAATCATTAAAGCGCCGTCAAAGAAAGTGAGCGTGAGAGTATGAAAGACGAATTTGTAAAGAACATAGGCATTTGGGGACAACGGCATTACAATTATTTGAAAAAGAGTAATCCGACTGTAGTTAATGTTATGCGGATGAAAGGAACACTTGAACAGTATCTGACCGACCTCGACCGCGACGCACAGGATATGTTCGACTTGCTGATGAAGCAGTATGCCGAGATAGAAGGCGTGACCGAGCAGATAAAATCTGACAATCAAATGGTATGGGTGCGGCAAATGAACAATATTAGAAATAGAGTCACAGAAATCGTTTGTAAAGAACTTATTTATATGTGATTCAAGCGGGGCTTCGGCCCCGCTTTTTTTATTCCCGGTGTTCTAAAAAAAGGAATAATATCGGTTGGTATATTCAAAAAGCACTTGATATTATTCCTAAAATATGATATACTAAATCTGTGCAAGTGTATTTAAGTTTGGAGGAAGCCAAATGGAATATATAAAAGCTTCAAAGGCAGCTGAAAAATGGGGACTATCTG
>CAKSGV010000031.1 GCA_934454845.1 uncultured Eubacteriales bacterium | reverse complement strand
AAACTACCTCTCGGTTCTAAGTGTGTTTTATTTTGCCGTTTATGCCTATTAGCAATCTCTTAACTTAATGACATTGCCCGATCGGCAGACTTATTTTTTATTTTATAAACCAAGCGCTTTTTTAATAACAGGCTCGACATTTTTTGCCATTCTGTAAAAGCCAAGGTCATTCGGGTGAATTCCGTCAATAGAGCATAAATTTCTGTCACGGTCGCCGTAATGCTTTTCACCGTCGATAAAATAAACATTTTTATCTCCTGAACTCAAAGCGTTAAGATAAGTTTTTTTAATAACTTCTCTGCGCTTTTTATTTTCTTCGGTGTAAACCGCCGCCGGCATACTCATCATAATAACAGGAATATCGGGCTTTAATTCTCTGAATTTCTTAAAGAAAGTTTCGTGAGTATTTTCAAGCACGAAAGCATTTGATGCATTATGATCGTAATCAAAAACAAAAAGACTTATATCAAGAGTACCAAAAAATTCCGCAAGCTCGATTTCGCCGCGGCAAGAGCCTGAAAACCCAAAATTATAATAATCAATATTTAAATGATTGGATATTATAGCATTGTAGCCGTTCATTATAGAAGCGCAGGCACCCTCTGTTATTGAAGAACCGTAATATAAAACGGGCTTAACAGGCAGATACGGCGTAGGAGGCTCGATAATATCACTATCTTCAAAAACAACGGAAATATCTTCTATAACCTCGTTTCTAGGAAGAAAAATAAGAACATCGCTTATTTCACCGCCGCAAAACGGATTTTTGATGATCTTTTCGAATTCCTTATTTTCATAATCATTCGGGACAACATTACCGCAGTAAACAGGATCTTTTGTTCTATCGCCAATCAAAACCATAAACGACTGGCACTGATAAACCGACATTCCGAGGTCTAAAGATAAAGTTTTAAGCTTAGCTTTGATTTTAAATTCTTTAGCGTTTGTTCTGAAAGCCAATCTTGCGCCCGGACATCTTTTTGAATAATCGGCGGCTGTTTTGTTTATCTTTTTTGCAACCGAATCAGGAAGTCTTGAAAAAGGATAATCGGAATCAAGAAGCGGCGCTCCGAAAACCTTTAATGGATAATCATTAAAATGCAATTCTTTCATAATTAAAATTCCTTTTAAAAAAAAGCAGTCAAACCGACTGCTTTTTTACTATCAATTAAGCTTTTCCGATCGATCCGAAAAGTTCCATTTTCTCCTTAACCGTTGCTTTGATAGCTTCAAATCCGGGAGCCAAAACTTTTCTAGGATCAAATCCTTTTCCTACGAGATCTTTACCCTCTTCGAAATATTTGCGTGTTGCTTCTGTAAAACTTATCTGGCACTCGGTGTTAACATTAATCTTAGAAACACCGAGAGAAATCGCCTTTTTGATCATATCGGCAGGAATTCCTGTTCCGCCGTGAAGAACGAGCGGCATTGTGCCGGTGAGTTCCTGAATAGCGGCAAGAGTATCAAATCTTAAGCCTGTCCAGTTAGCAGGATATTTACCATGAATATTTCCGATACCTGCTGCAAGCATTGTAACGCCGAGGTCAGCGATCATTTTGCATTCCTTAGGATCTGCAACTTCTCCGCCGCCGATAACGCCGTCTTCCTCACCGCCGATAGCGCCTACTTCTGCCTCCAAGGAAAGACCGAGCTTATTGCAGGTTTCAACCAGCTCTTTTGTTTTTTCAACATTCTCTTCAATCGGATAATGAGAACCGTCAAACATAACGGAAGAAAATCCTGCTTCGATACAAGCCTTTGCGCCTTCATAACTGCCGTGGTCAAGATGAAGAGCTACAGGAACGGTAATATTGAGCTCTTCGAGCATTCCGTTAACCATTCCGACAATAGTCTTATATCCGCACATATACTTTCCTGCACCTTCGGAAACGCCGAGAATTACAGGTGATTTAAGCTCTTGTGCGGTTAAAAGAATAGCTTTTGTCCACTCAAGATTGTTGATGTTAAAATGGCCTACGGCATATTTGCCGGCTTTTGCCTTTGTTAACATATCTTTTGCTGATACTAACATTTAGATTACCTCCAAAATTTATTACAAAGATATTTTAAAACATTTTAATCATAAAATCAAGGTCAAACTAAAATTTTATTTAAATCCGGATCGGGTTCTATGTTTTCAGGCGGTAATTCGAGCAAAGAGGGGTCCGCCATATACTTTTTAAGTTTTCTGAAAGCAAGTGCAAAATAACTGCCGGAGCAAATTCTTTCATCCATAACAATGCCGTAAGGCATACATTTTTCAAAGACTATCTCGCCGTTTTTCTTTTTAGGAACTTCTCTGGTGTTACCCATAGTAATACCTATACTTGTTGTTCCGAATTCATAAACATGGTGATATATGTGATTGGTTCTGATCGATGCAAGGTTTGAAACAAGCAGGCTTGCGTGGAAAGGCGACATATCGATTATCTTTTTAGGCAAAAGACCGTGTTTATCCATAAATTTAAATATTCCAACGCCCATCGGAAGAATTCCCGGAATTCCCAAAAGGAATTTTATCATTTTTTCAGTACCGTTATTATCGGGAGCATTTCGGTTTTCATCGACATAGGAATTAATAATATCGTTGACTTCAAAAATAGTGTTTTTAGTGGAAAAATACATTTTCGACATAGTGCCGTGATCCATTTTTCCTGATTTGAGAACAACCATTGAAACAGTCAGCTCGTTTCTTGCGTAAGGCTTTCTGTTTACAATAAATCGGTTTAGCAGAGGAAATTCAGCGACAGTTCTTACATAAGCCGCCAAAAATACCGCTATATGACTGATACTTATTCCGGTTTTTCTTTTTTCATTGATATATTTCTGCACCGGATCAATGGGCATATCAATGGTTATCATATTCATAGCGTCAATTCTCTTGTTCATTATATATGCCGCTACGGTATACATAGGATCGGTCTTTTTGACTCTTACACCGTCTTTTCTCATAAGCACATAATCCCCTTACTGTTTATCTAATTAATAATAACATATTTCAGCTTAATTTACAAGAATTAATCTTTAAGCTCGCCTTTAGAACTTGCTTTTAAATATGCGTTAATAAATCCGTCAAGATCGCCGTCCATAACAGCGTTGATATTTCCGGATTCAAAGTTAGTCCTGTGATCCTTTACCATTGTATAAGGCATAAATACATAGGATCTTATCTGCGATCCCCACGCAATCTCTTTTTGAACGCCTTTAATATCCTCGATTTTTTCAAGATGTTCTTTTTCTTTTATTTCAAGAAGCTTGGATTTAAGCATTTTCATAGCCTGGTCCCTGTTTTGAAACTGACTTCTTTCATTCTGGCAGGCCACAACAATCCCTGTCGGAATATGAGTAAGTCTAACAGCCGAAGAGGTCTTATTAATGTGCTGACCGCCCGCACCGGAAGATCTGAAAACATCCATTTTAACATCTTCGTCTTTAATTTCTATATCCACATCGTCGGTAATTTCGGGCATTACCTCTATAGAGGCAAATGAAGTGTGTCTTCTTCCCGAAGCATCAAAAGGAGAAACTCTGACAAGTCTGTGAATGCCCGATTCGCTTTTTAAATAACCGTAGGCATTTTCTCCCTCCATAAGAACAGTTGCGCTTTTAAGTCCTGCCTCGTCGCCGTCAAGAAAATCAAGCACTTTTACATTCAGGCCGTGTCTTTCTCCCCATCTGGTGTACATTCTAACAAGCATAGATACCCAATCCATTGCCTCTGTGCCTCCGGCACCGGCGTGGAATGTTAGAATAGCGTTATTAGCGTCATATTCTCCGGTTAGAAGAGTTTGAAGTCTTAAAGCGGCAAGATCTTTTTCAAGAACATCTATCGACTGTGAGATCTCATCAACAAACGATAAGTCTTCCTCTTCGTCGCCCATATCGATAAGCACGCTTAAATCTTCGTAAGAAGAAACGATATTATTATAAGTTTCAACCTTATTTTTAAGCTTTCCTGTTTTCTGCAGGATTGCCTGTGAATTCTCCACATCATCCCAAAATCCTTCTGCTGCGGCTTTAAGCTCCAGCTCTTCTATCTCTCTTTTTAATTTATCGTAACCGATAGCGTCTTTTAAATCTTTTACTTCCTGCTCGTTTGCAGTGAGCCTTGATTTAAGCTGCTCAAATTCAAGCATTGATATTCCTCCGATTATTTTTTCAAAATATAGCAAAACCACTCGCCGCGGTGCAATTTTTTAATAATATCAAAACCGCTCTTTTCAATCGCATTTTCGATATCATTTTCTCTTAAATCGATTATGCCTGAAATTATCAGTCTTGTATTGTTTTTCATAAATGATTTTACATTTTCAAAGAGTCTTATGATAACATCCGTAACTATATTTGCACAAATAATATCAAATTTCCCCGTCACCTTATCTGCAAGGTCTCCGGCTTGGAATTCTGTAAAATTATCCACCTTGTTTATTTTTGCGTTTTCTTTGGCTGTTTTAACAGAAAGCTCATCAATATCAATGCCCTTTGCGATTTTTGCTCCTAAAAGAACAGCCGCAATAGCGAGAATTCCGCTCCCTGTTCCTATATCCAAAACGCTTTCTCCGCCTTTTACCTCATCTTCCAAAGCTTCGATACACATAGAAGTTGTCGCGTGAGTACCCGTGCCGAAAGCAGTTCCGGGATCCAGATGAATGACCGTTCTGTTATCTGAATTTTTATATTTTTCCCAGCTCGGAGTTACAGCGATTTTCTTGCCTATCTCAAAGGCTTTAAAATGCTTTTTCCAATTTTCATTCCACGCGTTATCGTCAACTGTATCTTTTTCAATATTAAAGTCGATACCGGCCGCATTCATTCTTAATTTTAAAAACTCCACCGCTTCGCTGACATTTTCTTCTTTATCAAAATAAATATGTATAATAGAATGCGTTCTGTCTTTTTTAACAAGCTCTTCATCGATAAGATCAATATGAGCTATTTCTTCGGCATCAGACTCTAAATTTGAATAATCTTCTATATAAATCCCGTAAGGCACGGTCATATTCGCTATTGCCGCCGTCTCGTCTGTTTTTGATGTCGGAACAGAAGCCTTAATTTCAATCCAATCCATAATATCTCCCGATATAATTTTTTATTTTTTCTTTGCTTTCTTTAACAGTTCCCTGTCTTATTCCGTTCCTTCCTCCGCCTTTTACATTTAAGTGTTCGGAAAAAGCTTTAAAGTCACGGTTTAGCTTATCTTCATTTTCGCAAACGGAAAATGAAAAACTATTATCTTTTCCTGAAAAAAACCAAACTCCGTTACCTGTTTTTTTATAAGCCGAGTCAGCCGCGATCTGAAGATCGGTCATATCAAAATCTTCAAGAAAACAGCATCTTTCAGCCGTTTGGTCCGTTTTAAGCAAAATATATTTCTTTTTAAGTTCTTTATATTCAGCCTGAAGCTCATTTGTTTTTTTTACAAACTGCAATACGGCTTTATCTGCACTGTCAGACTTTGCTGAAAGCAGATCGGAAATATTTTTTATTTCGAAATATTTTTTGCGATAATCTTCAAGCGCAAAATTTCCGCATTTCATATAAATTCTCGTGCCGCCCTTGATTTTTTCAAAATCAAGAAGTTTAATAATTCCTATTTCGCCTGTCTTTTTAATATGCGGCGCACAGCAAGCGCAGATATCTATTCCCTGTATTTCCACTAATCGCAAATCGGAAGTTATATCCTTTTTGCTCCTGTAGTTTATATGTTCGGCTTCATCTTTAGTTGGAAAAAATACTTTTACATTAAGATTTTTATAAACAGCATTGTTTGCGAGAGTTTCGATATATTTAATTTTCTCATAATTAAGTGAGAAATTTATATTGATGGTAACATAATCTTCGGAAAGATGAAATCCTATATTTTCATATCCAAATTCGCTTTGAAAAAGACCTGAAACAATATGTTCTCCCGAATGATTTTGCATAAAAGAAAACCGCCTGTCAAAATCTATTCGGGCTGTAATATCTGTTTTTATTTCTACGGGCTCCCCGGAATAATGATAAATTATTCCGTTCTCCGTCTGCGTATCCGTTATTTTTATATCATCTATAAATCCTCGGTCGCCGTATTGTCCTCCGCTCTCTGGAAAAAATGCAGTTTTATCAAGAACAGTCCTATAACCCGATTTAAACTTCTCGCATGATAAAACATTTGCTCTGAATTCTTTAATATAAGCGTCAGAGTCATAAAGTTTTATAGTTTTCATTTTAGCTTCTCCTGAATTATATGAGCCGCCTTATAAATATCTCCTCCGCCCATAGTTATAACAAGCTCGCCTTTAACGGCTGTTTTTATAACATAATCTGCTATATTTTCAAATCCGCTTAAAACAACGCAGTCAGGCAGTTTTTGAGCGATATCCTCTGATTTAATTCCATAAGTATTAACTTCTCTCGATCCCATTATAGGAGTCATAATAACCCTGTCGGCTATTGATAAAGCTTTTATAAAATCGTCTTTTAAAAGTGCGGTTCTTGAAAAAGTAAACGGCTGAAAAACTGCTGTTACTTTAGAATAATTAAGCTCTTTTGCAGCTTTTAAAGTGGCTGTTATTTCGGTGGGATGATGAGCGTAATCGTCGGCTAGAGTAAATCCGTTATAATCGCCTAAAAATTCAAATCTTCTTCCGGCACCCGTGAATTTTTCCACAGCCTGCGCTATGCCCTCTGGAGAAACACCACAGTCCGAACATACAGCGAACGAAGCAAGCCCATTTAAGATATTATGCTTGCCCGGAATATGCATATCGAGATGGCCGATTTTTTCTCCGGCCTTTATTACATCGAACGAAAATCCGAATTTTGAGCTTTTTATATCAGCGGCATAGTAATCGTTCGTATCTTTAAATCCGAATGTAACTGTTTCGGCATCAATATCGCTTGCCGCTTTTATACAAAGCTTATCGTCGCCGTTATAATAGCATTTTTTCGACATCGAAATGAATTTTCTAAAAGAATTCACAAGATTATCCATAGTTTTGAAATAATCAAGGTGATCGTTATCAATATTTAAAAGCACCGAAACATCTGGCGACATCTGCAAAAAAGTATCGACAAATTCGCAGGATTCGCAAACGAGCGTCTGCGAGGTTCCGACAGTACCGTTTGATCCGATAAGCGGAAGCTTACCACCTATCACTGCGCTCGGATTTTTCTTGTTTAAAATGAGAATTTGTGTTATCATAGATGTAACGGTGGTCTTGCCGTGAGTTCCGCAAACGCCTATAACATTATCATAATGTCGTGTAAGTGCTCCTAAAAGGTGCGAGCGCTCCATAAGAGGAATATTATTTCTTTTTGCGGCAACGATTTCGGGATTATCTTCTGAAATTGCCGCCGAATAAACTACAAGCTCCGCGCCTTTTATATTTTCCGAACTATGCCCCATATAAACCTTTATGCCGAGATTTTTAACTCTGGTTAAAGGATCGCTCTCATTGTTATCGGATCCTGTGAGCTCATATCCTTTTGAATGAAGAATTTCAGCCAAAGGGCACATTCCGCTACCGCCGATACCTATCATATGAACTCTTTTAATATTTGTAAGAATTTTATCTTCGGTCCTTAATTCTTTCATATATATCAAACCTCTTTTTATAAATAAACATACACTTTATATTATACAACATTTATTATAAAAAATAAACTGTTTTTTTGAAAGTAGGAATAAAAAGCTTATGAATCAAGTATTGCCGAAAGAAGTAAAATTTATAATCGACGAACTTATATCGCACGGATATGAGGCATATATCGTCGGAGGTTGCGTAAGAGATAAAATTATGGGCATAGTACCTCACGATTATGATATTACTGCTTCTGCCATGCCTTCCGAAATTAAATCAATATTTAAAAGCACTGCGGATACAGGAATTAAGCACGGAACAGTAACAGTTATTATCGGAAATAAGCCTTTTGAAGTAACCACATTTCGCAGTGAATTTGGATATTCCGATTCAAGGCATCCGGACAAAGTGGTATTTATAAATAATATTGAGGAAGACCTTAAAAGGCGCGATTTCACTATGAATGCCATAGCTTTTAATCCTGAAAAAGGATTTTGCGATCCGTTTAACGGAACCGAGGATATTAAAAATAAGATAATCCGTGCCGTGGGAAATCCCACAAAAAGATTTAAGGAAGACGCTTTAAGAATTTTAAGACTTTTCAGATTTAAATCTGTTTTAAACTTTTCTATAGATAAAGACACGGAAAATGCGGCTCTTGAACTTTGCGGCAAAATATCCGAGATAAGTGAGGAAAGAATAAGCACAGAATTGATAAAAACTCTTTTGGGGCAAAATCCGGAAGCATTAGAGTCCCTTATTAAAAAAGGAGGATTTGAATTTTTAGATATTACAGACTGCGAAGGGCTCGCAAGAATTAAAGAGCTTACTTTAAATCCCGAAATAAGACTGTATGCTTTTTTAAATATTTGCGGTGCAGATGTTTTTAAAACCTGCAAAGCGCTTAAATTAAGTAACAAATTTTTATCTGATTTTAATGATTTTGAAATATTAAAATCAGAACTTGATATCAATGAAATTAAAAGAAATTTAAAAAAGCTTAAAAATAAAAATAATTTTATTCTTTATTTGGATTATAAAAAAAATATTTTAAACGAAGATATAAGTTCTTATATTTTAAAGTATAACAAAATCATTGAAAACCGCGAACCTTATGAAATAAAGGACTTGAAAATAAACGGTGACGATCTGAAAAACATCGGCATTAAAGGTAAAGAGATCGGCGAAACGCTGGATTTTCTCCTTGAAAAGATAACCGATAATCCAAAGCTTAATAATAAAGATAAATTATTTGAAATAATAAAATCCGGGTAACTTAAAAGATAACTGCGCCATAGAATGTTATATAAACTTCTATGGCGTATTTTTTATGCAGGTGTTGATAAAGATGAAAGTTTTACTTATAGGCGGAGATAAACGCTCGGAATATGCGGAAAGAAAATTCAGGGAAGCCGGATTTGAAACCGAAACGCTCGGATTGCATATTAATGATAAAGGGTGCATTCAAAAGGCGGATATAATAGTACTCCCTGTTCCGACCACGCGTGACGGGGTGAACATTTTTTGTCCTTTGACAAAAAAGGTAATTGCTTTAAAAGAACTTGATAATGTTTGCAAAAAAACAATCATTTTCTCTTCTCTTTACGGTGGCGAAAAAGAAAATATCACGGATATTTCCGAGCTTGACGAGTTTTCAATATTGAATGCCGTACCGACAGCCGAGGGAGCTATCGCCTATGCGATAAATTCCACCGAAAAAACACTTTTCGGCTCAAGAGTGCTTGTAATAGGCAATGGGCGCGTAGGAAAAGCATTAAGAGCAAGATTAAGAGCTCTCGGCGCCGCTGTAACAGTGAGCGCAAGAAAACCGAGAGATTATGCTGAAATAGAGATAAACAGCTGTGAATATCTTGAAAGCTCTGATCTTAAAAAGAATTTAAATAGATTCGATTTGATTTTCAATACAGTTGACGCGCCTCTTTTCTGCAAAGAAGACCTCGGATTTTTAAAAAATCCCATCATTGATCTTTCCACACGCGGATGTATCGCTGAAAAAAACGAAAAAATTATAAAACTGCCCGGCATACCGGGTAAAACTGCTCCTCAAACCGCCGGAGAGGTAATTTTTAAAACCGTTATCGGACAATTAAAACTACGGAGGGATATATTTTGAAAAAAATCAATATAGGCTATGCTTTCTGCGGGTCCTTTTGCACTGTTAAAAGATCTCTTGAAGCTTTAAAAGAACTTGCAAAAACCGAAGCAAATATAATTCCTATAATGTCGGAAATTGTTTACAATACAGATACAAGATTTATCAAAGCAGACGATCTCAAAAACCAAGTTGAAGAGGTATGTCATAACAAAATCATTCACGAAATTGTTGAAGCGGAGCCGATAGGGCCAAAAAATCTGCTTGACTTAATAGTTGTTTCTCCCTGCACGGGAAACACAGCCGCAAAAATAGCGCTCGGAATCACAGACACTCCCGTTACTATGGCTGTAAAAGCCGGTCTTAGAAACAATAACCCCGTTGTGCTGGCGCTCGCTACCAACGACGCTTTAGGCGCCTCCTATAAAAACATAGGATTACTTCAAAATATGAAAAACATCTTCTTTGTGCCTTATAGGCAAGACGATCCTTTCGGCAAAAACAATTCGCTTGTTTGTGATTTTACTAAGCTTACAGAAGCTGTTAATCAAGCCTTAATTGGCAAACAGCTGCAACCGGTTGTTGTAGAGAAAAAGTAAAAAAATATCTCCCTTAAAAAGGCAATGTCATTAAGTTAAGAAAAATCGAACTTCACAATATGTGAGGTTCGATTTTTTTGTAACGGTTTTTGAATTTTT
>CAKSGV010000030.1 GCA_934454845.1 uncultured Eubacteriales bacterium | reverse complement strand
GTCCCTTTTTTCGATGATTTTCTCTTTCTTTGCAAAAAAACAAAGCCCTCTTGCTGAGGACTTTGTCTACTGTCTGATCCTATCACTTTTGTGATAGGATTTTTTTGATTTTTACTCGCTGATTTTAGTAACATCATAAGGCGTGGTCTGATAAACGAAATAGTTAAGCCAATTCGAATATAGCAGGTTTGCGTGCGCTCTCCAGCTGACAACAGGCTCTTTTCTAGGATCGTCTTTTAAAAAATAGTTTTTCGGCAGATCGATTTTTTTTCCTTGGGAGAGATCCCTTAAATATTCGTTTTTAAGAGTGTTTTTGTCATATTCACTGTGGCCGGTGATAAAGATCTGTCTGCCGTTTCTCGAAGATACGGCATAAACGCCGGTTTCCTCGCTTTCAGCCAAAATTTTCAGCTCTTTTTCAGCTTTTATTTCCTCTGTTTTTAAAGTTGTGTGCCTGGATTGAGGAACCATAAATTCATCATCAAATCCTCGGAACAATATAGACCTTTTATACACGACTTTATGCGGAAACACACCGAAGATTTTTTTATCTACGGGGTATTTTTTTATACCGTAATGGTAATAAAGTCCCGCTTGTGCGCCCCAGCAAATATGAAAAGTGCTGTGCACATTTGTCTTGCTCCACTCCATTATCGAGCAGAGCTCAGGATAATACTCCACATCTTCAAATTCCATCTGCTCAACGGGCGCGCCGGTGATTATCATACCGTCAAACCGCTCGTTTTTCACATCATTAAAGGTCTTATAAAATGTAAATAAGTGCTCTTTTGAAGTATTTTTGGAAATATGGCTTTTTGTGTGCATTAAAGTCAGATCAACTTGCAGCGGAGAATTACCTAAAAGGCGGGAAAGCTGGGTTTCCGTTTCTATCTTATTGGGCATAAGATTTAAAAGGAGAATTTTAAGAGGTCTGATATCCTGCGTTATTGCACGCTTCTCGGTCATAACGAAAATATTTTCGCTCTCTAAGGTTTTTACGGCAGGAAGATCATTGGGAATTTTTATAGGCATTTAATTCATTCCTTTAAAAATCAAAGATTATCAAGCGCCTGATTTATATCGGCTATAAGATCCTCGCTGCTTTCAAGACCGCAGGAAAATCTGACAAGATCAGGTGAAACTCCGGCGGCTTCAAGCTCGGAGTCATTCATCTGGCGGTGAGTTGTGCTGGCAGGGTGAAGGCAGCAGGTCCTGGCGTCTGCAACATGGGTTTCAATGGCTGCGATTTTAAGATTTTCCATAAACTTTTCAGCCGCATTTCTTCCGCCCTTAACGCCGAAAGATACTACGCCGCAGGTGCCGTTTTTCATATATTTTTGAGCCAAATCAAAATATTTATCACCTTTAAGACCGGGATATTTAACCCAGGCAATCCTATCGTCATATTTTAAAAACTCGGCTACTTTCTGTGCATTTTCGCAGTGTTTTTTCATTCTTATATGAAGACTTTCAAGGCCTAAATTTAAGATAAACGCATTCATCGGCGACTGAACAGAGCCTAAATCTCTCATAAGCTGAGCCGTTGCTTTAGTGATATAAGCGCCCTCAATTCCGAAGCGCTCGGTATAGGTTATCCCGTGATAGCTTTCATCGGGAGTGCAGAGGTCGGGATATTTATCGGGATATTTTGTCCAGTCAAATTTACCCGAATCAACTATACAGCCTCCGACAGCCGCGCCGTGACCGTCCATATATTTTGTTGTGGAATGTGTTACAATATCCGCACCGAAATCAAAAGGTCTGCAATTAACGGGGGTTGCAAAGGTGTTATCCACAATAAGCGGAACGCCGTGGGCGTGGGCGGCGGCTGCAAATTTTTCAATATCAAGCACGGTGAGCGCAGGATTTGCAATGGTTTCGCCGAAAACCGCTTTGGTGTTAGGTCTAAAAGCGGCGTTTAATTCATCAGCGGTGCAATCCGGAGAAACGAAAGTGAAATCTATTCCCATTTTCTTCATTGTTACGGCAAAAAGATTGTATGTTCCGCCGTAAATAGAGGAAGAAGAAACGATGTGATCGCCGCAGTTTGCTATATTGAACACTGCAAAGAACGACGCCGCCTGTCCGGAAGAGGTAAGCATAGCGGCAGTTCCGCCCTCTAATTCGCATATCTTTGCCGCAACGCTGTCGCAGGTGGGGTTTTGGAGCCTTGAATAAAAATATCCGCTCGCCTCAAGGTCAAAAAGCTTACCCATATCAAGTCCCGTGTCATATTTGAATGTTGTGCTTTGGATAACGGGTATCTGCCTAGGCTCCCCGTTTTTAGGAGTATACCCTCCCTGAACGCATTTTGTTTCTATATTTTTATCAAGCATTATCTTTTACCTCTTTTAATGATGATATAATTTTTTAGTCTGATATTTAGGCTCGCAGGTGATATTCACGCCGAGCTTTTTAAAGGTCTGCTCATCAACCCTTGATAGAATGACCGTGGAGTGAGCCTCAAGCCCTTTTAGCTTAGACAGCTGATCGAGCGCTTTTTTAGCGGTGGCATTCGTAACCGCGCAGATAGAAAGTGCGATCAAAACCTCGTCTATATGAAGTCTCGGATTGTGATTGCCCAAAACCCCTGTTTTAAGCTTTTGGATAGGCTCGATTATTGTGTGCGATAAAAGCTCGATATCATCGGGAATTCCGCCTAATTCCTTTAAAGCATTTAAAAGCATAGAAGAAGAGGCACCTAAAAGAGAAGAAGTTTTTCCGGTTATTATTCTGCCGTCTTCAAGCATCATAGCCACAGCCGGTCCTTTAGTAAGCTCCGCTTTATCCAAAGCGGCTTTTACTACAGGTCTGTCAGAAGCGGAAATATTCATAGCATTCATAAGAATTTCTATTCTTCCTGCCTCGGACTGTTCGGACATTCCCTGTCTTGCGCTGCAAAGCGCGCCGAAATATCTGCGAATTATCTCTTGATTTGCCGCTGCTCTGCACACCTCATCGTTACACACAGCAAAGCCCGCCATATTTACTCCCATATCCGTGGGACTCTTATAGGGCGACTCGCCCATAATTTTTTCCATCATAGCGTTTAAAACGGGGAAAATTTCGATATCCCTGTTATAGTTGACAGTGGTCTTTCCGTAAGCCTCCAAATGGAAAGGATCTATCATATTCACATCGTTAAGATCGGCGGTTGCAGCTTCGTAAGCCACATTCACAGGGTGTTTGAGCGGAAGATTCCAGATAGGGAATGTTTCAAATTTCGCATATCCCGCTTTTACCCCTCTTTTATGCTCGTGATAAAGCTGGGAAAGGCAGGTTGCCATTTTACCGCTGCCGGGGCCGGGAGCCGTGACTACTACAAGCTCGCGGTCGGTTTCAATATAATCGTTTTTGCCGAATCCCTCGTCGCTTACTATATAGGGGATATTTGAAGGATAATCGTTTATCGGGTAATGCCTGTATACCTTTATACCTAAATTCTTAAGCCTGTTTTCAAAAGCAATAGCCGAGGGCTGACCTGTAAATCTTGTGATCACAACGCTTCCGACGAAAAGACCTATCCCTCTGAAAGCGTCGATAAGTCTTAAAGTATCGAGATCATATGTAATACCGAGGTCGCCGCGGCGCTTGTTTTTCTCTATAGCGTCGGCATTTATGACTATAACTATCTCCGCCTCGTCTTTAAGCTTTAAAAGCATTTTTACCTTTGCGTCAGGCTCAAAGCCGGGAAGAACTCTCGACGCGTGAAAATCGTCAAACAGCTTTCCTCCGAACTCCATATAAAGCTTTCCGCCGAAAAGCTTTATTCTCTCCCTGATATTTTCAGACTGCAGTCTTATATACTCCGCATTGTCAAACCCGATTTTTGCCATAAACATCCTCCATAATAAACCTTAGGTAAATTTTTTAAATATCGCTCTTAAAAATTTCGGAATTTTACTGATATATCCGTCAATTTTAGAAACTCTTGCGCTTAATATCTCATTTTCTTTGAGCTTTTCGCTCACAGTGTTTTCAAGCTCGTTTATTTTTGACTTTGCGAGCTTTATTTCACCGTTTTTCCCCTCTATGAGCGCGTCTTTTGACTTTATTTCTTCTTCTAAAGCCGAAAGCTCCTTTTTATAGATATTTGACTTTATTTCGCTGTATCTTTTATAAGACAAAATATCCGAAAAATCTTTTTCCAAAAATTCAAGCAGTCTTTTCGCCACGCTTAAATTCTCTTTTGAAGAAACAAAGTAACTGTCCTTATCCGAAAGCCTTTGTTCGGATTTCGGATCGCCTTCGGGTTTTCCGCCGATAAGACCGTCGGCAATTTTTTCCAATTCTTCAAAATTATTCGCAACATAGCTGTTTTTTATAATCTTTTGCCCAAGCGAAGAAAGCGGAACATCAGGCGTGGTATAAATAATGGGCTTTCCGGTAACCGTGAATTCCGCAATAAGCGAAGTGTGATCGGCGATCAGCAGATCTGCTCCTAAAACCGTATCGAGAAAATCCGAACTGTCGGTAACCGTGAAATTAGGCAGAGTTTTAAGCTTTTTTATATTTTCTCGGAAATAATCGCCGTAACCCTTTTGTTCTAAATTTACCTCCGCCATCTGATGAAGAAGCAGCACAAGCTCTGTGTTTTCCCTTTCCTTTAAAAATCCGTAAAACTTTTCAAGATAAGGGTAAAGTGTGGAGTCGCCATCTTTCATAGTCCATCTGGGTTTCCACACAATTTTATAGGAATTTTTATTTTTATAAAAAGAAAAATCAGGCTTGCGACCGTAAAACAAATACTCGTCAAGCTTTAAATTTCCTATGCTCACGCTGTTTGCAGGAATACTATCTCCCTCGCGGAGATCACAGTGGAAAATAAACTGCGCATTTTTATAATAATCGCTCTCTCCCAAAGTGGCATAATCATTTATCCAGCGAATAAGCACGGCGCCGTAATCCACATGGCAGAGCTTACGAATTTTACTAATGCGTCGGACCGAAAAGGTTTAGGAAGATAAATATCATAAGGCGTGGTCGTAAAAATATAATCGGGTGAAATTTCCGAAATATCGAAATACTTTCCGTTTTTTCGGCATTTAAAGCTTTCTACACCGTTTTCCGAGAGATAAGAATATACCTCTTCACAGGAGATTTCAGGCGAAAAATCATAGCCGAGCCTGTCCGTCGCCATAACGAACATATCGAATTTTGAAGAATTTTTACATTCTTTGTAAACTGTTATGAAGTTGTTTACATACTTATCGTTTACTATCCACAGAATTTTTATTTTTTCCATAATTAACATCCCAATTAAAATCTATTTTAGTTTAACACATATATTATTTTCTTTCAAGTTTTTTTAAAATATTCGGTATTATTCACGCATAATATTTACGGGAGGAATGAATATGATAGGGAATTTTTTAAAAAGATCCGCGGCTCTGATTTTGAGTTTTTCTCTCCTCGGAGGAATAACCGGTCTTGCCGCGCACACAGTTTCAAGCGAGTGCGATATATCGGATATCGCCGTTCCTGTGACGGCGCAAGCGCAGGAAAATGGGTCGGCACCGTTTGACGTAGACGCAAAATCGGCGGTGCTTGCCGAGGTAAACACCAAAACCGTGCTTTACGAGAAAAACAGCGACGAAAAGCTGCCACCTGCCTCGATAACAAAGATAATGTCACTTCTTCTCATAATGGAAGCGATAGATTCAAAAAGAATTACTCTTTCCGATAACATCTCCGCGAGCGAACACGCGGCAATTATGGGCGGCTCGCAGATATGGCTCGAACCCGGAGAAGCCATGACTGTCGACGAGCTGTTAAAAGCGGCGGTAATAGCCTCCGCTAACGACGCCACCGTTGCTCTTGCCGAAGCGGTCGCAGGAAGTGAAGAGGAATTTGTGCGGCTGATGAACGAAAAAGCAAAAAAGCTCGGAATGAACAATACGCAGTTCAAAAACTGCACGGGGCTTGATGCCGAGGGACATTACAGCTCAGCCGCGGATATTGCGATAATGTCCTGCGAACTTATAAAACACGACCTTATAAAAAAATATTCAACCGTGTGGATGGATACATTAAGAAACGGCGAAAGCGAGCTTGTAAACACAAATAAGCTCGTAAGATTTTATTCGGGGACCACCGGTCTTAAAACAGGTACTACCTCTTCTGCAGGATACTGCCTAAGCGCAACCGCCGAGCGCGACGGCACGGAATTTGTGGCGGTGATAATGTGCGCCTCGGCTTCTGCCGAAAGATTTTCCGCGGCCAAAAAACTGCTTGACCACGGCTTTGCAAATTACCGCTACACCTGCATAAAAGCCGATAAAGACGAATATGAAGCTCTGATTTCCAATGCCGCCGATCCGACGATAACGCTTAAAGCGGATAAGGGCTTTGACCTGTTGCTTAAAAAGAGCAGCACGGGCAAAATAACAAAAGAGGTCAAAATAAACGAAAATATAACGGCGCCCGTAAAAAAAGGCGAAAAGCTCGGAAAAATAATTGTTTCAAGCGACGGCGTGCAGATAGGCGCTATTGATCTTTTATCCAAGGAAGATGTGGGAAAAATAAATTTCAAAACCGTATTTTCCTGGCTTATAAAAGGAATTTTCACGCTGTAAATTATATTTTAGCAAAAAGTTCACAGTTTGTTGATATTACCGCTTGAAAAAAATATTAGAATATAGTAAAATGAATTCAGTAAAAAGAAAGAAGTTAAAGTATATGTCCCTTAAGTTTATAACAGATTATGCCGGCAAATTCATCTCCGGCGACGATATATTATCGGTCAAAGAAGAAGCTTTGTCCGCCGCGAAGGCCCTCGATGAAAAATCAGGCGCCGGCTCCGAATTCACAGGCTGGGTAACCTTGCCTGAGGATTATGACAAGGAAGAGTTTGCCAGAATAAAAAATGCCGCAAAAAAAATCCGCGAGCAGTCAGATGTGCTGGTCGTTATAGGTATCGGAGGCTCTTATTTGGGAGCAAGAGCCGCTATTGAATTTTTAAAAGGTCAGTTTTACAATTCTTTTGACCCCTCGCTTAAGATCCTTTTTGCAGGAAACAGCATTTCCGGCAGCTATTTAAGCGATATTTTAAAATTATGCGAAAATAAAAGAGTTTCAGTAAATATTATTTCAAAATCGGGAACGACCACCGAGCCCGCCATAGCTTTTAGAATATTCAGAGAAATGCTTGAAAAGCAGTACGGCGAAAAAGGCGCCGCAGAGAGAATTTTCTGCACCACCGATAAGAGCAAGGGCACCCTCAAAAAGCTCGCCGACGAAAAGGGTTATGAATGCTTTGTGGTTCCGGATAACGTAGGAGGAAGATACTCTGTTTTAACAGCAGTCGGTCTTCTCCCGATAGCCGCCGCAGGCTGTGATATCGATGCGCTTATGAAAGGCGCTAAAGACGCGAAATCCGATTATTCTTCCTCGGATTTTGAAAGCAATCCATGTTTAAAATACGCCGCAGTGAGAAATCTTCTTTACAGAGGCGGAAAATCCGTCGAAATGCTGGTAAGCTACGAGCCGAAGTTCGCTATGATGGCAGAATGGTTCAAGCAGCTCTTCGGCGAAAGCGAGGGCAAGGAAAATAAGGGTATTTTCCCGGCAAGCGTCACTTTTTCAACCGACCTTCATTCAATGGGTCAGTATATTCAGGAAGGCTCAAGAATTATGTTTGAAACCGTTGTTCAGATAAAGGACACGGGAGAAGATATTGTTATTAAAGAAGATTCCGATAATGGTGACGGGCTTAATTTCCTCGCCGGAAAAACGATGTCTTATGTAAATGAAAAAGCTTTTGAAGGCACCGTTCTTGCTCATACTGACGGAAATGTTCCGAATCTTGTTATCACTGTTGACAAAACGGATGAAGAAAATTTAGGCAGACTTATATATTTCTTCGAAAGGGCTTGCGCCGTTTCAGGATATATGCTTAAAGTTAATCCGTTTAATCAACCTGGCGTTGAAGCCTATAAGAAAAATATGTTCGCCCTTCTCGGCAAGCCCGGATATGAAGATATGAAAGCCGAGCTTGAAAAGAGGCTTTAAAAAAAGTTTAAAATCCGCGACTTGCGGTTAAAATAAAGGAGTTGTTAATATGATTAAGCTTATAATCGGGAACAAGGGTTCGGGTAAAACGAAAAAATTGGTTGACGTTGTCAACGAAACAGCCAATTTGAGCCTCGGCAATGTCGTATGCATTGAAAAAGGCGATACCCTTACTTTTTCCGTAACGCATAAAGCAAGACTTATCGACGCTGACGCTCTCGGTATTTCCGGCTACGGCGAATATTATGCAATGCTTGTAACGCTTAAAAATTCAAATCACGATATCACAAATATTTTCGGTGACGCTACTCTTAAGATCGGCGGCAAGGACCTCGAAGCCTTTACCGCTTTCTTAAAGAGAATTTCGACTATTGAAGACGTCGATTTCACTTTCACAGTTTCTTGTGACGAAAGCGAGCTTCCGAAAGCTGTTTTCGATTATGCCGAAAAATTCTGATTATAGAATATTTTAAAGGTTGAAACGAGCTCTTCGCGTTTTGCGAAGAGCTCGTTAATTTTATCGGGTGCTTTCAGCATTCCCACAGCATTTGATTCGAATTGAGGCAAGTTGTTTTAAATCGGTTATAACACAGCGAAAGATTTTTAGTTTAATCGCATTTTACCAACTCTTTTATAAAAGTTATCCGCATGATTTTCCATATCAAGATTTATATGGAAATTTCAGACTTAAACAGGCAAGTATATTTAACAGATTTCCTTTTGTAAAAGGTTTTTTAAATTTAGTGCTTGACTTAAAATATAAAATAGAGTATAATCTTCTTGTTGACAAAAAATATTGGGGAATTGTGTAACGGTAGCACGACAGACTCTGACTCTGTTTGTTGGGGTTCGAATCCCTATTCCCCAGCCAAACGGAAAAGTCGCTTGATGTAAATCAGGCGACTTTTTTCGTTTGTATTGATGATATGAAGGAAATGGATACTGTGCGCAGCACTGTTGAAAAAAGCAAGAGTAAGTAGGCTTCTTAGCGCACCAACAAGCCAAAAAAACTCCTCACACTAAAGTGCGAGGGATTTTACTTATTACTTCTTGCCTATTCACTCTTTCTTCAACATAAAAGCGGCGTTGCTTTCGCCGACGAATTATAAAAACGCTTTCACAAAATCCGGCTTGTATTAAAATATACTTACCGGTTTTATTTATGGTGAATAATAGAATATCTTAAGCAAATAATATTAGGGACTTATTAACCGAAAAAGGAAGTATTCTTATATGAAAGCAACCGGAATAGTCAGAAGAATAGACGACCTCGGAAGAGTGGTCATTCCTAAAGAGATAAGACGAACAATGCGAATGCGCGAGGGCGACCCTTTAGAAATTTTCACAAACCAAAGCGGAGAGCTTATTTTTAAAAAATATTCTCCTATAAGCGAGATATCAGAAAATGCGGGCGAAGTGGCGGCGGCATTGAATGAAGAAACAGGACTTTCTGTACTTATCTGCGACCGTGACACCTGCATTGCCGTAAGCGGAATATCGAAATCGCAGATATCGGGCAGAAAAATAAGCGAAGAGTTGGAAAAAATCATTGAAAGCAGACAGCCCTCTGCTCCCGAAAACGATGTTTATGCTTTAGAGGCAAGCGAAATAAGCATTCTTTTTGCAGTGCCTGTTATAGCCGCGGGAGATATCGTGGGAGCGGTAATCTTAATCAAAAAAGACAACGAAAAGCCCCTCACCGAAACCGATGAAAGGCTTGCAAAAATGGCGGCTAAAATTTTAGGCGGCAAAACGGTTATTTAGTTTTAAAAATATTTTCAAATCCCGATTTTGTGCTTTTTATAAGTAAAGCGAGCGCGCCTATGGCTCTTTTCCTCGTATCAACGTCAAGATTTTTAACGGATTTAAGCATACTCATTGTGCTTTCGAATTTCTTTTCTCCCATTTCTCTTAAGGTTTCGAAATTTGTTTCGTTCATCACTGTGAACACGGCCTCGACAAAGCTTTTAAACTCTTCCTTTGTCATTTCGGACAGCCATTTTTTTAGTGTTTTATCGATGAAAATACTTGTGGAGTCTACCGATTTTAGATAAGAGAATTTTTTATTCCCCACATTCCACGAATAAATATCGTGCTGCATAATCCCCAAATTTTCACTCTTGACTGTTTTTACCTTCTCTTTATGCCCTAAAAGCATACCTATTATCGACGACTGCGGGACAAAGGTTTTTACCCTCCCGCAGATATTTTTATAACCGGGAGAATTTATAACGCCGTCATCAAATCCCGGGCCGTCGTAATTATAAACGGACAGAATTCTATCCTGCTTATCTCTTATCATCGCCGATGAAAAAACGGCTAAATTTCCGCCCTTGCTGTGACCTGTGACTATGATTTTTTCATACTTTTCAAGCGCATTTTTTAAATAGTTTTCCGCAGATTTTTGCGCCGGCACAGGGCAAAACAGCCCCATGTTAAGATCCTCTTTCCAGCCTACGACGGTGTTATCAGTACCTCTGAAGCATACGACTGCGAAATCTTCAAACTCTAAAGTGACTGCGCAAAACTGCGTTTGCGTGTTTTTATCCGTATTATGTATAAAATCGCAAACCACTGCATTTTTAAATCTTTTGCTCTTTTTAAGTGCGGAAATTAACTTAAAATCAGATTTTATAAGCACCGTTTCATAAAGATTTTCTATTCGCTGCATTTTTTTCGCCGCTTCAAAGAGCGGAAGCGAATAATTTTCATTTATTATTTTTTCAAAAGGCAAGTATGAGAACCTGGCGGCTATCATCCCGTCGATCTCATTAAAAGGATCTGCACTAAAGCTCAGATCACCGCGCCAGAAAAGATAATCAAATAAATCAGCCAAATTTTCCGCCTCCTTCAGAATATTATATTAACATAGAAAAGGGATAAATTCAATAAAAAAAGAGGTCTTATACAAGACCTCTCAGACAGTAGACAAAGTCCTCAGCAAGAGGGCTTTGTTTTTTTGCAAAGAAAGAGAAAATCATCGAAAAAAG
>CAKSGV010000029.1 GCA_934454845.1 uncultured Eubacteriales bacterium | reverse complement strand
ATAGACGCAATCTTTTCGTTTGAAAAGTCGCCTTTTTCCACCGTGTAATTCTTAACTGTTCCTATTGCCGCAATCTCGTTTATTCTTACAACACCGTCATAAGCGGTCATATCCATTAAAGGTTTTACAACTCTAATTGCAAGATAATTAGCGGTAATATTTCCTATCATTGAAAAATTAAATTTCTGAACAGCCTGATTATCAGTATTCTCATAAGCCGCTACAAGATTATCAAAATCATATAGATCGGAAAGATTTTTTGAAGCAAAGATATAATATTTATAATTTCTTAAAAGCGCATCCGAGCTGTTTGCAATATAAATATCTGTAATGTTGGCTTTTCCGCCGAGATCATACAAAATATCCGTATAGCAATCTTCGGTTTCGTAAGAAAGACCTGAAAGCTCGGCACAGGTATTTAAGTCGGCATCGGATATATTAGAAAGAACACCTGCGGAAATTTCCGGTTTTGTAAATGTGCCGTTATAATAGCTTACTTCGGGGAGCTTTCCAGAAAGAATATCTGAGCTTAAATCCAAGCTTCCTATATCGGAAATTTCAGGATAAGAAATGACTGTGCAGGACCTCGCGGTATTTGTTTCATCTCTTAAAGCTATTGCGTTTGCAAGAGCCGCTTTGAAATCTTCCACATTTTCGCAATACTGCGTCAGATCAAGCTGCTTTGCGGCATATACCCAATCGGCTATATTCCAGTCCGAAGTATTTTCGGGCAACGCTGCCGACACTCTGCAAACAAACGAGCCTATATATCCTTTAAATACTGCGCCGTTTGACTGGAAATAGAAAAATCCGAAAATTCCGCTGTTTTCCGCATCAAAGCCCTTTGAAACTTCCTTATTGAGCATTGCGGAATAAAGTGCGTTAATATCGCCGCCGTAAAGATCGGAAAGCTTAAAGGTCTTCCATTGCTTTTCATCGGATTTGGTTATTGATATAACTTTTCCGTTTAAAGGAATGGTGTTTGCAGAAACAAACATCGCGCGCATATTCCCCTCTGTTTTAACCTCGTCGATATAAACAGAAAGGCTCATATCCTTAAAATCTTTAAATTTGGTCGTGTGCGACTTATATCCGTTAAAATCGGGATAATCGCCGAGCATCAGACAGTCGCCCGAAGTACCGGAGCCGAGATCAAAGGATCTGTTAAATTTCAAAAATGCGTCGCCTAAAGCGCTTTTATCGATTCCGGAAGGCAATGCGGCAAAATTCGAATCGTTATTTATTTTATAAGACTCCTTATTTTCGTTGCCGGCGTCATAATTCTTATTTGCCGCTTTTTCTCTTGACGGAACAATAAAGCTTACATCTTTTCTTAAATTTTTCCAAGCGTCTTTAAGATTTGATATTACAAGATCGTCTTTAAAAAGAAGCTTAGTTTCGTTTAAAACATTTATAAACTGCTCTGTATTATCAAACTCTGTCAAATCAAGTTTTTCGGCAGCTAAAATGAGATCGGAGGCTGTCATTTCGTCTATGCTTTCAGGTAAAGTGTTATAGCCTATTCCCATAAGCGAGCCGATACTGCCGTTAAATACAGCGCCCTGAGATTCAAAATAGAAAAATCCTAAATTTCCGCTTTTTTGAGCATCGTTCCCTTTTGATATATCTTTATTGCGCATAGTTTCATAAAGCGCTTTTATATCTCCGGAATACATATCGGATAATCTTACGGTTTTCCAACTTTCCTTATCGGAAAACGAAATTTTTAAAGTCTTTCCTGCTACGGGTACAGTATTTGCCGTAACGAAATTGAACTTAATATTGCCCTCATTTAAAACGTCGGCAATATAAATATTAAAATATATATCCTCAAAGTCGGTAATATTTATTTTGCTTGTTTTATAGCTGTTAAAAACAGTTGAATTGCTGAACATCAGGCAATCGCCCGAAGTGCCGGAATTTGCTTTATATGACCTTTGGAAATTAAGATATGCGTCACCCAAAGATCTTTTATCGATTCCGGGTGTGAGCAGCGCAAAATTCTCATCACTGTTTAAGAAATACTGTGAAGAGTTTCCTGAAGAAGCGTCATAATTTACGCCCTGTGCTTTTTCTCTCACGGGGAGCAAAATGGTTTTTCCGTATTTGTATTTAAGCTTGGTCCACGCAGATTTAAGATTAGAAAAGCTTAGATCTTTTTTATATTTTTCTTTTAAGCTTAAAACAACTTTGGTTAACTCGGAAGTATTGATAAATCCGCTTTTATCTAGATTATCTGCAGCTTCTATCCAATCAAACAAATCAAAATCATCAGAATTTGCAGGCAGCAAAACAGAGTTTGTTAATATCAAAGAGCCGCTTATCGCCTTGATTTTAAGACCTGCGCACAGATTAAGTTGCAGGCTTGATAGATTTCCCTGCGTATCTGCTTTTAGAGCGGATATTCCTCCTTCGTAAAGGTCGGTATCAGAAAGAGTGAGCCAGGAGCCTTTCATATTTTCGGAAATACTTACAGTTTTCCCTTTTTTGTTATTGCCTGCTATATCAAAGACGAAGAACGGAACAATACTACCCGCGGACTTTATATCTTCAATATAAAGCGATAAAGAAAATCCCGAATATCCCGAAAGATCTATCTTTGTGTTAGTGTTCTTATCTTTTAAATATAAAAATCTTTCTGAAGAAGAGGTATTTACTCCCTGATATGAATAATCATTTTCAAATGACTTGTAATAATAAGAATAAGTATCGCCTAATAAGTTCTTTTCAATATTTTCAGGCACATTTGTATCGTTTACAGAGATAATATCCCTATCGTCAAGCTTAGCCGCCGAGGCGTTATTTACTTTTTGGCGAGTTGGTCTTAAACCCGTTTCAAAAGTCCTTAATTTCCCCCAGGCGGACTTTATCTGTTCGATTTCGCTTTCTGCTTTTTCTCCCTCTGCAGCTGCGGAATAATAATTTGAAATGCAAGGAAAAATTATTCCTATGCAGAGTGAAACCGATAAAATCAAAGCAAGATTTTTGCTTATAAATTTTTTTAATTTAATTGTTTTCATAAGAAAATCCCCCTTTTGATTTAATCAGACCATTTGGCATAAAGTGTTATGCCGTTATTAAAAGCGTCATAATCGGTTTTTTCGTACTTTTTACCGCTGTAATCCTGAGAATCATACCAACCCTCAAAGGTGTAGCCGTTCCTTACGGGTATCGGCAAATTCTGCTCGTATTCAGCTTTTTTATAGCTCTTTTCTGCGGTTTTTGAGTCATATCCGTAATCAAATTTCACAGTATAGCCAATTGAAATTATAATTATTTTATAAGCTTCATTATCAGCATTTGAAGTTACTTTTATTGCCACGGTATCGCCCTTTTCGGTGCTTTCAGCCGTGTAAGTTACGGTTTTTCCGGAAGTTTTACTTAATTTTCCGCAGTTTTCTTCAGTCATTCCGTAACCTCCGCCGGTTTTAGTGGCAGGATCATAAACCGAATTATAGTAACTTAGCGCAGACGGATTTTTACCTACTATTTCCCAGGTGACATTTTCGGCATTATCGTCGGCTCCGATTATTTTTTTAACGGATAATTCTATGCTCTTTCCGGGCTCTACGCTGAAATCAATGCTGTCATATACCTTATTGACATATTTGCCGTCAACAATTATAGAAACATCTTCGTCGGTGGTTTCAACCTCTAACTGAGGCTGTTCGGGAATAGTGGTATATAAAACCGCGCAGTGCTTACCTGTTATATCATCATCCGTAATTTTACCGTTTTGAACTGTTACTGTCTTATCCGTTACGGGAATGATAGCGTTTGCTCCGCCCACAGTATTGCCGTACTCATCAACATAATAAGACGGATACTCGGAATCCGCTATGCCGTCGCCGTCATCATCGGGGAAAATATATGTATGGCGTTCAAATTTTGTGCCGTCTGCCGGGATATTGTCCCCTGTAAACTCAACGCATAATGTTCTTTTACTGTTTGTTTCGCCGTAGTCCATTTCGGTAAACACAGAATATCCGCCGTCTTTTCCGAAAGTTGCAGAATAAATATCGTCATTCGAAACCGCGGTTTTATAAACCTTTGAATTCTTTTCGACATATCTGTAAAAAAGACCTATCTGCGCATTGTTTTCTCCTACAGTCCAAGTGCCCCTTGTCGGAAAATCCCAGTTGCACATCTCATATCCCGACTGATCGAGATTGAAAGGATCGGAAAGTCTTTCAGGAGAATAAAACCATAACGCATTACCTGCAAAACCGGTGTTTGCAATCATAAGGCAACAGGAAATCGTATTTCGCATATAGTTAAGATTATAGCTTCCGTCGGCATTTATAACGCCGCTTCCCTCTGTGTTATATACAGGGGTATCGCTGAATCTCGAAGTGAATTCCAAAGAATTTTTAAGATACACGTCTGTTTCGTGCCTTATATATTGGTGGGTAGAAAGAATATCAAATATGGGTGTTCCGTCATCGTTCCTTAAATTTTCATAAACATAATTTACATATTCCGATACAACGGGGTCCTGAATCAGGCCCGAAAAATCGGTTCCCATAATTTTTACATATTTCGACTCGTTGTTCTTATCCCTGTACCCTGCCGCTTTTAGCGCCAAATGCACTTCTTTTATCATAGAAGTCCAATAAACACGCTTATCAAAGAACGCTTCAAAGTTTCCTCCGTTTACTTCATTATAGAAGCAAAGGAGCCTTACATTATCAAGACCTTTTTCGTCAGCCTTTTTAATCACGGCAGCCGTCGCGTTGGCAAAAGCTTTCAGGTTATCAGGCGCTCCTCTTGTTTCAAAATCGGCAGGTCCGCCGTAAAATGTAATTGAAGAATCCGGCACCTGATACCATTCATTTAGCCTGTATTTTGTGCTTATTCTTCCGCCCATATTAAGTTCGATTATCGTGCCTGCTTCTTTTAACATTTTTACTTTGTTAAAGAAATTTATCACTTCGATAGAATTCCAATTATAATCCCCCGATTCCCAGCGTTCTTTCTGAATTTCGGGTTCTTCATCAATATAAACTATCCACTGTGGCAGAAACATCATTCGCATAAAAGCAGGCTTTTGCATATCGGTCCTGTTTTTATTTACAAGTTCATAAGCGTCATTCATTCCGCGGCCGTAAGGAAAAGTCCAAAGGTTATTTCCGTGACCTAAAAAATACTCTTGAATAATGCTTGAAGTATTAACGCTTACTGTTCTTTTACTTTTCTGATCTCTTGCCGTAAGGGCAAAAGATCCCACCGAGCTACACGCTAAAACCGCAAGCACGGAAAATATACTTAAAGCTTTTATCAAAAAAGGTTTTTTCATAATATTTCTCCCCTGATATCTTTATAAGTATATTATAAATTATCGCCATGATTTTAACATCTACTTTTTTTGTAACAATTAGCAGTATTTTTATATTTTAACCGCATAAAAAAATTACCGGGGCTATTAAACCCCGGTAAAGATTTAATTTTTATCTGAATCCGTAAGAGCGGAGATAATCGTAACTTTTCTTCATACATTCAAAGGGATCTTCGCCTTTGCAGTTATCCTGCTCTACGAGCATATATTCCGTTTCTGCTTTTTCGGCGGAAGCAAAAATTCTGTCAAAATTTAGATTTCCCTCTCCTAAAGGAGCCATATGAAGGCTCTTTCTGTCCTCTTCGGCAAAACAGAAATCCTTTAAATGAATACACGGAATTCTGCCGCTGAATTTTTCTATCCAATATGCCGGATCTCCGCCTGCCATCTGTATCCAGAAGACATCGAGGGTAAATCCGAGAATATCAGGCGAAAAATCCTCTGCCAGCTTAAGCATAATAGGCTTATTATCAATCTTTCCAAAATCCCTGTCGTGATTGTGATACATAAAATATTTATCGCCTGCTTTAAGTTTTTTTGCAACAGGCATATAAGTATTTACAAAATCATCATATGTCTGACCCTCTTTTTCGGAATTGAAAACAAACATTCCCAAACCCACATTTTTGCAGGAAAAGACATTATGATCTGTTATAACTTTGTCGGTATCCCCGATAAGTCTGTCCGAAGGAATATGCGTAAGAACGCATTTAAGACCGTTTTTATCAAGCTGTTCTTTAAGCCAATCGGGCTGATAATCGCAAACTCCGGATACCTGAACATTTTTGTATCCGATATCTGCTACTTTTTTAAGAGTTTCGGAAAAATCATCAAGATTCTTGCAAAAATCTCTCAAAGTGAATAATTGAGCGCCTATTTCCATATTTTATACTCCTTTACCATTTAACTGACCAGCGAGAGCTGTAATCTGAGCTGTATTCAGTCGAATTTCCATTCTTTTGTTTATAAGAAGATTTCTCTTGTAGAACTTCCAGCTTTTCATTGAATTCTTTATTATCAAATGGAATTGAAATAGATTTTGAATCATTCCACGAAGAAAGATATGCGGCATTTGAAATCAAAAGCTCTTTTATTCCTTCTTCTCCGGGACTGATCAGCTTTTCGCCAAAAAGAATTGCATTTACAAAGTTTTGAATAATTCCGCGGTGAGCAGTTTCTTTTTCGGTGGGTAAAAATTCAATAAATTCGGTTTCTATCTGAGGCGACATAGCTTTATCGGAAAATCTCACGGTTTTTTCATATGTTTTTAATTTATAAAAACAAAGTTTTCCGTTTTCAATAACTATCTTTCCACCGGTTCCTGAAATTTCAAATCTGTTTGTTCCGGGATATTCTCCGGTAGATGTTATAAATGTTCCGACAGCTCCGTTGTTAAATACAATATTTATCACCGCGTCATCTTCAACTTCGATATTATGATATTTTCCAATACTTATCTTTGCACTTACACTCTCCGGCATTCCGCAAATCCACTGCAAAATATCCAGATTATGAGGAGCTTGATTTAAAAGAACTCCGCCGCCTTCTCCGGCCCAGGTTGCACGCCAACTGCCGGAATCGTAATAACTTTGGCTTCTATACCAATTTGTAACTATCCAAACAGCTCTTTTAAGCTCTCCGAGTTCTCCGGAGGAAACGATTTCCTTTGCTTTTTTAAACAAAGGATTTGTTCTTTGATTAAACATTATAGCAAATATTTTATCGGGATTCTCTGCTGCTTTAATAACTTCCTGCGCTTTATCCGCTCTTATATCGGCAGGTTTTTCCGTTAAAACATTTTTACCTGCTTTTAAAGCTTTAATTGCAATTTCCGAATGCATAGGATGCGGAACCGAAATTATCACAGCATCGATTTCTTTATCATTTAAAACCGAATTATAATCATTATAAAATTTAATATCGGGGAATTTTTCCTTAAGGATATTTTCCTTATTTTTATCATTATCGCAAATTGCTGCGAGCTCGGCATTTTCTATCTTACCGCTGTAAAGCGAATTTGTATGAGCAGAGCCGATATTTCCGACTCCAATAACCGCAACTCTGACTTTATTCATAATAATTCCCCCGAATTGATTATTTTCCGGAATATGTTCCGGAAGTATCCGCAAAGACAGCCTTTGTATTTTCTTTTCTCTTAGAAGTCTTAACGCGTTTCATCAATTCATTATAATATAAATCATCATCAAAAGGCAAGTCTATTTCTTTACCGAGGAAAGATGATAAATGCATTGCGTTTGAAAGAGTGATTCCGTTAATTCCTTCCCTGCCGTCTGCAACAAGCTCTGTGCCGTGAAGAATTTTCCCTGCCCATGCATTAAGAACGCCTACGTGCTGAGGATTTTGACCGTCTGTTTCAACATTTATTTCCTCGTGTTTGACAGAAGCAAAGGGAACTTTGTTGGTCTTTGAAAATTCCTGCTCGGTCATTTCAAATTCCCAGACTCTGAGTTTATCATTTTCAACAACAAGCTTTGCTTTATCCATTTGAATTTCAAATCTGTTTGTGCCGTAACCGTCGCCGGTTGTTGTTATAAACACACCGGTTGCGCCGTTAGGATATTCCACAAAAGCCGAAACATCGTCTTCAACCTCTATATCGTGCCATTGACCTAATTTTAATTTTGCGTCAACCTTAACCGGCATTCCGCAAATCCACTGCCAAAGATCGAGCTGATGAGGACACTGATTTAAAAGTACTCCTCCGCCCTCTCCGGACCAAGTAGCTCTCCAATCTCCCGAATCATAATAAGCTTGAGAGCGATACCAGTTTGTGATGATCCAGTTTGTTCTTCTGATCTCACCGTATTTTCCGGATTTAACAAGTTCTCTCATCTTGCGATAAACATGATTTGTGCGCTGATTAAACATCATTCCGAAAACAACTTCCGGATGACGGTCGGCTTCAGCGATCATTTCTTTGACCTGCTTAGTGTAAACACCGGCAGGCTTTTCCACCATAACATTTATTCCTCTTTTCATACATTCCATAGCATATTTAGGATGATAATAATGAGGAACACTGACAAGACAAGCATCTACAAGACCGCTGTCAAGCATTTTTTCGGCGCTGTCGAAAGCAATTATGCCATCTTTGCCGTATTCTTTTCCGTCGTTTCCTTTAAAATGAGGTAAATTTTCCTGCGCCCATTTTATTCTGTCGGGATTTGTATCCGCAAATGCAACGAGCTCGATTTCGGGGCATTTACCCATAATAATATATTTTGCATGAGTCGATCCCATATTTCCAAGACCTATTATACCGAGTTTTATCTTATCCATTTAAATTCAACCTTTCTTAAAGTCAAAGTATTTTTTCTAAAGCTTTGCACGCAGCGTCAAACGCGGCTTCGTTGCTTTCAAATTTATATCCGCCCACATTGCTCTTCTCACCTTCGCGTTCAAGAGCGGCAAGCCCGTCAAACACAGCGAGATGAGGCTCTAAAGTTACAGCGTTTCCGCCAAGAACTTTATACGCTTTTATTATCTGCCCGATATTGCCGTCGCCCTCTCCTGCGGGAACTATCTCTCCCGATTTAAGAGAATCTTTGATGTGAAGATATTTGATATGCTCTTTTAGTTCTTCCCAAGCAAAAAGAGTATCGACTCCGCACTGAACGAAATTTGCGGGATCGAAAATTCCTTTAAGCGAGGGCAATGATTCAAAAAGAAGCTTGCATCTTTTTTCGTTATCTCCGAAAATTCCTTTTTCGTTTTCATGGCAAAGGTCCACACCGGAGCCTGCGCTCAATTCAAGTAAAATGCCGAGCCTGTCGATCACTTCGTTTTTGTAATCGTCATAATTCTCATCTTCCGGGATATAGAAAGAAAATATTCTCATATTTTCGGCTTCAAGAGCATTTGCAACCGAAAGAGTATGTTTAAAAAGC
Source organism: uncultured Eubacteriales bacterium (assembly GCA_934454845.1). Taxonomy (GTDB): domain Bacteria; phylum Bacillota; class Clostridia; order Oscillospirales; family Acutalibacteraceae; genus UBA737. Next base: position 3,681 of record CAKSGV010000029.1, on the reverse strand, counting down.
TCGATATGCTTATTAAAATCGTCTTTTTTAATATCTATTTTTCCGATCGGCGAGCCTACGGACCAAACTTTAAGCCCCTCGCTCTTTAAGCGGTTTTTAACCTCTGTTGCCTTATCTACGGTGATTTCAGAAACATTTGTACCGTCGACATTTCTTATTTCCAAACCGTCAAGTTTATTTCTTTTAAGAGCGTCTATCTGACCTTCGACAGAAGCGCTTGATTCATCTGCAAAAGCATATATTTTCATAAATTAAACTCCTGAATAAGCTGAAAATCCGCCGTCTACCGGAACTGTGACACCTGTGACAAAGCCCGATTTTGTTTCATCGATAAGCCAATCGACTGTGCCCAATAATTCTTCCGATTCGCCGAATCTGCCCATAGGAGTGGATCTTAAGATCTTCTCTGTTCTTGCGGTCGGCTCGCCTTTTTCATCAAAGAGCAAAGCCCTGTTCTGATTAGTTACAAAAAATCCGGGTGCTATAGCGTTTACCCTTATCTCCTGCTTCGCAAAATGAACCGCAAGCCAGGAAGTGAAATTTGAAACCGCTGCTTTTGCCGCAGAATATGCGGGAATTTTAGTAAGAGGTCTGTAAGCGTTCATAGAAGAAACATTAAGAACGCAGCAGCCCTTTTCCCCTATCATATCGGCCATAAAAATTTGGCTCGGCAGTAAAACGCCTTTTATATTTAAATCGAAAACAAAATCAAATCCCTTTTCTTCAATATTAAAGAAAGTTAGAAAATCTTTTGCGTCTTCATCACCTGAAACATATTCCTCGTGAAGAGTGGTACATCTCGGGTTGTTACCGCCGGCACCGTTAATTAAGATCTCGCATTTACCGAAATCCTTTAATACCTCGCTATGAACATTTTTAAGCGACTCAACATCCAAAACATTGGTTTTATAGGCTTTTGCAATACCGCCGTTTTTTACAATTCTGTCCTCCACGGTTTTAGCCGCATCATAATTAAGATCAAGAAGCGCGACCTTATTTCCTGCTTTTGCAAGATGCTCCGCAAAAGAAGAGCACAAAACTCCGCCCGCGCCTGTTACAACGATTACTTTACTCATAATTTCATTCTCCTATCTTAATTTTTCTATTGCTTCGAAAAGTCCGGCGATATATGTAGCGCCCAAAGCACGGTCGAAAAGACCGTAACCGTATCTTCCTTTTTCGCCCCAAATCATTCTGCCGTGATCCGGTCTTACATAACCGTCGAAGCCGTGATCTAAAAGAGTTTTTGCAATTCCGAACATATCTATCGATCCGCAGGAAGTCGGATGGCCTACTTCCTCGAATTTTCTTACACCTGTATGCTTGATATTTCTTAAATGGAGGAAATGAATTCTGTCTGCAAACTCGCCTGCCATTCTTACAAGATCATTATCGGGATTTGCTCCCAGAGAGCCTGTGCAGAATGTAAGCCCGTTATTCTTTTCGGGAACGATATCCAAAAATCTTTTAAGATTTTTTTCATTGGTTATTATCCTCGGAAGTCCGAACATTCCCCATGGCGGATCATCCGGATGTATAGCCATATCGATCCCGGATTCTTTTGCTACTGGTATTACAGCCTCCAAAAAGTATGTAAGATTATCCCAAAGCTTATCTTCGCCTAATTCTTCATATTTTTTAAGAAGATCTTTCATTTCCTCTTTAGTGTAGCTCGCATCCCATCCCGGAAGTGAAAGCTCGCTTTTAAGGGGATTCATTTTAAGAACAGTTTCATCATCGTAAGCAAGAGCGTTAGCTCCGTCTTTCTGAGGATGTTCAAGCTCGCTCCTGAGCCAATCAAAAACCGGCATAAAGTTATAGCAAATACATTTTACCCCGGCTTTGCCAAGTCTTCTGATATTTTCACAGTAATTGTTGATAAGCTCGTCGGCATTTTTATTGCCGAGTTTGATATCCTCGCTTACAGGAACGCTTTCCACAACTTCAAAATCAAGATCATGCTTTTTTGCCGAATTCTTAATTTTGTTTATGCTTTCATTGCTCCAAACTCCGCCCGGCTTAACATTATAGACCGCCGAAACAATTCCGCTCATAGTCGGAATCTGGCTTATCTTTTGAAGAGTAACCGGATCGTTTTCACCATACCATCTGAAAGTGAGTTTCATAGATTTTAGCTCATCCTTTCTTTTATATTATAATAAAATACTTTTTCAACAAGTTTTTGCGCACCGACTTCATCATATTCTCCCTTTTCTATCAAGTTGCCGATAAAGGAGCAAAAAATCCTTCTGAAATAATCGTGGCGAGCATAAGAAAGAAAACTTCTTGAATCGGTAAGCATTCCGTAAAACTTACCTAAAACTCCGTTTTCCGCCATTATTTCGGTTTGATTTAAAATTCCGCGTTTGTGATCGTTAAACCACCAGGCGGCACCTAATCTCACATTCCGATAAGCTCCGACAATTGATGCCAACTGATCAGCATTTGAAGAATTAAGAGTATAAACAATTGTGTCGGGAAGTCCGCTTTCTGAGTCGATACGGTCAAGTATCTTTATAAGTGACAAACCGTCGACCGCATTGCCCACGCAGTCACAACCGCAGTCACAACCACGCTTTTTGAAAAGACCGGAATTTGAGTTTCTTGTGACAGCCAGGTGAAGCTGCATTGTAAGCCCGAATTTCTTATATAACTTTCCTAAAAATACATAAAGATTTCCCACAAGACCGAGATAATCGTTTTCGTCTACATTCTCGTCTTTTAATATCTTTTTAAAGATATCGTCGGCTTTATTATCGTCAAATATATCGTTAGGGAAATACTGCATACCGATATCCGTAAACACGCATCCGTTTTTAACAAAAAATTCAAGCCTGCTTTCAACAGCCGATTTAAGCGATTCCAAATTTACTATTTCAACTCCGCTGCATTCCGACAGCTTTGAAATATAATCATTATATCCGCTTCTGAGCATAAGCATCAAATTATCCGTTCTGAACGAAGGAAGAACTTTTATATTAAAACTTTTATCTTCGAAAATGAGCTTATGCCATTTTAAATCATCGGTTATATCATCGGTGGTGCAGATAATTTCAACATTCGAATCTTTCATAAGCTTCCTCGGAGAAAGCTTATTTGCCTTTATAAAATCATTTGCACTGTTCCAAATCATTTCGGCTTTATCAGAAGTTAAATCGCAATCAATATTAAAAAACTGCTTAAGCTCCATTTTTGACCAATAATAAAGCGGATTTCCGGCGGCAAACTCAAGTGCAGCGATAAAATTCACAAATTTTTCGTGATAATCGAAACTTCCGGTTATTTTATCTTCGCTGATGCCTGCACTTCTCATAAGTCGCCATTTATAATGATCTCCCGAAAGCCACATCTCGCCGATATTATCAAACGGCTTATTTTCATATATTTCTTTCGGAGAAAGATGACAATGATAATCTATAATCGGCAAATTTTTTGCGGAATTATACAAATCCGCCGCAAATTTATTTTCGAGTAAATAATTATTTTTCATAAAAACCTTCCCTTTCTCTTTAATTCAATTATATAATATTACAAAAAATAATCAATTACAAATAATTCCTTAAAAACATTGCAATTTTGCGCATTAAATGATAAAATAAATCAAGAGGTGACTAACTATTAAAAGTCAAGACTTTTTTAAAAAAATTGAATAATTGGAAAATAGGCGCACTTGAACAAGCC
>CAKSGV010000028.1 GCA_934454845.1 uncultured Eubacteriales bacterium | reverse complement strand
ACCAAAGATTTTATGAAAGGAGACATAATTAAACCACCCCTTTCGAGATGGTTTAATTATACGTGTTAAAATGAAAAAAGTCACAGCAGGCAGAGATGCTCTCGGAAACTTTGCTCCCGAATTTGCAAGACTAAATGATGATGTTTTGTTTGGAGAAGTCTGGGCAAGAGAAGAAAAGTTATCATTAAAAGAAAGAAGTATCGTTACGGTAACAGCGCTTATTTCTTCAGGAATTCTTGACACTTCTCTTGAATTTCACCTTAAAAACGCAAAAAACAACGGAGTAACAAAGGAAGAAATTTCAGAAATAATCACTCACGCAGCCTTTTATGTCGGCTGGCCCAAAGCATGGGCGGCTTTCAGATATGCTAAAGAAATCTGGAAATAAGAAAGAAAGGGTTTAATATGGATTATATTACTTTATCAAACGGTATTAAAATGCCCCAACTCGGTTACGGCGTTTATCAAGTATCAAAAGAAGAATGTGAGCGCTGTGTGACCGACGCTTTAGAAGTCGGCTACAGAGCTATAGATACTGCGCAGTCTTATTTTAATGAAGAAGAAGTCGGCAACGCAATTGAAAATTCCGGAGTTAAAAGAGCGGATATTTTTCTGACTTCAAAGGTATGGATTGAGCATTACGGATATGATGAATGCAAAAAGTCTGTTTTCAAGTCTTTAAAAAAGCTTAAAACGGATTATCTCGATCTTATGCTTCTTCATCAGCCGTTTTCCGATTATTTCGGCGCTTATAAAGCTCTTGAAGATCTTTATAAGGAAGGAATTTTAAGATCTATCGGAATTTCAAATTTCTATCCCGACAGAGTTATAGATCTTGCTTCATTTTGCAGAATTCCGCCAATGATAAATCAAATTGAGCTCCACCCTTTCAATCAGCAGAACGAAGCTATAAAATGGAATGAAAAGTACGGTATAAAAGTCGAAGCCTGGGCGCCTTTCGGCGAAGGCAGAAACGGAATGTTTGAAAATCCTGTGCTTAAAGAGATCGGTGCAAACTATAAAAAAACTACCGCTCAGGTCATCCTAAGGTGGCACCTGCAGCGCGGAACGATAATTATTCCAAAATCCACACATATTGAAAGAATGAGAGAAAATTTTGATGTGTTTGATTTCACCCTTTCGGCTGAAGATATGGATAAAATTAATTCGCTTGATCTTAATAAAAGCTCATTCTTTTCTCACACCGATCCCAAAATGGTCGAATGGTTTGTCAGTATGGTGGAAGAGCGCAAAAAAGGCCACGAATCGGTAAAAACAGAAAAAACAAAAAGACCTTGGGGTGACTGATATGAAAAAATTAAAAATTTTAGCGTTGATTTTTTCTGTAGCACTTCTTTTCACTTCCTGCACAAATTCGGTGGAAAAAACCGCAGCCGATTCTTCTTTGAAAAGCTCGGCAACAGATAAAAAAGTTCTCGTGGTTTACTATTCCGCCACAGGCTCCACTAAGCAGGCAGCAGAATATATCGCGGAATTTTCAAATGGCGATCTTTTTGAGCTTGTTCCCGAAAATCCCTATTCAAGTGAAGATTTAGATTATAATGATTCAAAAAGCAGAGTTTCTTTAGAGCATAGCAATGAAGATTTAAGAGATGTGCCGTTAAAATCGGTAACGCCCGATAATTTTAACGATTACGATATTATATTTATCGGCTATCCTATATGGTGGGGCGAAGCCGCATGGCCTGTAAATAACTTTGTAAAATCAAATAATTTTTCGGGCAAGACCGTTGTTCCTTTCTGCACCTCTGCGAGCTCCGGTTTATCCAACAGCGGCGAGAAGCTTAAAGAAATGTCAAATTCAGGCGATTGGCTTAAGGGCGAAAGATTTTCTTCAAGTCCAAATAAGTCCGATATTGATAAATTTGTAAAAGAAACAATTAAATAACTCGACAAAAACAGGTTGCGCAAATATGCACAACCTGTTTTTGTTTAAAAATTTGAAATTAATACAGTTTGTAAAGAGGCCACAAAAAAGATGCCACCGCAAAACTCTTGTGTGGACTTGAAGCCGCAAAAAGTTGGTAGCGCCGCGGAGACGTTGTGAGCGCGTTTTACAAGCGAACAGTCATAGCAAGCGTGACTTTTTGCGGAAAGGAGGAGCGACGGCGTGAGTGAGCCGATGACTTTTCAAAAGAAAAGTCGTCGCGAACGATACATAGTCCGCGACGACGTGGTGGAGCCGGGGAGAGTCGAACTCCCGTCCAAAAATCAATTCCCGTCGGCATCTCCGGGCGCAGATGCTTCTTAAAAATTCCCTACGCTAAAAGTCAAGCAACGAACTTTTAATTTCGGTAGCCGAATAAGCCGTGATCATCTCTTCGGCGAAAGATAATTCACGTTCACCGCTAATTGACGCCTGTTCCAAACCGCGGTACTTTCGGAAAAGACGGCAGCTTAATTAAGCTGCAAGTGCAACTGAATTGTTGTCAGTTAATTTTAAATTGCGGATTTTAAAGCGGTTCCGCACCGCTGCCCGCTTCCGACGGTTCATAATCCCTGTCGAAACCTTTACGGCCCCATAATTTTCCTATCTGTTATTTTCCTTAAGAGCTCTGCTTATGGCGCGATCGGCATCTTTTTTAGCGGCAACTTCCCTCTTATCGTGAAGTTGTTTGCCTTTGCAAAGGCCGACTTGCACTTTAATATAAGAGCCTTTGAAATAAACTGATAAGGGCACAAGGGTTAAACCTTGTGTTTTAACAGCTCCGAAAAGACGCATTATCTCTTTTTTATGCATTAAAAGCTTGCGATTTCTTTTCGGATCCTTGTTAAAAATATTGCCATGATCATAAGGACTGATATGCATTTGCTTAATGATAAGCTCACCGTTTTCAACAGCACACCACGCTTCTTTTAAGCTTACTCCTCCTGCTCTGACAGATTTGACTTCTGTTCCGGAAAGAGAAATTCCCGCTTCAAAGCTTTCAAGGACAAAATATTCGAAAAAAGCTTTTTTGTTTTTAGCTATAGTTTTAATATTATCCAAAACTTTTCCCTCCGGTTACATTAAAAATTATTATAACATTTTTTTATTTTTTCGTCAAGAAAATCGTGTCGAACAAAAATTAAGCGCCGGCATTAAAAAAACCGACGCTTAAAATCAATTATTTAAAAACTTCGTCTAAGAATTTATCTGCTTTCTTATGATATTCATAAGGAGCGCTTAAGCATTTAACCGAAACACCGTGACCTATACCGTCAAAACCGACAAGCTCCGTTTTAACTCCAAGTTCTGTCAAGCGGTTATAATAAGCAATTGAGTTAAGCTCGGGCTTAACTGCAGTATCGGCTTTACCGTACCAAATAAAGGTTGCAGGAGTGGTTTTAGTAGCTGCATTTGCACCGACATATTGTGCTCTTGTTTCTTCACCTTCACCCAAATCATTAATATCAAAGATAACATTCATTTTATCGTAAGTTGCGGGTTTTAAAACAGATGTTACGGAATAACCTAAAATAACTGCATTAGGAACGCTGCTTATCTCGCCTATGCTGTCGCCTACTATATTTTCTTTTTGCTCGTGCAGAGAAACGCTCATAGCAAGGTGACCTCCGGCTGAAAATCCGCAGGAAACTATTCTTTTAGCGGAATATCCGTATTTCCCGGCATTTGCGCGCGCGATCTGAATTGCTCTTCTGCCGTCGGCAAGGATTGCGTTTCCGCGGTAACCGTTTTTAGCGTCATTATCATTTCCCACTCTATAATGGCAAATATAAACAAAATATCCGAGGTTATTAAATTCTTTCGCAACCTTGGCGGTATCGTTATCTCCTCTTCCGACATATCCGCCGCCGGGATAAAGAACGATACAAGCCTTTGCATTTCTTACAGGGTACATGGAAATATACGGATTGTTCTGATGGCTTTCTGACATCCAAACAGATTTCGATGAATATTCTGCGTTATAATAAGGAACTTCATTATCACCGTAAAGATCGGCAAACTCAACTGTTTCGAACGGAACTTCCGATAAGATAAGATCGGCAAGTGCGCTCATATCATCGGAATTGATAACGCCGTCGGAATTGACATCGGCAGCCGTTTTATCGATAAGCGTAGTGTCGTCTTCAAGATATTTCTGAAGCCTAACCATTTCACGAACTGTAAGCTCTTCATAAGAGCCGGTGGTGTGACCTGGAAGAGAATAATTTCCGCCCAAAGCCTCATACAGCCTTACAGAATTATCTCTGAAGTCACTGCCGTAATTCTTTTCGACCGACTTTATGCTTTTAAGAACTGTTATAAAAGTTTTAAGCTCGGTTTCAAAACTGCTGTAATCACCTATTACTGCATAATTGCTCAAGGTTTGAGTTGAACTGTTAAGTGCTTTGAGATAAGTTTGATTTTCGCTGTCCGAGAGTTTATCAGCCGAAGCATTGACAGCCGAAACAAGCTCATAAATTTCTGCTTTTTCAGAAATCTTTTGAGAGATTGAAAGATATGAAGAAGTTTCGCCGTAAACAGAAAGGAAATTATCAAGCAGGTTTTTAAGAGTCGGATATTCGGAATAAAACTGATTTTCTTCCTTGGAAAAATAATTAATAAGCGCCGCAGTCAAAGCAAAAATATCATCATTTTCCTTGCAGGAATCGGCAGCTGAAATAAATGCGTCAATATCCTTACTTCCCACATAGACTTTCGCATTTGAAAGAGTGAGAGAAGAAGCATTATAATCTTTAGCCGCAACAACAAGAATATCTCCGAGAGTTGTTACATTTTTAAATATATCAAAATTCTTTCTTAAATTCCATTTTGAATAAACATTTGAAAGGTAAACAGTTTTTACCGTATCCTTTTCAAGCTTATTTACATCACCGGAAGATTTTGAAAGCCCTATGAAATCGAGGTTAGGCAGATCGCCGTTATCTCCGCGAACGATATATTCACCGTTTGAATTGGAAATATATGTTAGAATGTTGCTCGAAGTAGCATCCGAAGAAACTTTGATATCATAAGAAATATCCGAAATTTCTTTTATATCAAGCTTTGTCTTTTCCGGCAAAGAAAGATATATTGAGCCTGGCTGGGTTCCATTGTTGGAAGTCACAGTACAGCCTTGAATCTCAGTGCCGAAAGTATAAGAGCTGCCATTTACCTCTACAAGCTCGGAAGAGTTATTAGCTCTGTATTTGGAAATAGTCAAAGGATAAGAAGTATTGAATTTAGATAAAGTTTCTTTAAGGTTATTTAAATAGCCGTTAAGATCAAGTGTAGGAAATTCTTTAAGAACTTCTGCAATAGCATTTTCAAGAACTTCGCCGTTATCATATTCAGTTGTATCAACAGCCGCTGCTGCCACATAAGCGTCAGCAAGAGAAGCAGGGCTTATGGGGGTGATAAATTCTTTATTAGAAACAAAAATGCTTCCCATTGTAATCGAAACGCTTTCCGTTGCGCCTAAAGAAATATTAACTAAAATTCTTGAAAATGACAAATCTTCCAATTTCAAATCGTTAGAAAGATCATAATATTCGCTTAATGAAAGCTTGTTCCAACCTTTTTTAACCGATATAGATTTATCTTCAAGCCAAATATCGGATTTTTGTCCTTTTTCTCTGTAAACTTTAAATTTAAAAGAACCTATGCTATCAGTTGCGTAATACCAAAAATAAATATCCGCTAATTCGCTTGCTTTGACAGCTACAGAAGAACCGCTGTTAATAATAAATGCATTTGAATGTTCCGGCAGGCTATTTCCTCCGGTAAAGGTGAAATCAGCATACTTGTTTCCAAGTTCTGCCTGTGCAGGAGCAGTTTCTGATTCGGGCAGCTTGGAAGCATCTGTATAATTATAATTGTCTAAAGCCGATCCAGCTTTATCATATATTTTATACATATCAAGTGAACCAATTTTTGAATTTTTGTAAAGACTGTTGTAAGCCGAAGTCAAATCATAAAGAGCCTTGTCTGAGTTAAAAGCCTTTAAAGCTGCGCTTTGAGCATTTTTAACCTCTTCTTGATTAGTCATAAAAGAAGTATCGATCTCGCAAGCGGCAAAGACGGCATTATTAAGTTCCTCTCCGGAAAGATTTTTAAGATTATTCACAGCATCGGAAATTTCCGGGTCATTCCAAATAATATTACCTTTATAGAATGTGAAATCTCCGCTTAAAAAGATATCCCTTCCGTCTTTCGCAAACTGATAATATAATTTATCAAAAGAAGTGCTGTTTAAATCGGTCCAAGCAGACAAATCAGCTCTGTTTGACCAGTTTTTTTCAGTTCCGACATCATAATATTTCGAGATCGAAATTCCGTATTTACCGGAATCATCGGGTTTGAGCTGACCGCCGTCACCGTTAGACCCGTTTATTCCGTAAAGGTCTGCGTCTTCAAAGTGAGAACCGCGCTTTGTATAGTTGCCTTTTGCAGGCTCTGTATAGTTTTTATTGAGTATGTAAAGGAGCGTGTTGGCATAGCCTGTTTTACCTACGGAAAATGAAGCCTCTATATCTTCGATATCCTTAATTAAGATATCATAATTCTTAGCCTTTGAATCCGTAACGGAATAAAACACGCCCGAAGCGCTGTTTATGCTTCCGGCACCGCTCGTGGTATTTAAAGATTCGTTGCCGATTGCAACAGTTCCGCTTTCATCAGCCGAAACATTGCCGGAATTTTTCTTAGTATTATTATCCCAAGAAGTCACCTCAATCGGAATTGCTCTTTTTGCCGAAGACAACGCACTGATAAGAGCGTTAACAGCTGTTGTTTTTTCGGAATCCTCTGCAGAGGCAGAAAGATTCGGTGCAAGAAAGCACAGCTGAGCTATCACAGCGAGAGCCAAGAAAATACTTAATGTTCTTTTTTTCATAAAAATACACCTTAATAAACAAAAATATTATAATTTATTATAAAACAAATATTAAAAATTGTCAATCAAATACTTAGTAATAAATCACATCTTGACAAAACTTTTGATAAAGATTATAATATTTAAGTACCGATTAAGGAAGGAGCGGCCGAAAAAATGGAAATTCTTAACAAGCGATTTTACTATTACCATCATTGCGGCCTTTCTGCCTTTGCTCGAAACGGCTGATCTGATGGCTAATTTGGCATATCAGTCCGTTAATAACAAATGAGTGAAAGTCCGCCTATGAAATTCCTTGGATTTCAATATGCGGGCTTTTTATTATGTAAAAAACAGGAGTGCTTTATGGAAAACAAACTAAACGAGGCAAGAAATATTATCGATACAACCGATAAGGAGATAGCCGCTCTTTTTGAAAAAAGAATGGAAAGTGCTAAGATCATTGCCGAATATAAGATGAAAAACGGACTTCCCATTTATGATAAGGAAAGAGAAAATCTTATAATAAACAGGAATCTCTCGTATGTCAGCCGCGAAATGGCACCATATTATGAAGAATTTTTAAGAGATATAATGGATATTTCTAAAAAATATCAGGAAAAGCTTATCAAGGGAATGACAGTTGCATTCAGCGGAGTTGAGGGCGCGTTTGCGCATATTGCCGCAAAGAAGATATTTAACGATCCGGCATATCTCCCCTGCTCGGGGTTTGGCCATGCTTACCGAGCAGTTGAAAGCGGGCAAGCCGATTGTGCTGTACTTCCCATTGAAAACAGTTATGCAGGCGATGTGGACAGGGTGCTCGATCTTGCTTTTCGCGGAGAGCTTTCTATAACGGGAATTTATGATATGCCCCTTTCACAGTGCTTAATGGCAAAGCCGGGAGTTACAGTCAAAGATATAAAAGAAGTTGTTTCCCATCCGCAGGCTATATCACAATGCGCGCCGTATCTTAAAAGCCACGGCTTTAAAGTGACTGAAAGCATTAACACGGCTATTGCCGCAAAGAATGTTGCACAAAGCGAAAGAAACGATCTCGCGGTAATAGGTGCGAGAGACGCCGCCGAGATTTACGGACTTAATGTTTTAGAGGGTGAAATTAACGACAATGCGAACAATACCACCCGTTTTGCGGTGTTTTCAAGAGAAAAGTGTAAAATTTCAGCAGAAGATAAGCATTTTATAATGTTTTTCACCGCTAAAAACGAGCCGGGATCTTTGAGCAAAGCAATTTCGGTTATAAGTAAATTCGGAATTAACCTCCGCTGTCTCAAAAGCCGACCGACAGGCGAGAAAAACTGGGCTTACTATTTTTACGCCGAGGGCGACGGAAATTTAGGAAAAGAAAACGGAATTCAGATGATAGAGGCGCTTAAAAAAATATGCGATAATGTTAAGATCGCAGGCAGCTTCTATGATGAAAAAATATTAAAAAAGCAGAGATGATATAAATGCCTACCTTAACAGTTGAATTAGGTAAAAACTCCTATGATATTCTAATAGAAAACGGTGCTCTGAAAAAAGCCTCAAATTTTTTTAATTTAAAAAGAAAAGTTTTATTTGTTACCGATTCCGGAGTTCCGGATAAATATCTCGAAGAAATAAAAAAACAAGCAAAAAATTATATTGTTTTCAAAACCGAGCAAGGCGAACAAAACAAGTGTATTGAAAAATATTGCGAAATTTTACAAACTTTAGTTACTAATAATTTTGACAGGAAAGATTGCGTGGTAGCTTTAGGCGGCGGCGTAATGGGCGATCTTACAGGCTTTGCCGCAGCGACCTATATGAGAGGAATAGATTTTTACAATATTCCAACCACCCTTTTATCGCAGGTCGACTCTTCAATAGGCGGAAAAACCGCAGTGGATTTTTGCGGGTGCAAGAATATAGTCGGAGCTTTTTATCAGCCGAAAGGCGTTTTAATAGACCCGGAGGTACTTTCCACTCTTGATAAAAGACAGTTTTCCTGCGGAATGGCAGAAGTTATAAAAATGTTTGCTTCTTTTGATGAAAAAAGCTTTGAATTGCTTGAAAACGAGAAAAATCCCGATATAACCGATATTATAGTAAGAGCGCTTAAAATTAAAAAAGATGTGGTCGAAAAAGATGAAAAAGAAAAAGGCCTTAGAATGGCGCTTAATTTCGGTCACACCGCAGGTCACGGTATAGAATCCTTAAGCGCTAAGACGGATACTCCTCTTTTTCACGGTGAATGCGTTGGCTTGGGAATGCTTTGTATGAGCAGTGAAGAGGTTAAAAGCAGGATTAAGAAATTGCTTATAAAATACTCTCTCCCTATAGATTTTAAGTGCAATGCAAACGATCTTAAATCTATAATATCGCACGATAAAAAATCAAACGGAGAAAATATCAACATTATTTTTGTTAAAAAGCTTGGTTCTTTTGAAGTTAAAAAACTTAACTGTGACGAAATAATGAAATTATGCAAAGGGGCAATCGATCTTATATGAAAAATTCATTCGGTAATTCTTTAAAAATTACGATTTTCGGCGAAAGCCACGGTAAAGCCATCGGCGCCGTAATCGACGGAATTGCGCCGGGAATTGAAATTGATGAAAATTATATTGCTAAAAAGCTTACTAAAAGGAGACCTTTCGGGAAAATTTCCACCGCGAGAAGCGAAGAAGATAATTTCAGAATTTTAAGCGGCGTGTATAACGGATACACAACAGGCACCCCAATAGGAATAATGATTGAAAATTCCGAACAAAAAAGCTCGGATTATGATAAGATAAACGGTCTTGCTAGACCGGGTCACGCCGATTATACGGCATTTTGCAAATATCACGGATTTGAAGACAGGCGCGGCGGAGGCCACCAGAGTGCAAGGGTTACCGCGGCAGTTGTAGCCTCAGGAGCGATAGTTTCAAAAGCACTCGAAGATAAAAATATATTTATCGCAACTCACCTTAAAAAATGCGGCGGAATTTCGGACAGAGATTTTGATTATGAGAATCTTTCTTCCGATTTTAAAGCTTTAGCATTTGAGCCTTTCCCGGTCCTTGATAAAAATTCAGGCGAAAAAATGAAAAAAGCCATAATGGCGGCAAAAGAGCAAAACGACAGCATAGGCGGTATAATTGAAACAATGGTCACGGGAGTGCCTGCAGGCGTAGGTGAGCCGTGGTTTGATTCTTTCGAAAGTGTTATTTCCCATATGCTTTTCTCCGTACCGGCTGTTAAAGGAATAGAGTTCGGCGACGGGTTTGCTTTGTGCGATAAAAAAGGCAGCGAAGCAAACGATCCTTACAGGATTAAAGACGGAAAACCATATAGTCCCTCACACTCAAACGGAGGAATTTTAGGCGGAATAACGGACTCAAATCCTATTATATTTCGCTGTGCCGTAAAACCGACGCCTTCTATTGCGAAACCGCAAGAAACTATTGATTTTATAAAAAACGAAAATGCGGAAATATCTGTTAAAGGCAGACACGATCCCTGCGTTGCCCACCGCGCTGCGGCTGTTGCCGACGCGGTTACGGCATTAGCGGTTGCCGATCTTTGCGTTTCAAGATTCGGCACCGACTGGTTATCCAAAACTATCTGAAAGGAATTTAAAATGCAATTCGGACTTATCGGCAGAAAGCTTGGTCACAGTTTTTCCGCTGAAATTCATTCAAAACTTGCCGAGTATAATTATGAGCTTTACCCTATCGAGCCTGATAAGCTTGACGAGTTTTTTAAAAAATCTGATTTTAAAGCTATCAATGTAACGATACCTTATAAAGAAAAGGTTATGCCCTATCTTTATTATATTGATCCGCTGGCGGTAAAGATCGGAGCCGTCAATACAGTTATAAACAAAAACGGAAAACTTTACGGCTACAATACCGATTTTTTCGGAATGACTCAAATGATTTTAAAATCAGGAATTGAAGTCAAAGGAAACACTGCGGCAATTTTAGGCAGCGGAGGAACTTCTAAAACAGCTTTGACGGTATTATCCCATCTCGGTGCCGAGAAATGCTATGTTGTTTCGAGAAATGCCGATAATAAGAGCATTTCTTATTCCGACCTTTATTCTATCGCCGATAATATCGATATTATTTTAAATACCACTCCCTGCGGAATGTTTCCCGACTCTGAAAACTGCGCAGTGGAAATTGAAAAATTCAAAAATTTGCGCGGAGTAATTGATGTGATTTACAACCCCTTAAACACTAAGCTTACTCTTGACGCCAAAAAGCTCAATATAAAAACCGTAAACGGACTTTATATGCTCGTAGCACAGGCGGCGCTCGCCTCTTCACTTTTTACCGTTGATAAAAGCATTATATCAAAATGCGACAGCGTTTACCTTGATATTTTAAAGGAAAAATTAAATATCGCTCTGATCGGTATGCCCGGCTGCGGAAAAACCACAATAGGAAAAGAACTTGCAAAAATTCTTGATAAACCGTTTATCGACACCGACGAAGAATTCGTGAAAAATCAGAAAATGAGTATTCCTGAATTTTTTGAGAAATATTCAGAAAAGGAATTCAGAAACAAAGAAGCCGAAATAATTTTTGATATCAGCAAAAATCAGTCGCAAATTATCGCTACGGGCGGCGGAATTGTTACAAGACCGCAAAATATCGATCACCTTAAGAAAAACAGTATTATAGTTTTTCTCGATAAAGACTTAAAATCGCTTGAGATCGGAAACGGCAGACCTCTTACAAGCGATATTTATGCGCTTGAAAAAAAGTATAACGAAAGATATGATCTATATAAAAATTACTGCGATATAAAAATTGATATTACAAACGATTTAAAATTCAACACTCAAAAAATCTTAAATGCCTTATCGGAGATGATAATTTGAAATTCTTGATATTAAACGGACCTAATCTTAATATGTTAGGAATAAGAGAGCCTGATATTTACGGCCGCGAAACCTATAAAACTTTAATTGAAAAAATCAAATCCCACACGGATCGACTAAATATAGAAACCGAATTTTATCAGTCAAACCACGAGGGCGATCTTGTTGATAAAATTCAGTATGCCTATAAAAAATTCGACGGTATTATAATAAATCCCGGTGCTTATACTCATACGAGTGTCGCTTTATTAGACGCTTTAAAGGCTGTAAATATCCCCGCTGTAGAAGTTCATATTTCCAAAGTGGATAAGCGCGAAGGTTTTAGGCAGATAAGCTATGTCCGAGCGGCGTGCATTAAATGCATTATGGGAAAAGGAACCGACGGATACCTTGAAGCCGCAGATATATTAAAGGAATATTTATCGGGTAAAGAAAAATGAAAGTAACTGTTTTTAAATCAAAGGCGTATAAAAAAATCACCGTGCCCGGCTCTAAAAGCTACTGCCACAGAATTTTACTTGCGGCGTTTATGTGTTTTGATAAAGTTAAGATAAAAAATATTTATCTTAATGACGATATCAAAGCAACTCTAAACTGCCTTAAAGCTTTAGGCGCCGATATCAATATAAATAACGGCGAGGTATCTCTTTCCTCGGATATACAAAATTTAAAAGACGGCGCTTTGCTTGACTGCTTTGAAAGCGGAAGCACTTTAAGATTTTTAATACCTTTAGCTTTTTTAACGGGTAAAAAATTAAACTTCATAGGAACTCAGAGGCTTTTTGAAAGACCTTTAAGCATATATGAAACGATTTGCAAAAAAGATAATATTCTATTTAAAAAAGGAAAAACCTCTCTTGAAGTTTGCGGCAAAATAAAAGGCGGAGAATATAAAATTCCCGGAAACATAAGCAGCCAGTTTATAACAGGTCTTTTATATATTTTGCCTTTGCTTAAAACCGACAGCAAAATTATTTTTACAACACAGGTCGAAAGCAGATCTTATATTGATATAACAATAAGCGTGCTTAAAGACTTCGGAATCGATATCGATTTTAAAGAGGACTTCATATTTATCAAAGGCAGTCAGAAATTTAAGTCTTTAACGGAAGAATATATTGTTCCGATAGATCAATCATCCGCGGCATTTTTCGGCGGATTTAACGCTGTGGGAAACGATTTTATAATAGAAAATTCCGAAAAAAACAGTCTGCAAGGCGACAGCGTTTGGCAGGAATATTTTGAAAAGCTAAAAAGAGGGTGCCCTGTTCTTTCGGTTAAAAATTGCCCCGATCTCGCGCCTGTTTTAACAGCCGTTGCCGCCGCGCTCAACGGAGCTAAATTAACCGATACCAAAAGGCTTAAGCTTAAAGAAAGCGACAGAGCCGAGGCTATGAAAGAAGAGCTTTTAAAATTCGGAACTAAAATAGAAAATAAGGAAAACGAAATAATAATTCCAAAGCACAAGCTATCAAAACCAAAAGAAGATATTTTCGGACATAACGACCATAGGATCGTTATGGCGCTTACTATTTTACTTTCACTTACCGGCGGAACATTAGTCGGCGCGCAGGCAATAAATAAAAGCTTTCCCGATTTTTTCGATATAATTGAAAGTGCGGGAATAAAACTTATTAAAGAGGACTTATAATGAAACAGCTTGATTTAAATACCGATATTCTTATAGTCGGTCTCGGTCTTATCGGAGGAAGCTATGCAAAGGCACTTACCGAAAAAGGCTATACCGTGAGAGCGATAACAAAAGAGCAAAAGGATATTGATTATGCTATAAAAAACGGATTTTTAACAGAGGGAACTGTGGAAGATATAGAGGGTTTTATTAAAAAATCCGATCTTATAATCCTTTCGCTTTATCCGCACACACTTCTTGAATGGGTAAATAAATACGGTAAATTTATAAGACCTGATACTTTAGTCACGGATGTTACAGGCGTTAAAGAGCATATTATAAACGAGGTTCAAAAAGCGTTGCCTGAAAATGTTGAGTTTATAGCAGCTCACCCAATGGCAGGCAGAGAAAGAAGCGGGGTTGAATACAGCGACAACAACGTATTTAAATGCGCTAACTATATAATTGTTCCGACAGATAAAAACAGCGAGCATTCAAAAAAAATATGCGAAAATTTAGGAAAAGAGTTAGGCTTTGAGAATATAAGCTATTTAAACGCTGAAAAACACGATGAAATGATCGCTTTTCTATCACAGCTTACCCACTGCATAGCCGTAACTCTAATGTGTACCGGCAATACAGACGGGTTTGAAAAATACACAGGAGATTCGTTCCGGGATCTTACCCGAATTGCTAAGATCAATGATGAAATGTGGAGCGAGCTTTTCCTTTGTAATAAAAAAGCTTTGCTTGAAAAAATGAACGAGTTTTCTTATCAGTTTGATGTTTTTAAAACCGCGCTTGAAAACAGCGACAGGGATAAAATGCGGGAAATGATGAAAAAATCCACTATAAGAAGAGAAAAATTCGATAAACAATAACAGAAAGAAGAGAAAAAACCATGAATATGAAATTTTACAGGAAATTGCCTATTCCTAAAGAAGTAAAAGCACAGTTTCCCGTGACAGAGGAAATGGAAAAGATCAAGCTTGACCGTGACAATCAGATCAAGGATATTTTCACCGGAAAAGACAACCGCTTTATACTTGTAATAGGCCCATGCTCTGCTGACAATGACGTTTCTGTACTCGATTACATAAGCAAGCTTAAAAAAGTTTCCGAAAAGGTAAGCGATAAAATTCTTATAATTCCGAGAATTTACACTAATAAGCCTCGTACCACAGGCGACGGTTATAAAGGAATGCTCCACCAGCCAAACCCTAATGAAAAACCGGATATGCTTAAAGGTATAATCGCAATAAGAGAGCTTCATATGAGAGCACTTAAGGATTACGGCTTTTCCTGTGCAGATGAAATGCTTTATCCGGATAATCACCGATATTTATCTGATCTTCTTTCTTATATTGCCGTGGGAGCAAGGTCGGTTGAAAATCAACAGCACAGATTAACCGCAAGCGGACTTGACATCCCCGTAGGTCTTAAAAATCCGACCGGAGGCGACCTTTCAGTTATGATGAATTCGATCACCGCCGCTCAGCACCCTCACACCTTTATTTACAGAGGCTGGGAGGTCGAAAGCACAGGCAATCCTTTTGCTCACGCGATACTCCGCGGATACCAGACAACCGACGGAAAAACCGTTTCCAATTATCATTACGAGGATCTCTTAAAACTTAATGATCTTTACTGTGAAAAAGGACTTTTAAATCCTGCGGTTATAGTCGATACAAATCATGCAAACTCTTCTAAACATTATGAAGAACAGATAAGAATTTCTCTTGATGTTATGAATTCAAGAAAAATGAATTCAGATATAAGAAAATTATGCAAGGGACTTATGATCGAAAGCTATATTGAAGACGGCTGCCAGAAAGTAAACGGCGGAATTTACGGTAAATCTATCACCGATCCGTGCCTCGGCTGGGAAAAATCAGAAAAGCTTATTTATGAAATCGCAGAAAGAGTATAAAAAACAACCGCTGTTTAAAAATAAACAGCGGTTGTTTTTTATTGTCTGTGACAAAGTAAACCCCCTGCTCTGCAGGGGAGGAAAGAATAGCTTTTAGCAAGGAGTAGAGTAGACACGA
>CAKSGV010000027.1 GCA_934454845.1 uncultured Eubacteriales bacterium | reverse complement strand
CCTTGAAAATTCGGTCCGATTTTCCAACAAAGCAGGTTGTATCGCTTAAATACAACCTGCTTTGTCTACAGTCTGATAGGAAGTAAAAACCTTAGTTTTTACTTCCTATTTTTTGTCCGAATTTAACATCTGTTTCAATTCCTGATAAGGAATTGTTTAAAATGGTATCGTCTAATTTAACCGCGTCTTTTTTCAAAAGCACTATTATAGTGCTTCCTCCGAATAGAAACATTCCTTTTTCCTGTCCCCGAGAGAAACTGCTTAACTTATGATTTTTTATTTTTCCAACCATCATTGCTCCGACTTCTATCTGTACGGCCTTGCCTAAGTTTTCGTAATCTATCACCGAAATTTCGCGGCAGTTTTCGCAGAATACAGGAAGATTTTCAAGAGCAATAGGTCTAACGGTGTGCAATTTGCCTTTTATAAAATAGTTTTTTTCTATTGTTCCGCTGTCTAAAAAGCAATATCTGTGGTAATGATTTACCATCAGTCTGAATACAAGGCATTTGCCTCCATCAAATTCACGGCTTAAAGCTTCGTCTTTTAAGAGTGAAAAAATGGTATATCTGCTTTGCTTTACGGGCAGCACGGCGCTTTTATTTATATCATATACTGTAAGCAAACCGTCGCATGGAGAAATGAGAGAATAAGAATTTAAGTCTATCGGTCTTAAATTTTCTTTTATTTTTCTTGAAAAGCAATCGTTAAAACTCTGAAAATCATCGGAATAAAATTCAGAAAGATCGATATTATTTCTTTTAACAAAGCCTTTTATAAGCGGTTTTGAAAGAAAAGAAGAAAGATAAGCTCCTGCAATCTTTGAAATGAGCGGTGCTGATAGGGCTTTTAAGAAAAATCTTCCCGTGGGTGTGGTATAAAGAAATTTTAAAAGCTTTTCATTATCCGATCCTGCCATTATTTTCCTCCGAAAATATGGAAAAGAATAAGCACTATAAATTCAGTCATTCCTATTCCAACCATAATCAAAATACCTTTAAGCCCCGGTTTTTTAATAGTTGCCTTTGAGATAAAAAGATATCCGGTTGCGGCAATGGCAAGAAAATACAGAGGAGTGATATCAAAAGCGCCGGTTATATATCGGCATATAAGCACGGTGGGAAAAATAAGCGCCGAAGATGTCACGGGAAGGCCTATATAGTACTTTCTGGCTTCCGAGTCCGATGCTTGGCGTTCTTCTTCGGTGACATTGAAATAAGCAAGCCTTATCATTGCGGCAAGCACATAGAATACCAAAAGGGCATAGAAAAAAGCTTTGATAAAAATTCCGAAAGTGCCGGAATTAAAAATAATGTGATTTATTATTTTAGAATTTCTCAAGGCCGCCGCTCCTATACAGGCAGGAAGAACTCCGAAAGCGATAAGATCGCAAAGAGAATCTATCTGAATTCCGAATTTACATTCGAAATCGGTACGGCCTTTTTTAGAACGGGCAACCTTGCCGTCAAAAGCGTCGCAAAGACCGCAAACAAGCAGAAAAAACATTCCGAGGTAAGGGTGGTTGCCATTAGAACTGAGTGTGATCATTATTCCCGAAGAAGCGGAAATAAGCGAAATATATGTTAAAATAACAGTGTAATCATAAATACCTATCATTTTATTTCTCCTTTTTAGTAATTTTATCGAAAAATCTTCCGAAGTTAAATTTGTCGGAAATAAATATCCCCAATTCACCGACTATTATTCCAGCCGGAATATCCAAAAACATATGCTGTTTTACCAAAACCGTCGAAGCGAAAACAAAAGCCGAAAAAACAAAGCAAAAGATCTTTGCAAATTTTGAAATTCCTTTTATTCTTGCAAGGTATCTTGAGCATACATAGCTTTCGAAGCAATGAAGAGAAGGGAAAAGAGTAATCGGCTTATCGATAGTATAAAGAAAAGCGGTTATCTTATCGAAAACCGAGTCGCCAGTTACAGCCGTGCGGATCATTTGAGTGGGGAACACGAAAAAAATCACCGCTGCAATCAATTTTCCCGTTATCTCCGCCGAAAAGAAGTCATAACAATTTTTTTTACCGCTTTTTGATATCGCTATAAAGCAAATCGCCCATTGAAGATAGGCAAGTATATAAAAAGAGATAAAAGGCGTGTAAAGAGGAATATAATCGTCAATAACCGTTTTAATGCTAAACCTTTTTATATCTCCTAATATAAAAGCGGAGCCGTAAAACGCAAAGGTGTTAGCGATAAGCCAAAACAAAAGCGGGAGAAAAATATAACACGGCAGGATTTTTGAAATAAGCAAAGAATCATACCGCAGCTTTTTTGATTTTATATAATTCAACTCCTAAATGATATTTTACTACATTATATTACTTTTTTCATCAAATTACAACAGTTTTAAAAACGAATGAGCGGCTAAAAGCCGCTCATTCATTCGGTTATATATTATCTGTTTTCAAACGGTGAAAGCGAACGCTTTAAAATCCCGTGCATTTGAGCTATTGCTATGCCGTAATTAGTTATCGCAACTCCGGATTTTTCTGCGCATTTAAGCCGGGATTTCATTTCCGCCGCATTTATCATACATCCTCCGCAATGAACTATTAAAGAATATTTTTTAATATCATCGGGGAATTCTCCGCCGGAAGAAAATTCAAAATTGACGTTTTTCCCTGTGAATTTTTTTATCCATTTCGGGAGCTTTACCGCTCCGATATCATTACATTGCCTATGGTGAGTGCAGGCTTCAGAAATCAAAACTGTATCGCCGTCTTTCAGCAAGGAAAGTTTTTCTGCACCTTTGATAACCTGATCAAGTTCGCCTTTATATCTTGCAAAAAGGATAGAAAATGATGTGAGCAAAATATCTTTGGGAACAGTTTTATCGACTTTTTCAAAAGCCTGCGAATCGGTGATTACCATTTTAGGCTTGATTTTAAGCATTTTAAGAGCAGATTCAAGTTCTGTTTCCCTAACAACAAGATTAACGGCATGATTATCAAGTATTTCTCTTATCATTTGTTGCTGCGGAAGAATCATTCTTCCTTTAGGGGCAGATTCATCGATGGGAGTAACCAAAACAATCAAATCTTCCTTATCGATAAGATCGCCCAGCAACGGCTTGGTTTGTGAATTTGAATTAATAAAGTGCCCGATTTTTTCTTTCAGTTCAAAAATACCGTCATTTAATTTTGCACTGACATATAATTCGTTTTCTTTAAGTTCGGATTTTTGGCTTAAAAGGTCACTTTTATTATAAACGGTTATAAAAGGAATTTTTTTCTCTTTAAATAATGAGATTATTTCTTTATCCGCCGGTGAAATCCCTTTGAGTGCATCGATTATCAAAACCGCGATATCTGTTTTTGAAAGCACTTTTTTTGCTGCTTTAACTCTCATTTCGCCTAAAGTGCCTTCATCATCGATTCCGGGAGTATCTATAATAACAACAGGTCCTAAAGGGAGAATCTCCATTGCTTTTTTCACGGGATCGGTTGTTGTGCCTTTGATATCTGAAACGAGAGATATATTTTGACCTGTAACCGCATTTACAATACTGGATTTGCCTGCGTTTCTAAGTCCGAAAAATCCAATATGAGTTCTTTCGGCTGAAGCAGTGGAATTAAGACTCATTTTAAAAATCTCCTTTGATTTAAAATCTGAAATCGCGGCTGTTTGAAGATTTAATCTTTTCAATATTTTCTTCTGCAATTTTTCTGACTTTTTCTTTCGGAATCTTATCGAGCTCTTTTTTAATAAGCTCAAAGCCTATTTTTTTCGTTTCGTCGCTTGCGTAATCTATAAGATATTCCGTAAGAGTCATAAGAGCATTCGGATGACAGCAGTTTAAGATTTGGCCTGATTTGCAAAGGCTCATAAATCTATCGCCTGTTCTGCCTTCCCTGTAGCAAGCCGTGCAGAAAGAAGGAATATGATCGTTTTCCATAAGCCAGCGAACAACCTCATCAAGAGTCCTTTGATCGGAAACATCAAATTGTTCTGAATCGTGAGGTCTGATCTGCTCCGTATAACCTCCGACAGAGGTTCTAGAAGCTCCGCTGATTTGAGAAATTCCGTAATCAAGAACTTTGCCGCGCACAGCTTCGCTTTCACGGGTGGAAATTATCATTCCCGTGTAGGGGACAGCAATTCTTATGCAGGCTATGACCTTTGCAAAAAGCTCATCCGATAAGCTGTTGTCAAAAACGCCGGGGTCTATATCGTCGGCTCTTTTGATTCTCGGCACGCTTATCGTGTGAGGTCCTACTCCGTGAACAGCCTCTAAATGCTCCGCGTGAATTAAAAGACCTGCAAATTCATACATATATCCCTCAAGACCGAAAAGAACGCCTAATCCCACATCGTCTATTCCGCCTTCCATAGCCCTGTCCATTGCTTCCGTGTGATAATCATAATCGTGTTTTGGGCCTGTGGGGTGAAGCTCCAAATAGCTTTTTTTGTTGTAGGTTTCCTGGAAAAGAATATAGGTGCCTATACCTGCTTCTTTTAACTTTCTGTAGTTTTCAACCGTAGTTGCGGCGATATTTACATTTACTCTTCTTATGTCGCCGTTTTTGTGGTGTACTGAATAAATCGTATTTATACATTCAAGTATGTATTCTATAGGATTGTTTACCGGATCTTCTCCCGCTTCGATCGCAAGCCTTTTATGCCCCATATCCTGTAAAGCTATAACCTCTTTTTTTATCTCTTCCTGAGTAAGCTTCTTTCGCGCTATATGCTTGTTTTTCATATGATATGGACAGTAAACGCAGCCGTTCACGCAGTAGTTTGAAAGATAAAGAGGAGCAAACATTACTATTCGGTTGCCGTAAAAAGCAAGCTTGATTTCATTTGCCAGCTTATACATTTCCTCGATCTTTTCAGGTATTTCGCAGGCTAAAAGAACGCTCGCCTCTCTGTGGGTAAGCCCTGCGCAGGTAACGCCGTTCCCGTTTTTCTTAGGTCTTGCCTTTTCAAGAAGAGAATCAATAAGCTCGATATTATTTTTGTTTTCCTGAGCGTATTTTAAAGTTTCTCTTATTTCCTCATCATTAATAAATTCCTCTGCTTTTAAAGATTTCGGATCATAAATTGCCATTTTAAAAATTCCTTTCTTTTCTTAAATCTCCGCGGTCTGTAACTATTTTAAAACCGACGGATCTCATTCTTGCGCTTAAGCATTCCCTGCACTGGGCCGATTCCTCGCCTGTGCAGATCTTATTATCATAAAGCTCGTATTTTTTTCTTACTGATACGGGCGATAAATTCGGCATAACCACATTTGCGCCCGCCTCGATTCCCATTTCTCGCCCTTTTGGAGAAATTGTGCCTAAAGCAGTGGTTGCGGGAAGTAAAATATTGGGCTTTATAATTCTTATGAGTGAAAGAAGGTATAGAGTTTGATGTAAATCTCCTGCTTTAAAATCCTTAAAGGGAGTGTTCTTATGAGGAATAAACGGGCCTATTCCGCACATATCCGGCGAAAACTCTTCAATAAATTTTAAATCTTTCGCTAAAGTTTCTGCAGTTTGATAGGGGGAGCCGACCATAAATCCGCAACCTACCGCAAAGCCAATTTCTTTTAGATTTTTAAGGCAGTTTATTCTGTGGCTGAGATTCATATTTTCAGGGTGTAAAAGAGAATAGTGATCCTCGTCTGCAGTTTCGTGCCGCAAAAGATATCTGTCGGCTCCGGAGTTATACATCTTCTCATAATCTTCTTTCTCATATTCTCCGAGAGAAAGAGTCACCGCGCAGTCGGGATAAAGCGATTTTATGCTTTTTACGATTGCACATATATTATTCACGCTTATAACATTTTCTCCGCCTTGCAACACAAAAGTTCTGAAGCCCAAAGCGTAACCTTCTTTGCAGCAGTTAAGTATTTGCTCTTTTGAAAGAATATATCTATCGCAGTTTTTATTTGATTTTCTTATTCCGCAATAAAAGCAATCGTTTTTGCAGACATTTCCTATTTCTATTAAGCCTCTAACAAAAATTTCGTTTGAGTAATAGGCGCGCCTTAATTCATCTGCAAGCTGTTTTGCATATTGTACCGTTTCTTCGCTTTGAGCTGAAATCAAATGTTCATACTCTTCAATATCAAGCGTTTTAGTTGTAAAAAGCTTGTCTAAAAGTTTGATTGCATTATTCATCGGTTTCAACACCCGAATAAATTGTTTTTACTCTCAATCCGTCTATTTTCCCCAGCTTTCCCGATAGGGCGGAAATTGTATCCTGAGGAGCATCTAACACAACGCTTATAATGCTTATGCGTTTTTCACGATAAGGAAGGCCCATTCTTCCTATAATAAATTTCCCGTATTCATGCAAAAGAGCATTTAATTCTTCTGTTTTTCCGGTGTTTTCCACGATAATTCCTATAAGTGCAATTCGGGTTTTCAAATTTTCTCAAGCTCCTTTTTATAAAAAAATGCCGCATTCTGAATCGAACGCGGCAAAACAAGCCTTGGTTTTAAGGCTGATATTAAATTCGCGTCTTTCACCTCAATGTAATTTCGGTGTCAGATTTTAAGATATTTTATCATATTTCAGCTTTGATGTCAACTTTTTTGTTTTCTCTTTCGGCAGATATAATCGGGGCAAAAACAGAATAAGAAATGACATTTTTAATTGTTTCCCCGTCTATCTGTAAGGCTCGCGGTTCATTAAACTTAACGGTTATTTCTTTGCCTGTAATAACAGAGACTTTATCTGTGTGTTTTATATGTTTTCCTTTAAAAATAGAGGGGAATATCATAAGGGTTTTTAATTTTCCCGATGAATGCATTATCATTGTCGAAACAGTTTTATTGTTTAATCTGTCTTGTTCGGGAGCAGGCATCATTCCGCCGCCGTAAAACCTGCCGTTCATTGTAGGAGCAAGCCAAACATTTTTGAATTTATATGTAACTCCGTCAGCGATGATTTCGGCATCTGTAGGCTTGTATTTGAAAAGTAATCCTTTTATGGCGATAGATGTATAGTTGATTTCATTCGAATCCGAAACAGCTTTTCTCATTTCGTCTCCCACTTCGCAGCAGTAACCGTCTATCCCGAAGCCTATGCCGTTTAAAAACTTATATTTTTTACCTTTAACTTCAACGGTTGGCAGATTTTCAATATATTTATTTAAAATGCAGTAATTCGATTTTTTATCTTCCGCTTTGATATCTCTGAAAAAATCGTTTCCGCTACCGGCAGCATAATAATATATATCGTTTTTAATATCCATTCCGTCGGTAGAATTGATAAATCTGTTAAGTGTTCCGTCACCGCCGGCGATAACTATTTTATCATCAGGATCAAGTTTTGCAAAAAAATTGTAATAGTTTATCACAGATGTGATATCCTCAAAAACAAAGTTTTCACCTTTTAAAATATTTTTCAGCGCCAGGGATTTTTCTTTTCCGTGACTGTTTGCGGCAATAGGATTGTAGAGAATATAATAAGAAGACATTTTAATTTCCTTCCTTTTTAAAGTATGTGTTATGTTTCGCTAAGCAGCATTTCTTCAAGCTTTCCCGCCGCAACGCTCAAAGGCTGCTCTTTCCTTTTTATTATACAGATTTTCCTGTTCGGTATCTGCTCTTTAAGATTGATTATATAAACTCCCGTTACCCCGTTTAAAAATTCTTCCGGCACAAAGCCGATGCCGAGCCCGGCTTTAACCATCGGCAGTATTTGATCTGCAGATAAAACTTCAATATCAGGTTGATAAGAAAACCCGTGAGAAGAAAAAAAGTTTGAATAAAATTCATAAGATTTTGTATCGCTCCCCAGCGCAACAAGCGGTCTGGTCGTTAATTCCTTTAAAGATACCTTTATATCTTTAAATTCGGAAAATACTTCCGGACATACCGCAACTTCTTTTATCGTCTTTATACCGATTTGCGAAAGAGAACCTGTTCTTACAGTCGGAGTGGTCACAACAGCAAGATCGGCCATTCTTTCTTTGAGCGCGGATATTGCCTGAGGAGTTGAATGGTCGCTTATTTTTATTTTTATCCCCGGATATAATGCCCTGAATTTTTTAAGTACAGGTAAAAGCAAACACCTGAAAGCAACCTCGCTCGCCGCCACAGAAACCGTTCCGCTTTGCAAGTTCTTAACATCTGTTATCTCATCTTCGCCGGCTTCAATGTGTTTAAGAGCGATTTTTATGTGACCGTAAAGCTTTTCGCCTTCCGGAGTAAGCTTCATTCCGCGGTTTGTTCTTGAAAACAGGGGACATCCCAATTCGCTTTCAAGGTTTTTAATCGTTCTTGTTAAATTGGGCTGATTGTTAAGCAAATGCTTGGCTGCCTGGGAGACGCTGCCGTATTTTGCGACAAAATAAAAAATTCTGTAATAATCATAATTGATATACATATCTTTTTCACCCCCCATTTTTTATAATATCATAAAAGTATATCAAACATATCATTTATAGATTTTACATATATTTGCTTTTGAATTATAATACTAATATTCCGAAAAGTCAAGCACATTATATAATAGGCAAAAGAGGACTTGGAGGCGGATAAATTTGGAAACAACAAAGCATAAAGAAACTCAGATGTCGGAAGCTTTTATAACAGCTGTATTTATTATTCTTTCCGGTGGATTTCAAGATGCTTACACTTATTGCTCAAGAGGCGGAGTTTTTGCCAATGCTCAGACAGGAAATATAGTTCTGCTTTCCACCGGTCTTTTTAAGGGCGAGATTAAATCGAGTCTAAAATATTTTGTGCCTATTCTATTTTTCTTAATCGGAACGGCTGCCGCGGAAGTTATGAAAATTTATTTTAAGTATTCCAAGAAGCTTCACTGGAGGCAGACTGTCCTTTTATTTGAAATAATTTTTCTGTTTTCGGTGGGATTTATGCCGCATAAGTTTGATTTAAGCGCGAATGCGATAGTTTCATTTGTTTGCGCAATGCAGATTCAAACTTTTCCGACTGTAAGAGGCCATGTTTATGCCAGCACAATGTGTATAGGCAATATGAGAAATGCAACCGAGGCCTTAATAACTTATATAAAAACAGGGGAAAAGCATTTTATCAAAAAGGCATTGATTTATTTTTCCGTTATTTTGATTTTTGCCGTCGGAGCAGGGATAGGGTGCTGTGTAACGAGAATCATAGGGAAAAAAGCAATTTGGATTTGCTGCTTGTTTTTAGCAGTAAGCTTTAATATAATGTTTGTAAAGAAAGGATAGATGCTTATGAAAAAGAAAAAAACAATCGGTTTTTTGATTTGGATTTTCAGTATAGTGTTGTTTGCTTTTCTTGCACTGCTCATCGGTAAATCTGCCGGAGAAAAGGAATCGATAAAAGAGGTTATGCGCGATGCCGTTTTGCACGAAACCAATAAAATCAGTTTTTTCGGTTTAAAAGATGTTAATCCGTCGTTTATTTCCGCGGTTACGGTTACGGGGATATTACTTGTTTCGGCATTGCTGATAAGAATTTTTGTGATTCCGCGATTTAAACTTATTCCCGGGAAGTTTCAGCTTTTGCTTGAAGAGGCTGTGGGTTTTTTTGATAATCTCGCTAAATCAAACAGCCCTCACAGAAATGTTTTCTTAGGCGCTTATGTATTTTCGGCAGGAACTTATATTTTTATGGGAACTTTGTTTGAGCTGTTCGGTTTGCAGGATGTTACCACAGAAGGAAGATCGATATCTTTGCCTGCGCCCCTCTCGGATATTAATGCTGCTATAGCGCTCGGAGTTTTCTCATATCTTATGATAATAGGAGGCTCGATTGCAGGCAACGGTATAAAAGGAATAGGAAAAAGCTTAAAAGAATTTTCTCTTCCGATTTCAATGAGTTTCAGACTGTTCGGTGCATTGCTCAGCGGTCTGCTTGTAACAGAACTTGTATATTATTCGATAAATTTAAGCTTTGTTCTGCCGGTGGCTGTCGGTGTGATGTTCACACTGCTTCATGCACTTATTCAAACCTATGTTTTAACAATGCTGACAGCTCTTTTCTACGGTGAGGTTTCAAAGCCTTCTGTTAAAAAAATAAAATCAAAAAATTAAATTTTCATTCCGGAGGAAAATATTATGAAAAAAGAGTTAAAAAAATCATTACTTACAGTCCTATTTGCAATGATCATCTGCGTATTTGCAGGTATTTCAGCTTTTGCTGCAACCGATACCTCTTCAGAGCAAAGCGAAACTGCGGTCACAACCTCGCAGTCGTCACAGGAAGAGGATAATACAACAGCCTCTAAAGCGATAGCCGCGGCTGTTTGTATAGGTATAGTTGCGGCAAGCGGCGCTATCGGAATGGCTCTTGCAATTTCAAAGTCTGTAGAGGGAATTTCCCGTCAGCCTGAAGCGGAGGGCAAGATAAGAACCAGCCTTATGCTCGGCCTTGTATTTATCGAAACAGCTATTATTTATGCTTTGATTATTGCGATACTTGTCATATTTGTTCTGTAAAAAGGTGGAGATAAAATGAGTATCCCTTTAAATATCGATTGGCAGCAGATATTGCTTCATATTTTCAATTTTATAATACTCGCAGGCGGACTTTGGTTTTTGCTTTATAAACCCGTAAAGAAATTTATGGATAAGAGAACAGAGTATTATAAAAAAATGGATGAAGACGCCGCAGATAAACTCAAAAGCGCCAAGGAAAAGGAAGCCGAGTATTTAAAAAAGCTTGAGCTTGCACAAGCCGAGGCTGAAAAAATTAAATCAGAGGCGGCAAACAGTGCCAAAAAATCCGCCGAATCGGAGCTTTTAAAAGCCGAGGCTCAAAAGCAGAAAATAATTGAATCCGCAAAATCGGAAGCAATGGAAGAAAAAGAAAAGATATTAAACGAGGCTAACGCCGAGATTGAAAAGATCGTTTCCGACGCTATTGATGAAGCGGTTTCGGCAAAAAGCGGCGATGCAATTGACGACTTTTTGAAAACCGCCGGAAAAGAGTGATGATTTTGACAAATCTACCTATTAGGGCAAGAATAAGATATTATAAAGAGCCCGAAACTAAGCAAACCGAGGATTTAAAAGCTTTCTTAGAAGAAAAATACGGTCCTTTATCCGAGCTTACTTTTTTAAAAGATGAGTATTACAAAGACGGATTTGTAATCGAAATATGCAAAAAATCAGGCGAGTTTGTATCGGAGGAAATTATCGATTGGAGCCCTGCCGGAATAGGCAGACAGCTTAAAGAAAAGATATTTGCCGCCATAAAAAATCAGGATAAAATAATTCCTTTGATAAAAGAAACTGCCGAAAGTTTCAAGCCTGCAGCCGAAAGCGAAGAGATAGGCTCTGTTCTTACCGTCGGTGACGGAATTGCTACAGTAAGCGGTCTTGAAAATGTAAAGTACGGCGAAATACTTATATTCGAGCACGGAATAAAAGGAATGGTGCTTGACCTTAAAGAGGACAGTGTAGGCTGCGTTATTTTCGGCGACGAAGAGGAAATAACCGAGGGCAGCTTGGTTAAAAGAAGCTTTAAAACAGCCGGAGTTCCCGTGGGCAAAAAAATGCTCGGAAGAATTGTTGACGCATTAGGCGAGCCTATCGACGGTAAAGGTCCTATTTTTGAAGACGGTTACTATCCTATTGAGAAAAAGGCGCCTGGAATTATAGACAGGCAGCCTGTAAACAAACCGCTTGAAACAGGACTTCTTGCAATAGATTCTATGTTTCCTATAGGCAGAGGTCAAAGAGAACTTATTATAGGCGACAGGCAGACCGGTAAAACGGCTATTGCACTTGATACTATCCTTAATCAGAAAGACAAAAATGTCATCTGCGTGTATGTAGCTATCGGACAGAAAGCATCTTCGGTAGCTCAACTTGCAGAAGTTCTCAAATCAAAAGACGCTTTGTATTACACGGTTATAGTAAACGCCTCTGCAAGCGATTCCGCGCCGCTTCAATATATTGCTCCTTATTCCGGATGCGCTATTGCAGAATATTTTATGGAAAACGGAAAAGATGTCCTTATCGTTTATGACGATCTTTCAAAGCATGCAATAGCTTACAGAACTTTAAGTCTTTTGCTTGAGCGCTCACCGGGAAGAGAAGCTTATCCCGGAGATGTATTCTATCTCCATTCAAGGCTCCTTGAAAGATCGGCGCATTTAAGCGAAAATTTGGGTGGGGGCAGTATGACTGCTCTTCCTATCGTAGAAACTCAGGCAGGGGATGTATCCGCCTATATTCCCACGAATATTATTTCTATAACCGACGGTCAGATATTCCTCGAAAGCGACCTTTTCTTTGCCGGCCAAAGACCGGCAGTAAATGTCGGACTTTCTGTTTCCAGAGTCGGAGGCGCCGCTCAAACAAAGGCTATGAAAAAAGCGACCGGAGCAATTAGACTTGATCTTGCACAGTATAGGGAAATGGAAGTCTTTATGCAGTTTTCGAGCGATCTTGACGAAACCACTAAAAGACAGCTTCATTACGGCGAAGACCTTATGCAGCTACTAAAGCAAAAGCAATATCATCCTTATCAGGAGCATCAGCAGGTAATTTTGCTTGTTTCCGCGCTTTCAAAAGCATTTTCCGATGTGCCTGTAAAAGAGGTTCCGGATTATGCAGATAAGCTCATTAAGTACTTTGAAAGCACGCAGTTAAGTCTTTGCGATAAAATAGACGAAACAGGCGAGCTTTCAGACGAAGATACAAAACTGATTGCAACTAAGGCAAAAGAGTTTCTTAAAAAATCATAAAAAGGCGGTGAGGATACATGGCAAACGCAAAGGAAATAAAAAGCCATATTAAAAGCGTTAAAGATACGCAGAAAATAACTAATGCTATGTATCTTATCGCTTCTACTAAAATGCGGAAGGCAAAGGCTGATCTTGACAGAACCAGGCCTTATTTTAACGAGCTTCAAATCGAGATAAAGCGAATTTTCAGAAATGTGAAAACGGTTGACAGTAAGTATTTTTACCCTGAAGAGGGAATGCCTGAGCTAAAAGGGCCTTATGCCGCTTTGGTTATAACCGCCGATAAAGGCCTTGCCGGAATGTATAACCAAAATGTTATTAAAGAGGCGGAAAAGCTTTTAAATTATCATAGAGATACTAAGCTTTTTGTCGTTGGAGAGTATGGCAGAAGATACTTTGCGCATAGAAATATCCCTATTGAACAGAGTTTTATTTACACCGCTCAAAATCCAACAATGCAAAGAGCAAGGGAAATAACGCAGGTTTTGCTTAAGCTTTATGATAAGGGTGAGGCTCAGAAAATTTATGTTATTTATACTGATATAAAAAACGGAATGTTCGAAAGCGTTATAAATTTCAGGCTCCTGCCTTTTCATAAAAAAACATTTTCTTCTTCAGGAGAAAATGTTTCGGGTGAAAATCCGTTTGAATTTTCACCGTCTGTGAATGATGTACTTGATAATATAATACCAAGCTATATTTCAGGATATATTTACAGCGCTTTGATAGACAGCTTTTGCTCTGAGCAAAGCTCAAGAATGAATGCTATGAATTCCGCAAATCAAAACGCGCAGGAAATTTTAAACGACCTTTCGGTTGAGTATAACCGTCTCAGGCAGGCAACTATAACGCAGGAAATAACAGAGGTTTCCTCAGGTGCCAAAGCGCAGAAAAAAAGTAAAATGAAAAATATCGGCAGAAAGGCGGATCTTCAGTGATAAAGGGAAGAATATCGGAAATATCCGGACCTGTTATCGATTGCAGGTTTCCTCACAGAGAACTTCCAAAAATCAAGGAAGCTTTAAGCGTTGAGCTGGATAATGAAAAAAGAATAATGGAGGTAGCTTCTCATATCGGCAACGATACTGTCAGATGCATTCTTTTAGGAGCAAGCGAAGGTCTTGCCAGGGGTATGAAAGTCACCGCTTTGGGCCACGGAATTTCCGTGCCTGTGGGCGACGCGACTTTGGGGCGTATGTTCAATGTTTTGGGCGAGCCTATCGACGGCGGCGAGGAACTTGATAAAAGCGTTCCGAAATGGGAAATACACAGAAAGGCTCCCGGCTTCGATGAGCAGAAGCCGGCGGCTGAAATTCTTGAAACCGGAATTAAAGTTATCGACCTTTTAGAGCCTTATCCAAAAGGCGGAAAGATAGGTCTTTTCGGAGGCGCGGGAGTAGGAAAGACCGTGCTTATTCAGGAGCTTATTCATAATGTGGCGGTAAAACACGGCGGCTATTCCGTTTTCACAGGAGTCGGCGAAAGAAGCCGCGAGGGTAACGACCTTTTTTATGAAATGAAAGAAAGCGGAGTTTCTGATAAAACAGCGCTTGTGTTCGGTCAGATGAATGAGGCGCCGGGAGTAAGAATGAGAGTCGCCCTCTCAGGGCTTACTATGGCTGAGTATTTCCGTGAAGAACAGAATAAGGATGTTTTGCTCTTTATCGATAATATTTTCAGATTTGTTCAGGCGGGCAGCGAGGTATCCACATTGCTCGGCAGAATGCCGTCGGCAGTCGGATATCAGCCTACTCTTGCAGACGAAATGGGAGCTTTGCAGGAAAGGATAACTTCCACTAAAAAAGGTTCCGTTACATCCGTTCAGGCGGTATATGTCCCTGCAGACGATCTTACCGATCCTGCTCCTGCCACTACTTTTACTCATCTTGATGCTACCACGGTATTAAGCAGAAAAATAGCCGAGCAGGGAATTTATCCGGCTGTTGATCCGCTTTCAAGCACATCAAGAATTCTTGAAGAAGATATTGTGGGATCCGAGCATTATGAAGTGGCAAGAAAAGTTCAGGAGACTTTGCAGAAATATAACGAGCTTCAGGATATTATAGCCATTTTGGGAATAGACGAACTTTCCGAAGAAGATAAAATCACTGTTACAAGAGCAAGAAAAATGCAGAGATTTCTATCTCAGCCTATGAGCGTTGCTGAAAAGTTTACAGGTATTAAAGGCGTTTATGTCCCCATAAGCGAAACTGTTAAGGGTTTTAAAGCAATTTTGAGCGGAGAAGCGGATATTTATCCGGAAGCAGCTTTTTATAATGTCGGCACATTTGAAGATGTTATCAAAAAGGCAAAAGAACTTGAAAAGGAATAATTGAAATGAAAAGTTTTAAAGTTCATATCCTTGCTGCGGATAAAACTTTTTATGACGGGGAATGTGAGTCACTGATAATTCCCACATCCTCCGGGCAGTATGGAATTCTGGCCGACCACAGCAATACTATAACCGCTCTTGTCCCGGGAACTCTTACTTACAGAAAACCCGGTTCAAGCAATGAAATAGCAGCTGTTTCCGCAGGACTCTGCAAAATTGAAAACGGCGAAGTCTTAGTGCTCACGGATTCCGCCGAAAGGCCCGATCAGATAGATGAAATAAGGGCAAAAATAGCCGCGGATGAGGCTAAAGAAGCTATGCTTCAAAAGCAGAGCTACAGAGAATATAAGTCCACTCAGCTTATGCTTGCAAAAAATATTGCAAGGCTTAGAGTCAAAGGAAACGCAAATCAGTAATAAAAAATCAAACAGTCTACCTCTTTTTAAAGAGGCAGACTGTTTCAGACTGTAGACAAAGCGGGTTGTATTTAAGCGATACAACCTGCTTTGTTGGAAAATCGGACCGAATTTTCAAG
>CAKSGV010000026.1 GCA_934454845.1 uncultured Eubacteriales bacterium | reverse complement strand
CGTGTCTACTCTACTCCTTGCTAAAAGCTATTCTTTCCTCCCCTGCAGAGCAGGGGGTTTACTTTGTCACAGACAAATAAAAATACCCGGCTCTTAATTTAAAGAGCCGGGTATTAAATAAAATCAAACCGTACCGCTTTTATTTTCTTCTTCTTTTTCAAGCTTTGCGGTTTCTATTTCTTCAAGACCTATCCCCGTAGGAGGCTTGGGAGTGGAAAAGGCTATCTGCGTTTCGGTATGGCCGAAAGCATTGAGCTCACCGATAAAAGTATCAAGAGCCTCGGTGCTTTCAAAAGCGACCTTTATAAGCTGAGAATATCTGCCCGTTACACAGGAACATTCTATCACATTAGGGTGTTTTCTTATAAAAGGATAAAAAGATGGCTTTTGCTCAGGCTCTAAATCAAGGTTAATAAAAGCTGTGATAGGCAGTCCAACCGTTTTCAGATCGATCTTTGCCTCATAAGAAGAAATTATTCCGTCTTTTTCCAATCGCTCTATTCTCGCGGCAGTTGCCGGAGAGGATAAATAAACCTGCTTTGCAAGCTCTTTTAAAGGAGTTCTCGCGTTTTTCTGAAGCAAAGTTATCAGTTTCAAATCTATAGCGTCTATAAAAATCAGCTCCCGCCGCAATATTGTAATTATAATAAATCAAATTCTTTTTAAAGTCAACCGTAAAGTTTAAATTTTATTCATTGAAATAAATTTATTAATATGTTATTATAATATCGGATCACCGCAAAATTATTATTGCAAGAGGTGTATTATGAACGAAGGGTTTGCTTCCTGTTGCTTCACAGGCTATAGACCTTTTAAGTTCCCTTTCCCGTTTAAAGAAAACAATAAAGAATTCATTGAATTGTCAAACTCCATTCTATCCACTCTATTTGATCTTGCGAATGATAATTGTTTTAATTTTTACTGCGGAATGGCGATGGGCTTCGATATTCTCTGCGGAGAATCGGTGCTGTTGCTTAAAAATGCTTATAAGGACAGGGCGCTTATAAGGCTCACAGCGGTATTACCGTTTAAAGGCCAGTCTGAAACTTTCACAGGAGAATGGAAAAAGAGATATGACCGTCTGCTTGAAAATGCCGATGAGGCTATTTTAATGTCTGACGTTTATTTTGACCGCTGCTATCAGCGGAGGAACGAACTTATGGTACGAATGAGCGACTATGTGCTCACCTGGTACGACGGAAAATCCGGAGGAACCAGAAACACACTTAATTATGCCGCGGGCCTTGGGCGCGCTATCATCAATCTTAACGAAACGAACGGAGATCTTTTATGGAAATAACCGAAGAAAAGATACGGGAAAATTTTTCTCATAATCTTGCTTGTTACCGCCGCGACCTCGGACTCACTCAGCTCGAGCTTGCCGCAAAACTCAATTATTCCGATAAATCGGTATCAAAGTGGGAAAGAGGAGAGGGGCTGCCCGATCTTTATATTATCGCCTGCATTGCCGATCTTTTCGGCGTAACTGTTGACGATATGATCGGCGAAAAGAAAATAAAAAGACCTATTCTTTACCGCAATAAAATTATAATCACTGCGCTCTCGGCAGGTCTGGTTTGGTTAATCGCAACTATTCTTTATTTTGTTTTCAGCTTAAGCCTTCACAATTTCCCGAGCTGGCAGTTTTTCGTTTATGCTTTCCCGATAAGCTCAATAGTTTTCACTGTGTTTTCCTGCCTTTGGTGGAATAAGCTGTGCAAATTTCTATCTGTATCGGCGATTATATGGTCGGTCGTTTCCTGCATTTATATTATTATCACTTATTTCACGGGCGGAGTTCAGTCGCTTAACCTGATTTTTGCCGTGGCAGGCGTTCTTGAAATTTTAACGTTTTTGTGGTTTTTAATGAAGAGAGCAAAATAATTTTATTCGGTGCGGTGTGATTTTTCACCGCGCCAATTTTGTTATTGACATATTCACGGCGTTTTGGTAGAATTATAAAAATATTTAAAAGGAGTTTTTGAAATGGCTATTTTTATCAACGAACAATCCCACACTTTTAACGAATATCTACTCATTCCCGGTTACTCTTCAAAAGACTGTGTTCCGGCGAATGTAACTTTGAAAACTCCGCTTGTAAAATTCAAAAAGGGTGAAAAATGCCCGATAGTTATGAATATTCCGCTCGTATCTGCTATAATGCAGTCGGTTTCAGGCGATAAGCTTGCCGTCGCTTTGGCTACAGAGGGCGGAGTTTCTTTTATTTACGGCTCGCAGTCTATTGAAGACGAGGCGGCAATGGTAAGTCGTGCAAAATCCTATAAAGCAGGCTTTGTTAAAAGCGACTCTAACATTTCTCCCGAGGGCACTCTCGCAGATATTTTAAAGCTTAAAGAAGAAACAGGCCACTCCACGGTTGCGGTAACCAGCGACGGAACGGAAAAAGGCGAGCTTTTAGGCATAGTTACAAGCCGCGACTACAGGGTGAGCCGAATGTCAAGCGATGAAAAGGTAAAGAATTTTATGACTCCCTTTTCAAAGCTCATAACAGCTCCCGAGGGCACCTCGCTTAAAGAGGCAAACGATATTATCTGGGATAATAAGCTTAATTCTCTTCCTATAATCGACGATAAAAACAGGCTTTGCTGCTTTGTTTTCAGAAAAGACTACGATACCCATAAGCAAAACCCGAACGAGCTTTTAGACTCTTCTAAAAGATATGTTGTCGGAGCGGGAATAAACACAAGAGATTATGAGCAGCGCGTACCTGCACTTGTAAGCGCCGGAGCCGATGTGCTTTGCATAGATTCCTCCGAGGGCTTTTCCGATTGGCAGAAATTCACTATTAAATGGATAAGAGATACCTACGGCGATACGGTAAAAGTCGGAGCAGGTAATGTGGTAGACGCAGAGGGCTTCAGATTCTTAGCCGAATGCGGAGCGGATTTCGTAAAAGTGGGAATAGGCGGAGGCTCTATCTGCATTACCCGCGAAACAAAAGGTATCGGCAGAGGCCAGGCAACGGCGCTTATCGAAGTCTGCAAAGCGAGAGATGAATATTTTAAGGAAACAGGCATTTATGTTCCTGTCTGCTCTGACGGCGGAATAGTTTACGATCACCACATCACCTTAGCTTTAGCTATGGGTGCCGATTTTATTATGCTCGGAAGATATTTTGCAAGATTTGATGAAAGCCCGACAAATAAGGTAAATATAGGTGGTACCTATTATAAAGAATATTGGGGCGAGGGCTCCAACCGCGCGAGAAATTGGCAGCGCTATGACCTCGGAGGCGATAAAAAGCTTTCTTTCGAAGAGGGCGTTGATTCCTATGTTCCGTATGCCGGTAAACTTAAAGATAATGTTGAAGTAACGCTCAGCAAGGTAAAGTCCACTATGTGCAACTGCGGAGCTTTAAGCATTGATGAACTGCAGAAAAAAGCAAAATTAACATTAGTAAGCGCAACGAGTATCGTAGAGGGCGGAGCGCATGATGTTATTCAAAAAGAAAGCAAGGCTATAAAATAATGGGTATTATTTTAGCCTCATTAAGTCCCCGAAGAAAAACTCTTTTAAAGCTTATAACCGAGGATTTTTCGTGTATATCGGAAAATATTCCGGAAATTATCCCCGATGTTCTAGATATTTTAAAAGCTCCCGAATTCCTTGCGCTTAAAAAAGCGGAGGCGGTCGCGGTTTTTCACCCGGAAGATACCGTGATCGGGGCGGACACCGCAGTATTTCTCGATAAAAAACTTCTCGGCAAGCCGAAAGATAAGCGGGAAGCCGAAAAAATGCTCCTCTCCCTTTCGGGAAAAGAGCATTTCGTGATAACAGGTTGTGCGGTGATAAAAGGGGAAGTTAAAAAATCATTCAGCGTTAAAACCGCCGTTAAATTCAGAACACTCTCGATTAACGAGATAAGAGATTATATCGAAAATTCGAATCCGCTTGATAAAGCGGGAAGTTACGGCATACAGGATAAGGGCGCTCTTTTCGTTGAGAAAATTAAGGGTGATTATTATAATGTCGTCGGTCTGCCCGTTTCAAGACTTTATGAGGTTCTTAAATCTTTTTAGGGAGAATTTTTATGCGCTATTATGAAAATCCATTAAAAACAAGTGAAAACAGACTCCAACCCCGGAGTTATTATATCCCCGGCGGTATATCCGAATATATTTTGCTTAACGGCGAGTGGAAATTCGCCTATTTCAGCGATGAAAAAGAAAGCGAAACCGTTAAATTCGAAAATAAGGTCACGGTGCCTTCCTGCTGGCAGAATTCGGGTGCCGAAAACCCGAATTATACTAATGCGAGATATCCTTTTCCCTATGATCCGCCGTATGTTCCCGATATCAATCCCTGTGCCGTCTATGAAAGAGATTTTGAAATAAAAAATATCATTGGAAAGACATATTTTGTTTTGGAAGGCGTTTCTTCATTAGGCGAGATATATGTTAACGGCAGTTATGTCGGCTTTACTCAGGGCAGCCACCTGCCTGCTGAATTTGATATTTCAAAATTTGTTAACAAGGGCAAAAATACTATAAGAGTAAAGGTTTATAAATGGTGCTGCGGCAGCTATCTTGAGGATCAAGATGAGTTCCGGTGCAACGGAATTTTCAGGGACTGCTATCTGCTTTTAAGACCTGAGGATCATATCGTGGATCCCGAAGTTTATACTAGAGGAAACAGCGTTTATGTCAATGCAAAAAAAGACTGCGAATTTGAGCTTTTTGATAACAGCGATAAGCTTTTAGCGTCTGCAAAAGGCGAAAAGGTGGAATTTAAGATAGAAGAGCCTATATTTTGGAACGCCGAAAAGCCTTATAGATATAAAGTAGTTTTAAAAAGAAACGGCGAAGAAATCACACTTCACACTCTTTTTAGAACTATCGAAATTTCAGATACCTTTGCTCTGCTGATAAACGGCACAAAGGTTAAGCTCCACGGAGTAAACCACCACGATACCGACGCGACAAAAGGCTGGGCGCAGGACAACAATTCGCTTCTTTACGACCTTAAGCTTATGAAAAAGCTTAATATCAACTGTATCAGGACTTCTCACTATCCACCAACCCCGTTTTTTATGGAAAAATGCGAAGAGCTTGGATTTTATGTGATACTTGAAACCGACATTGAATCTCACGGCGCGCTCTACCGCCTGCCCTATAGGCCTTATCATTTCGATGTTGAGGATCCCGCCTGGTTATGCCAAGATCCTAAATGGGAAAAAGAATTCGTTGAAAGAATGAAAAGAGCGGCGGAGTATTATAAAAATTACGGCTGTATTATAATGTGGTCAACGGGTAACGAAAGCGGCCACGGAGTAAATCACGAAAAAATGATAGAGTATCTGCGTGCGCTTAATGACGGCAGACTGATTCACTGCGAGGACGCAAGCCGCCGCGCCAGAGCGGAAGGCGATTATTCGATCGCTCGACGGGCAGATATTTTTTCCTGGATGTATCCAAGCTCCCAGATAATCGGGGAATTTATAGAAAATAAAGAGATAAATATGCCGGTATTTTTCTGCGAATATGCCCACGCTATGGGCAACAGCCCCGGAGGGGTATGCGATTATGACGAGCTTTTCGAGTCTTCCGATAAGCTTATCGGCGGCTGCGTTTGGGAGTGGGCGGATCATACGGCGTTTGATAAAAACGGCGTTCCCTGTTACGGCGGCGATTTTGAAGGCGAGCTCACAAATGACGGAAATTTCTGCTGTGACGGAATGGTGTTTTACGACCGCTCCTTAAAAGCCGGCTCATTAGAGATAAAAACCGCTTTTCAGCCTTTGAAAACCGAGTTTGAAAACGGAATTTTAACTGTTTTAAACCGATTTGATTTTACAAATTTAAGTGATTTTGAACTTGTAACGGAGATAGGCGCGGATAAAGAAATTCCGGAAAAAAAGATCTGCAAAGTTGATGTTGCACCTCACGAAAAAGCAGAAATAAAAATTGAAATTCCAAAAATCAAAGCAAGCCTCGGCGCATATTTAACCGTAAGGCTTTTAAAAGACGATAATGAATATGCAGTAACTCAGCATCTGCTCGATTTTGAAAAAATTAAACCCGAAATTTCAAATACTTTCTGCGAAACTTTTGAAACCGAAAGCGAGATAATATTTAAAGGCGATAATTTTAAATACACATTTCAAAGATCGTCGGGCAATTTTTCGGATATCGAGATAATGGGCAAAAAACAGATAGTAAAGCCGCCCGTATTATCTGCACTCAGAGTCTATACCGATAACGAAAGAAACGCAAAAAGGCTTTGGGTACACGACGGCGAAAGCCTTGAAGAGCAGTTTTCAAAAATTTACTCGGCAGTGGTTAAAAATAATAAAATAATTGTAAAAGGCTCGCTTGCAGGAATTTCAAGACTTCCTTATTTAAGATATGAAATGAAAATAAGCGCGGATAAAAGCGGAGTGATAACCTATGATTTTAAGGGAAAGATAAGAGATAATGCTCCGTATCTCCAAAGATTCGGAATGGAATTCACTCTCCCCTCTTCCTCTTATGAATTTTCATATTTCGGTTACGGCCCTCAGGAAAGCTACTGCGATATGTATAAAGGCGCAAGTTTAGGATTTTATGAGAGCAATGCAGAGAATGAATATGTGAATTATATAAGGCCTCAGGAGCACGGAAATCATTTCGGCTGCAAAGAGCTTAATATAGGTAATATGAAGTTTTCAGCCGAATCTTCATTTGAGTGCAATGTTTCCGAATTCAAAGCCGAAGATTTAATAAAAGCAGATCATATCAATAAGCTTAAAAAAGACGGATATATTCATCTTCGCATTGACTATAAGGACAGCGGAATAGGATCCGCCTCCTGCGGCCCGGCGCTGCCTGAAATTTACACCTTAAATGAAAAGGATATCGATTTTAAATTTTATATAATTCCGAATATATAAAAATACAGGGCGAAAGCTTAAAGCTTTCGCCCTGTATTTTTATTGTCACTCATCGTAATCTTTTACTTTCTTTTTACCGAAAGCATATATTTTTATAAAGATGAATGTTACGGGGCCTCCCGCCATAGCGGCTAAAGCAGTTCCCCAAAACTGACTTAATTTAAGAGTATTAATCGTAATGAAAGTTACTAAATAAAAAATTATAAAATTAGGTATATAAGAAAGAAGAAATCTGTAATATCTCTTTAATGTGGGCTTGTGCTTAAAAATTATCTTGCAGGTTAAAAAGAACGCGATAGTAAGTCCGCATGCATAACCTATGATCGTGGCTAAATTTTTATGAACAAAAAGGCTTGCTATGGATGAAAAAAAACTGTCGTTAAAAGTATTGACGATTCCGAGTGCGCAGAATTCAAGAAATTCACGGCTCAAAAAAGTGTTTTTAAGCTTTATTAAAAATTTTTTCAAAATTCTGCCCCCTTTTTAATTGTTTTAATATTATATCAAATTTTTCCTCAAAAAACAAGTTATAGTTGACTTTAAAGGTAATATAGGTTAAAATTATAATCAGATTTTTGATTTGTTTCCGTAGCTCAGCTGGATAGAGCGACCGCCTCCTAAGCGGTAGGTCGGAGGTTCAAATCCTCTCGGGAACGCCAATTTTAAATCCTATCGCGCTCTTTGCGATAGGATTTCATTTTGAATAATGGGTTTAGGGGATAATATGGTTAAAACTTCGCTTCTTTTCATTTCGGTGGTAACGCTTTTTTTATTTATGATTCCGGGATTTCTGCTTAGAAAATTCAAGCTTGCAGGCGATGATTTTGCAAAATCATTGTCGGTGCTTGTATTATATGTCGCGCAGTCGGCGCTTTTTATTCACGGATTTATAATTAAGTTTAATAAAGAAACCTTTGAGGGAGTGATATATACCTTTATTTTTGCGCTGATCACTCACCTTGTTTTCAGTTTTATTTCTCTTTGCCTTTTTAAAAAAGCTCCCGAAAAGAGAAGAAAGGTGTTGCAGTTTGCAGTTGTTTTCTCAAATGCGGGATATATGGGAATTCCTGTTATCGCAGATGTTTTGGGAAATGATTTCGTGATCTATGCCACGGCTTACACCGTTTGGTTTAATGCATTTGCATATTCTTTCGGCAGACTTCTTTATACGGGCG
Source organism: uncultured Eubacteriales bacterium (assembly GCA_934454845.1). GTDB lineage: Bacteria > Bacillota > Clostridia > Oscillospirales > Acutalibacteraceae > UBA737. The sequence goes on along the minus strand of CAKSGV010000026.1, from coordinate 10,663 downwards.
ATAAAAAATATATGTCCTTAAAAAAGATAATAGTAAACCCGGCTATAATTTCAATCCTTATCGGAATGGCGATATATTTTTCGGGCCTTGGCGCAGAAATCAAAAATATAATGGCGTCAAGCTCGGAGTCGGCGCTCAAATCGGCAGTTACAATCTTCTATAATATTTTAACCGTGCTTAAAAATATGGTTGCCCCGGCTTCAATGATGGTTATAGGAGCGAGAATTGCGGATATTGATTTAAGAGGAGTTTTAAAGGACCGCTATCTTTACAGATTTTTGGCTTTGCGGCATTTTGTTTTCCCGTTTATAATGTGGTGCATTATGAGGCCGTTCCTATTCTTCGGCGTTATAAGGCAGGAAGTAATATCGATTATTCTTATTCTCTGCTCCACCCCTGCAGCCGCTATGACCACGATGTTTGCAGAGCTTTACGGCGGCGATTCTCCGTATGCCGGGAAAATAGTGGCTGTCAGCACTCTGGTTTCGGTAGCCTCAATGCCGCTCGTTTCGCTTTTACTTTATATATAAATAAATTCAGCTCCGGAAATTTCCGGAGCTGAATTATTTTATCTTGAAAGATAACGGGACAAAAATTCTTTTGTTTTTTCCGTTTTCGGGTTTTCGAATATGTCCGCCGGTGTTCCTTCTTCGCAGATAACGCCGTCAGCCATAAATACCACTCTTGATGAAACATCCTTTGCAAACGCCATTTCGTGGGTCACGACTATCATCGTGAGTCCCTCTTTTGCAAGATTTCTCATAACATCAAGAACCTCGCCTACCATTTGCGGATCGAGCGCGCTTGTCGGCTCGTCAAAAAGCAGGACTTCGGGATTCATAGCAAGCGCTCTTGCTATTGCCACCCTCTGTTTCTGACCTCCGGAAAGCTGCGAGGGCTTAGCGTTGATATAAGGCGCCATTCCCACTTTTTCGAGATATTTAAGTGCCGTTTCCTTAGCCTCGGCTTTGGATCTTTTTAGCACCTTTATCTGACCTACCATACAGTTTTTAAGAGCGGTCATATTATTAAAAAGATTAAAGGACTGAAATACCATTCCGACATGCGAGCGGTAAGCGCTTTCGCCGCCTTTAAGCTTCTCTATATTTTCTCCGTGATACAAAACCTCTCCCGAAGACGGAGTTTCGAGAAGATTTATGCATCTGAGCAAGGTTGATTTTCCCGATCCCGACGCGCCTATAATACTTATGACTTCGCCCTTTTCCACGGAAAAATCGATATCTTTAAGCACCTCATGCTTACCGAAGGTTTTTGATAAATGCTTTACCTCTAAAATCGGTTCCGACATCATCTTACCTCCTTTTTAGACTTTTTAACATAAGAAATTGTTCCGCTGGTGTGAGCGAGAGTGTCGGTCGTAGCAACATCGAAGTTAGCGGGACCGTCCATTTTCTTCTCCCACAGTCTTAAAATAAGAGAGCAGATAACAGTCATAATAAGATAAATAGTAAGGGTTATAACCGCGCTCGGGAAATAAACATATTTCGCTCCGACGATCGCCTTATGCGCTGCGAACAACTCGGCATAACCTATAACGAACATAACCGAAGTATCTTTTATGTTAATAATAAGGTTGTTGCCTATCTGAGGGATAATGTTGCGAATAGTCTGCGGCAGAATAACATAGAGCATAGTCTTGAAATGGTTCATTCCTATAGACTTGGCACCCTCTGTCTGCCCGATATCGATAGACATAATTCCTCCGCGCACGGTTTCCGCCATATAAGCGCCCGTGTTTATCGAAACAACGAGGTAGGCCGCGAGAGTGACCTCTAAATTTATCGCACCGTCTGTAAAATAAGGGAGCGCATAGAAAATAAATATTGCCTGAATGATCATCGGCGTTCCTCTGAACACTTCAACATATATTCGAACAATTGCCTTAACAATTCCCAATATTATCTTCTTAAAAATATTATCCTTTTTAGCGCACGGAATGGTTTGAATAATTCCGCAGGCGAGCCCTATAATGCAGCCTATAGCGGTTGCAACCAGGGCAAGCTCTATCGTTTTAAGAGCTCCTGTTAAATACTGCGACGAACTGCTTGACCAGCATTCGACAATATCGCTCCAAAGCTCTGCAAGCTTATTCATAAAAATTCTCCTGTGTAATTACTGTGCGAGAGGCTGAATCTTTGTTGCCTCTGCCATAATTTTATTAAAATCATCGGCAGTCATAGTATTTAAAACACTGTCTATTTTATCCTTAAGTTCGGTGTTACCTTTCTTAACGGATACACCGATATTGATATCGCCGTCGTCAACATCGAATGAATTATCTTCAAGATCGAGAATCTTAAGATCACTGTAAGCTATAAGTGCTCCCTGAGCCGTGGGCATATCGGTGCAGATAAAGTCAACCGCGCCTGTTTCTAGAGCCATAAGCATAGAAGGAGCAGTTTCCTGAGCCGTCTGAATATCAGCTCCTTTTATCTGCGGCAGGCAGGTATCATACCAAATTGTTCCGAGCTGTGAAGTGCACTTTCCGCCGGAAAGATCGGAAAGTTTAGTTGCATTTGCAAACTTAGAATCCTTTTTAGTCATGCAAACAATGCTTGCGTAAATATAAGGTCCGGCAAAATCAACCTGCTTCATTCTTTTCTCTGTCATAGACTGGCCGGCGATTACCGCGTCAACTTTTCCTGTCTGAACGGCAGGAACGAGTGAATCCCAATCCAGGCGAACAACTTCGAGTTCCCAACCGTTAGCTTCGCAGATCTTTTTAGCCATCATAATATCGTAACCGTTAGCATATTCTTTTGAGTCCTTAATCGGAACGGCGCCGTTAGAATCGTCTGCCTGAGTCCAGTTATAAGGCGCATAAGCGCACTCCATCGCAACAGTGAGAACACCGTCTTCCACACCTGATTTTGCTTTCTTTGTTCCTCCGCACGCGGTCATAAGAGACGCGGTGAGAACAACGGCTGTTAAAATTGCAAGTAATCTTTTCATTTTTTATACCTCCGAAAATAATGTATAAAAAAGAACGGTCAAAACCGAATGCTTTGACCGTTTCCATAAACAAAAACTATGAATACGATTTGTAGCACTCCGCAAAAGTGTTGCGACAGTAGCAAGAATATTATTCTTACTCCCAACCTTTCCGCCTCATTAACGGTCCGGTTTCGGCAAAAGCACCTTTTGTTTCGCTTTTATGGGCAAATGAGTACCAAAAGCTAACTACTCTTTACTTTTGCGCCTCTAACAATTCGTTATCGACTGTTCAATTTTATTGACTACATTATACTACCTTATTTTAAAAAATCAAGTGTTTTTTTAAATTTTTTGCAAATTGCGGTAATATTTTAAAATTTAAAACTCAATTTCAGTGAATTTTAACGGGATTTTTTCCTTTTTGAGAAAAATACCCAAAGCACCGAGATCAAAAGTATCGCCGCAATTATGGCAATGACTCCTATCCAGCCTAAAACTGCCACTATTTTGCTGCCGAGCGACATAATGATTCCCGCAAGCACAACTCCCAATGAGACTGCGCAGATACTTGTTTTAAAATCGAGATTTAAAAAGCTTGCCGCCAAAGTTCCTGTCCAGGCACCTGTTCCCGGGAGCGGAATTCCCACGAATATCATAAGTGCCAGAAAAATTCCTTTGTTTCCGGCGGATTCTTTGAGCTTTTTTCCTCCCTTTTCGCCTTTTTTCAGGCACCAGGTGAAAAATTTACTGATAAACTTTTTATCCTTTCCCCACAAAAGCACCTTTCTCGCAAAAAGGTATATAACAGGCACGGGAAGCATATTTCCTATAATAGATATCGGATAATAAAGGAAAATATCTAGCTTTAAGCTTTCCGCTATCGGAATTGCGCCTCTAAGTTCAACAATAGGCACCATTGAAACGAAAAATACGATAATATATTTTATAAATATCGGCAAAGAAGACAAAAGCCTCACTCACTTTCAAACATTATATAATTAATAAGGGATTCTTGCGAACTGTTTTATAAAAAGAGTGGCTGCACTCCCGGACTGTGTGAAGATCTCTTTTATGTACTCAAGAATATCGCGGTTTTTAAATGCCGGAATTCCTATAAGAAGCACCGCCGTCATAACAAGGCAAAGCGCTAAGATCACACAGATAACAAGAATTGTCACATTTATCTTCCCGCCCTGTTTTTGAGAATTTTCCGCCGCTTTAGGAGCGTCGAGAGAAATAAATCCGTCGGTATTGTTTTCTTCAAAAATATGATTTTTTTCAATATCATATTCGTCTTCTTCTGTAACAAACGGACTTTTTTCCTCTTTTTCAGGTGCGGGCTTGTCCATAATAAATTCTTTTTTATCATTTTCTTTCGGCTTTTCTTCTTTAACTTCTGTCAAAACAGGGAGATTTACCTCGGGTTTAACAGCGGTTCCGCCCTCCATTTCTTCTAGCTTAGCCAAAACAGGCTCAAACTCCGCCTGATCGAATATCGGCAGCACGCTCTGAACAGCAGTGTTTTCATCGGATCTTAACGGTTCTTCCGCTTTTTCTTCCTTTATTTCAGGTAAGATAGGCTCTGTTAAAGCTTCCGGAATTTCTTCGGATTTTTCTTCTGAAATTTCAGGCTCTGCCTTTTCTTCTTCGTTTAACTGCTCGGTTATCTCTTTTGCAAGCTCCTCGGTTTCAGTGGGAGCTGGCGAATTTTCAATTTCAGGTATCGGCAAAATGCTTATCTCTTCAATATAAGGATGAATGAGATTTTTCATAAGATTTTTTCTCACAGCTTTGTCATCCGTTATAAGAATGATAGACTGCGGACCGCTTTCTATAACACAGCCGCCGAAAACTCCCGAAGAGGAAACAAGCGGTAAAGCACCTGTGATAATTTCAGCCGAAGTTTCTGATACTATACCGTAATCCTTATTATTAACTCGGGTCAGCGGCGCTTTAATGGCCGTGGCAGTCGTTTCGATAATATTGCCCTCTCCCTCTACAGGGCCGCAGGCAATTATTATCCTGCTGCGGTTAGCCGCAACGGCAAGATTTTCAACAAAGGTTTTCTTAGTCGAGTCGCCTTTTTCCGTAAGCAGGCGCATTCTGCAGCAGCCGCACAGATTAAACTCCATTTCAAAATCGGATGATTTTGAAAAATAAACCACATCCACTTTAATATTCCCTATCATTTTGCCTTATCCTCCCGTATGAGCTTTATACCATTTTTCGGGGTATAAAGCGTCAGCGTTTACCGTCACTTTTACGCTGTCGTATTCCTTTATCTGCGCGTCGTTCACACGCTTAAAGCACACTGCAAGCCTCGCTCCCTCAAAATCGTCAAGCTCGGTTATAAGAGTTAATAGCCTGTCTCCGCCGTTGACCTTTGCCCCTGTTTTTATAAGACTTCTTTCAAGAATTTTCTTTTTGAAGCTTGAAAAAAGGTCCTCGTCGTAATCGCTTAATTCAAAATTTATATCGTTTGACGCACTGTCAAACACGCATACCGCAAAAGCATAATATTTATATTCCGAATCCTCGGTGGTAAGCGTGACTATATGATTTTCTTCATAAAACTTAGTATCCCTGAAATTTTTAAGACTGCCGAACATCGCGCCGTCGCTTATATTATTTCCGAAAATAACTGTGTTTTTATCCTTTGAATAAAGCGAAATATCTTCCGATTTCGACAGGCGCAGGGCGCCGTAACGGCTTTTTTCGCCCGTCATATCGTGATTTGAATAAAATCCGTCTTTTTCGGAGCGATAAACCGGATTGTCAACAGCTCCTCCCTCAAATTTAAGCCACGCGGCAAAATCGGCGTTCTGCTTTTTAAGCCCGGAAAATTTTTCACTTTTTGTAAGCTTCTCGCTGTTAAAAATCTTCCTTGCCGCTTTTACCTTGCCGTTTTGAGTGTTGGCAGTCACAAAAAACGAAGTGAAATAAATACCCGCCGCCAAAACCGCGGCCGCCGCCGCAAAGCAACAGATCTTAAGCGCCGTCTTTAAAGTATTGCCGCTCTTCAGATTCGTTGAATGCGCGCCCATATATTTCACTCCTTTTTTAAATTATACTATACCTGATGTAACAAAAGAATACTGTGTATTTTCCACAGCTTTTTTTATAAGCTCTTCAATATTGAGCTTGCTTTCCGCCGTCTCGCACTGACCGGGTTTCGGCCTTGTGTGGGGATGCTTCGGGGTAAATACCGTGCAGCAGTCCTCATAAGGCAGGATAGAGGTTTCAAAAGCGTCTATTTTTTTAGATACCGTTATTATCTCTTCTTTATCCATTCCTATAAGCGGCCGCATAACGGGAATATCACAAACGCTGTCCGTAGCGCCGAGCGCAAATAGAGTCTGGCTTGCAACCTGACCGAGGCTTTCGCCCGTTATAAGTCCTAAGCATTCCTCTTCTTTTGCTATTATGCAGGAAATTCTCATCATCATTCTGCGCATTATAAGCGTAAAATAATCTTCAGGGCAGACCTTGCCAATTTCCTCCTGAATTTCCGTGAACGGAACAACTGCAAGTCTGATTGTTCCGCTGTAAACCGCTACCTTTGAAAGCAGATCTCTCACCTTTTGCTCCGCTCTGGGGCTTGTGTAAGGCGGAGAGGCGAAATGAATTGCATTTAGCACAAGTCCCCTTTTAGCCATCATATAGGCCGCAACAGGGCTGTCAATTCCGCCGGAAATAAGCACCGCTGCTCTTCCCGAGGTGCCCACAGGCAGACCTCCCGCACCTTTTATCTGTCCTGCTCTGATATATGCTCCGAAATCCCTTATTTCAACAGTTACCGTTATATCGGGATTCTTAACATCAACCTTCAAATGATGAAAATTCTTAAGCAACACACCGCCAAGCTCCCTGCTTATCTCCGGAGAGGTTAGCGGAAACGATTTATCGGCTCTTTTAGCTTCAACCTTAAATGTCTTAACGCTTTCAAGTGCGTCTTTTAAATAGACCGGAGCTTTTTTGAAAATATCGTCAGCACTTTTTTCACATACGCAGGCGCGTGAAAATGCCGCAATACCGAAAACCGTTTTCATTCTCTCAAGCGCCTCGTTAAAATCAAAATCTTCGCTTTCGGGAATTATATATATAGCGGACTGCGCTTTTTTTACTTTGAAGCTTCCGAGCGGTTTTAACCTCTGCTTGATATTTCTTATCATTCTGTCTTCAAAATTCTGGCGGTTTAATCCCTTTAAGGAAAGCTCGCCGTCTTTAATAAGTATAATTTCTTTCATTTTACAGACCTTCTTAATCTTTGCGCCGCCGATTTAAGCGCCTCGGATAATTTATCGGCATCTTCCTTTTTTGAATATCTTGAAAAGCTTATGCGAAGAGAGGAATCGGCGTTGCTGTCCGAAATTCCGCAGGCTTTAAGCACATAGCTGCCTTTCCCCTTTGAGCAGGCGCTGCCCGAGGATACGAATATTCCCTCGTTGTCGAGAAAATGCAAAAGCGTTTCCGATCTAAACCCGGGAAGAGAAATATTTAAAATATAAGGAAGACAGTCTTCCCCCGAATTTATTGTCACGCCGTTTTCTTTTAAAAGCAAATCTTTAGTATATGTCCAAAGCTCTTTTTGCAAAGAAAGCCTTTTTTCAAAGCCCGTAAGCCCGTCTAATGCGCCGCCGAACGCGCAGATAAGAGGCACGCTCTCGGTGCCCGGTCTCATATCCCTTTCCTGACCGCCGCCTGCCATAAGAGGCCTTATCTTTACTCCTTTTTTTATATACATTGCGCCTATACCTTTCGGCGCGTGAAACTTGTGACCGCTTAAAGTGAGCATATCTATTCCGAGTTTTTTTACATCGAGCGGAATTTTTCCGAAAGCCTGCACGGCGTCGCAATGGATAAGCGTATCCGGATATGCTTTTTTAATCATTCTTGCCGCTTCTTCTACGGGCATAACGGCTCCCGTTTCATTATTTACCGCCATCATACTCACAAGCACGGTGTTTTCATCTGTTTTTGAAAAAATATTTTCGGCGCTTACCACTCCGCCGCTTTTGTCCGGCTCGGCAAATACCGCTTCAAAGCCCTCTTGTGACAGCCTTTTTACAGTGTTTAAAACCGACGGATGCTCAACGGCTGTGGTGACTATTTTCTTTTTGATTTTGCCGTTTCTCCTCGCCGCGCCCTCAATGCAGGTGTTGTTCCCCTCTGTTGCGCAGGAGATAAAATAGATCTCATCTTCACGGCAGTTAAGCATTCTGCTTAGCTTTTTTCTGACCTCGCTTACCGCAAGCTCGGCTTTTATTCCGAGCGAATGCAAAGAAGAGGGATTTCCGAAATTATCCGATAGTGCAAGCTTAAGTGCCTCGGCTGACTCTTTACATACCGCCGTTGTAGAACTGTTATCAAGATAAACCATTTAAAACTCCAAGTAATATAGATAATATTATTATACAATAAAACCTATTATTAGACAACCATAAATTAATCTGTGAATAAAATTTTTTGTTTTATTTCAAAAAATGCTTTACTTTTAAAAAATTATATGATAAAATAACGATGTATCAAAATATTCAGCACACTGGAGGTAACTGATAATGAAAAAAATCATCGCAACCATTCTTTGCTTAGTTTGCGCTTTTACCGTATCTGTCAGCGTATGTGCGGAAGAAAGCCCGAAAGATCCTGTTAAATATGAGGTTACTCTTTTCAGAGGCACACCGTCAGGCGGTCTTTCCAAAGCAGGCGAAGCTCAGATAATCAACAACGGCGACACCGTTACTGCTACATCTATCGCTTCCGAGGGAACTTTCAACAGCTGGACCATTTATAAGGTAACAAACGCTACCGGTACTTCCGGAGAAAATGAAACAGGCCTTATTTCCCTTTCAGCTTCTGCTACTCCTCTCGCTAACATCTCTGCCGCTACCGAAGGCACAGATTATGTATTGGTAAGCGGATCGCTCACAAGCTCAACTCTTACAATTAAGCCTCTCACGAGCCTTATCATCTGCGCTAACTACAACAATCAGATTACAGACCCTGTTACAGGCGCAGCAAAGAAAGCAGACTCCCCGAAGACCGGCTCCAACACCGCTATGATTTTCGCAATCGTAATGCTCGGTGCCGCAGCAGTTACATTCGGCGCTAAAAAGTCACTTGCCAAATAATTTTTGAAACAAAATAAAAAGAAGAGGAATTTTATTCCCCTTCTTTTTTTATGCTCATTTGCTCTATGTGTTTTTTTATGGCGTTAAAAGAATCGTCGCTTATATAATGCTCCATTTTGCAGGCGTCTTCCGTGGCGACGCTTTCGCTAACTCCTAAGGAAACAAGAAATTTTGAAATAAGCGTATGCCTTTCATAGATTTTGCAGGCAACTTCCCTGCCGCTTTCGGTAAGCGTTAAAAATCCGCTTTTATCCACATTTATAAATCCGCCCGATTTCAAAATTCCGACCGCTCTTGATACGCTCGGCTTTGAAAAGCCCATATATTCCGCAACATCCAAAGATCTCACGGCATTCGTTTTTTTCTGTAAAACATATATCGTTTCGAGATACATCTCGCCCGATTCCTGCAAGGACATAATTTACACTTCTTTTCAAATATATAAATAATATATTTTATTATATCAAATATTTTCCTTAAATTCAACTGATTGATAAAATTTAAACGGATTGACTTTTAGAGAATTTCGCTGTATTATGAAAAAATGAAAGGCGGAAATTTCAATGAAAAGATTTTTATCTTATTTTACACTTGCTTTTTTGGCTTTTTTATCGGCTTTAAATTATGAAATATTTGTTTTCCCGAATTCGTTTGCACCTGCAGGAATAAACGGACTTTGCACGATCTTTATGGAAATTTCGGGAATAAATATCGGATATTTAAGCCTGCTTATAAATATACCGCTCGCACTGATAGTTTATTTTAAAGTCAGTAGATCGGTAGCCGTAAGAACAATGGTACACGTGGTGTTTTTCTCGGTTTCGGCAGTGCTGCTCTCTAAAATAAAGCTTCCCTTTTATTATCATACTGCCGACGGCAGCAGCAAAATATTAGGTGCACTCACCGCCGGAGTTATAATGGGTTGCATTTATTCTCTGCTGATTCGGGCGGGCTCTTATACAGGTGGAATGGACTTTGTTTCGCTTATTATAAATAAGTATAATAAAGATAAATCCGTGTTTTATATCACATTTATAATAAATTCTTCCGTTGCGTTTTTAAGCTTTTTTGTTTACGATTATAAAATAGAGCCGGTTTTGCTCTGTATCCTTTACTCTTTTGCCTCATCCACCACTGCGGATAAAGCAATGCGTGCGGGCAGAAGCGCTATGAGATTTGAAATAATTACAGAGCATTCGGAGGCAATCCTTGAAGAAATAATAAGTAAGCTCCACCACTCCGCCACAGTGATAAACGCGACCGGCGGATTTTCGGGGAAAAATACAAAAACCGTGATCTGTATTATAAATAAATGTCAGATAACAGCTCTTTACGAAATACTTAAAAAATATCCCGGCACTTTTGCCGTTATGGATCCTGTAAGCGAAGTTTTGGGCAACTTCAAGCAAATTTCGAAAGACGGCAAAGAAAGCATAAAGATGCTTGACGACGGAAAAGATAAATCATTTTGATAAAAATACCCTTTGCTATAGCAAAGGGTCAGACAGTAGACAAAGTCCTCAGCAAGAGGGCTTTGTTTTTTTGCAAAGAAAGAGAAAATCATCGAAAAAAGGGAC
>CAKSGV010000025.1 GCA_934454845.1 uncultured Eubacteriales bacterium | reverse complement strand
CTTTTTTCGATGATTTTCTCTTTCTTTGCAAAAAAACAAAGCCCTCTTGCTGAGGACTTTGTCTACTGTCTGAAAGCTTTTCTTAAAGAAAAGCTTTTTTACTTGAATATTTTTTTGATCTTCGGATGAATTTTCATCATATAAACTCCCGATAGCCTTGAAAATGCGATATCGTATATGATAAAAACGCCGTTTGCCGCTATCCAGAAAATTGCAAGGCCCCATTTCATAAAGCTTCCCACATCGTTAAACGAAACACCGAAAAGCTTTGTCAGCAACAAATAATAAACATAAGCTCCCGCATTGAATACCGCAAGCTTAACCGCCCACTCCAAAAAAAAGCTCCTGATTTTTTCCGCAAGAGCTTTTATTATCGGGTAAAACCCTAAAAAGCAAATATATAAAAGCTTTGATTCATTATCGGGATAGAACACGATAATAGCGGAGCTGATGATATAGGCACTCACAGCAAATTTATAATCCGTTTCTATTAAAACAACAGCGATAAAAAGCCCCGAAACAGCAGGAACCGCATAGGTAAGATACGGAAAAAGTCCGAACAGCATAAAAACTGCGGATAATGCCGCCATAACCGCACAAAGTGTAATTTTTCCTGTTTTTTTCATTTTCTCATTAACAGCACGGAATAAGATCTCCGCCCATACATTCACAGCAGCAATCTGCGCAAATAAGGCTCTGGCAGACATCGCAGGCGTTACATCCGCCGCCGTACGCTCTTTGAGCATAAGGGTTATTATACTGCTTTCCCATTTGCCGCTGAGCATTATTTACCGCGGTTTTATATTCTCCGTTAGCAGGATCCATTCTCGAGGCGGTGGCAAAGCTTGTATAAGCCTGATCAAACCAGCCTCTGCGATAAAGAACGGTGCCGTTTAAAAAATACCATTCTGCGTTGCGCTCGCTCGGCATTACGCCGTCAAGCAGTTCCTGAGCCTGCTCAAGTCTGCCCTGAGATATAAGCGAGCGTATCTCGGGAAAAGATGAAGCGCCGGAGTTTGAAGAATAAGAGCCGGATGTTTCCGAGCCGGCATTTGTCCTACGAGAGTTCATTATGGCGTCATAAGCCTCGTTTATCTCCTGCATTTTTTCTTCCGCTAAATCGGAAAGCGGATTTTGCGAATAGTTATCCGGGTGATACTTTTTTGCAAGATTTCTGTATGCGGTTTTAACTTCATCGTCAGTAGCGTCAGGTGAGATTCCCAATACTTCATAGGGGTTTTTCATTTTTAATCTCCTTTATAAAAACATCTTCCAGTCCCAAATATATTATATTCCCCAAAATGGGCTCGAATTTTTTTATATCCAAAAGCTCGAAAGCTTTTGCGGCTTCATTTATGCAAAAATATATCTGCGGTTTTACAGTTTCATAAATATTTTCGCTTTTATAAGTTTTTAATACATTAAATCTTTTCTTTTTTATATCCTCTTCAAAATCGCTTGCCGCGTCGACAAGATAGATATATCTTCCTAAGCAATAGCCGAGCCGTTCAAGCACTCGTTTCTCGTTAACCGATTCACCGCACATCGGCAAAAGCTTTGAAAGCACCTTTGCAGAAGGATCGCAAACTTCATCAAGCGAAACATTTTCTTTATTTTCGGCTGATTTTTGAGCGGATATATATTCTTCTACATAGTCCTTGATATCAGGATAATTTAAAGCCGCTTTTTTATAAGCTTTTTTAAATATCGGCTTTAAAATCACCGCGCCAACCTTTTTAAATCCTTTTTCATCCTCGATATTATCAAGAATTTTAAAATAGATCATGATCATAGCGGCGGCGGCAGGAAAGTCGAGCTCTTTGGAGGTTTTTAAATAGTTGCATTTTTTAAGCGGGTTAAATGCACACTTTTTTCTCTCAAAGCAAACGCGATCCGGATTAAGGGACATATTTAAAAGAGCAAGGAACGTGAAATCATAGCTTAAAGTAAATCTAGATAAAATTCCGTAACTTTTTCCGAGCTTTTTACAAAGGGAACAATAAACGGCTTTATAAACTTCAAAGTCTTTTATCTTAAGCTCTTCTTTTTTTACTCTGATATATCCGAACAAATCCCAAAGCCCCCGCATTCTTTAAAACAATTATATTTTACACTTTCGTTTTTCTTTATTGGTGAATAATATGTAAATATTTATCTCCGGTTGAATTTTTTTTAAATAATGCGGCAAAATATAATTAAAATCCACGAAGGAGGAAAATTAATGGGTAAAAAAGCAGTATCGTTGTTACTTTGCATTCTGACAGGTATTTTATCGCTTTCTCTTGCAGGGTGCAAAAGCAAAAATTCGGCAGAGGTTTATTTTTTGAACTTCAAACCGGAATCTGCGGAAATTTATAAGCAAATAGCAAAAGACTATGAAAAAGAAAAAGGCGTAAAGGTAAAGGTGGTAACCGCCGCTGCCAACACCTATGAACAGACCTTGAAATCGGAAATAGCAAAATCCTCAGCGCCCACCATATTTCAGGTGAACGGTCCCGTAGGTTATGAAACCTGGAAAGAATACTGTCTTGATATAAAGGACAGCAAGCTATATTCCTATCTTTCCGATGATTCGCTTGCCATAAAGGATAAAAAAGGCGGAGTTTATGCTCTTGCTTATGTTGTAGAGGGATACGGTATTATTTATAACGAAGAAATAACCGATAAATATTTTGAGCTTGCAGATAAAAAGTCCACTGTTTCTTCAATGAGCGAAATAAAAAATTTCTCGCAGCTTAAAACTCTTGCCGAGGATATGAGTGCTCATAAAAGTCAGCTCGGAATTGAGGGGGTATTCGCTTCAACCTCTCTTGCCTCAGGCGAAGATTGGCGCTGGCAAACACATTTAATGAACATTCCGCTTTATTATGAATTCAAAGAGAGCGAGGATTATGACGATCCGACAATAGCGGGACTTAATTCCAAAGAAATAGCTTTCAGATATTCTGATGAATTTAAAAATACTTTTGATCTTTATACAAATAACTCTTTGACGGATAAAAAAATTCTCGGCTCAAAATCCACTGCGGATTCAATGGCTGAATTTGCTCAGGGCAAGGTCGCTTTTGTGCAGAACGGCAACTGGGCATGGTCGCAGATAAGCGGAGTTAAAGGTAACACCGTTAAAAAAGACAAGATAAAATTTTTACCTGTTTACACTGGTATAAAGGGCGAAGAATCGCAGGGACTATGTATCGGAACGGAAAATTATATCGCTGTAAACAAATATGCTTCTAAAGAACAGCAGCAGGCTTCTCTTGATTTCCTCGACTGGTTGTTTTCAAGCGATACAGGCAAAAAATACGTTACCGAAAAGCTTAAATTTATAACTCCTTTTAATACCTTTTCAGACGACGAATTACCCGACGATCCACTCGCTAAAGAGGTAGTAAGATATATGAGAGACGACAGTGTTAAGACTGTGCCCTGGATATTTACCTCATTTCCGAGCGAGAACTTTAAAACTGAGGTCGGAAATGCGCTTCTCGAATATGTTCAGGGAACAAAAACCTTTGATGATGTGAAAAAAACAGTAATAGATAAATGGAAGAGTGAAAGATAAAAATGCGAAACGGTATTAAACGCTGGTCGCCGCTGTTTTTACTGCCTACTCTTGCAGCATTTATGATAGCTTTTGTCATACCGTTTGTAATGGGTATCTATTTATCGTTCTGTAATTTCAGAACGGTAACAGACGCAAAATTTGTCGGGCTTGAAAATTATATAAACATTTTCAAGCCCGGCGACACTTTTTTTAAATCCCTTTTATTTACGGGAAAATTCGCGGTTATATCTGTTATAACAATAAATGTGTTGGCATTTTTGTTTGCGCTTATGTTAACAAAAGGTATCAAAGGAACCAACTTTTTCAGAACAGTTTTCTTTATGCCGAACCTTATCGGCGGAATTGTTCTCGGATATATATGGCAGGTTATAATCAACGGCGTACTTTTTAATTACGGATATTCTATAACAAGCAAATCGCAATTCGGATTTTTTGGTCTTGTTATAATGATGAATTGGCAAATGATCGGATATATGATGATAATCTATATTGCCGGTCTTAACAATGTTTCAAATGATATTCTTGAAGCGGCAAAGGTTGACGGAGCAGGAAAGTTCAGAACTTTATTCAATATTATAATACCCTCTGTTATGCCATCGATAACTATTTGCCTTTTCCTTACAATTACAAATTCATTCAAGCTTTTCGATCAGAATCTCGCTCTCACTGCCGGTGCGCCTGCAAAAACAACGCAAATGGCGGCGCTCGATATTTACAATACTTTTTACGGCAGAACGGGCTTTGAAGGAACAGGACAGGCAAAAGCGGTTATTTTCTTCATAATAGTTGCCGCTATTGCGCTTTTGCAGCTTAAACTTACGAGCAGCAAAGAGGTTGAAAATTAATGAAAAAAAGCAGAATTTTTATATTTATAATTCTTTGTGTATTTGCCGCGGTATTTGCCGCCCCGGTATTTATAATTTTGATGAATTCTTTTAAAACAAAGTTTTCTATCAGTCAGACGCCTTTTATGTTTCCTGGTAAAGAAACATTTTCAGGGTTTGAAAATTATACGACAGGACTTTCAAACACAGGGTTTTTATCCTCATTTTTTATGTCGCTTTTCATAACTGTGTTTTCTGTGGCGGCGATAGTGTTTTTCACTTCTATGACGGCGTGGTATATTGCCAGATCAAAAAGCAGATTTTCGAAATTCGTTTACACGCTTTTTGTGTTTTCCATGATAGTTCCTTTTCAGATGGTAATGTTTACAATGTCAAAGACAGCAAATATATTAGGTCTTGATAATCCCGTAGGTATCATTTTAATTTATCTCGGATTCGGAGCGGGTCTTGCTGTTTTCATTTTCAGCGGATTCGTAAAATCCATACCGCGAGGGATTGAAGAGGCTGCCACGATAGATGGCTGCAACCCGGCGCAGACATTTTTTATGATAGTTCTCCCTATGATGAAACCCACTGTTATAACTGTTGCTATACTAAATACTATGTGGATATGGAATGATTATCTGCTTCCCTACCTTGTTATAGGAAGCGATTACAAAACAATTCCTATAGCTATTCAGTATTTAAAGGGCGGATACGGCTCAATAGATATGGGCGCGCTTATGGCTATGCTTGTGCTGGCTGTAACACCGGTTATTATATTCTATCTGTTTTGTCAGAAATATATCATTAAAGGAGTTGCGGCAGGTGCTATCAAGGGCTGAAAAAGGAATTTTAATGCCGCTTGCAAGTCTGAATTCCAAGCACGGAATAGGCGATCTGGGGGAACCTGCTTTTGCATTTATCGATTTTCTTTATTCTTTTAAGCAGGATTATTGGCAGCTTTTGCCACTTAATCCTATAGGAAAAGGCAATTCCCCATATTATTCGGTAAGCAGTTTTGCAGGAGAAATCCTTTATATCAATTTAGAAGATCTTTTAAACTCTGAACTTTTAAAGCAGGAGGAAATAAAAGAACCCGATTTTATAAAAGGAAAAATCAATTATAAAAAGGTAAGAGAATTTAAACTTCCGCTTTTAAAAAAAGCAGCCGAAAGATTTGATACTTCTAATCAGGAATTCAGAAATTTTCTTAAAAAAAATGAATTCTGGATAAATGGATACGCGGAATTCTGCACCGCCTCGGAAATTTACGGAAAACTTTCTGCATTTGACAGAGATTTAAAATTCTGCAGAACAAAAAGCCTTAACGAATTAAGAGAAAATCATAAAGAACAAATTGATTTTTATAAAATCACGCAATACTTTTTCTTTAAACAGTTTTTTAAAATGAAAAAATATGCCGAAAGCAAAAAAATAAAGCTTATTGGCGATATTCCATTTTATGTATCGGACAGCGGAGCGGATGTGTGGCTATTTCCGGAATATTTTAAGCTTGATGAAAATTTAATGCCGCGCCTTAAAGCAGGAGTACCTCCCGATATTTTTTCAAAAACGGGTCAGCTTTGGGGAAATCCTATATATGATTTTGAAGCACAAAAAAAAGACGGCTATCTCTGGTGGGGGCAAAGGCTTAAAAAACAGGCGGAAATGTTTGACGCTATAAGAATAGACCATTTCAGAGCATTTGCAAACTACTATGAGATACCGGCTGACGCTAAAAACGCAACCTACGGGAAATGGAAAAAAGGTCCCGGAGAAGAATTTTTTAAAATCCTAAAAAAGAAAATAAAATTTCCGTTTATTATAGCTGAAAACCTCGGCGGAGAAGATGATGAGGAAGTTTGTGAGCTGCTTAAGAAAACAAATTTTTGCGAAATGAAAATTTTGCAGTTTTGTTTTGAAAAGACCGACGATCCGACTTCTATCCCTGAAAATTTTCTCTTTAACTGCGTGTGCTATACAGGAACCCATGATAACAATACCGCGCTCGGGTGGTTTGAAAAGCTTAGCGAAAAGAAGAAATATTTAGTTTCAAGATATATCGATATCAAAGGTGATATAGCTAAAAATATGATAGATTTCGCTTTATCTCTAAATATTAAGCTTGTAATAATTCCTTTATATGATTATTTAGGCCTTGATGAAAGCGCAAGAATTAATATTCCGGGGACTCAAAACGGCAACTGGGAATGGCAGGCACCCGATAATTATTCGAAACTAATCATTGAAAAATATAATAAATAATGCTATACTGACCATATACAAATTTATTGTATCATCGGAGATGATTTGAATGTATAAAAACATTGAAAAAGAGAAAATTCTCAAACTAAAAGATCTTGTAGATTATCAAGACGGCCAGGTTATCAGCAAAACTCTCGTACAAAATGAAAAGGTAAGTATTACTTTATTTTCATTTGATAAGGGTGAAGAAATTTCCACTCATGCCGCCGGCGGCGACGCAATGGTAACGGTGCTTGACGGAAAAGGGAAATTCACTGTCGGAGGGAAGGAATATATCTTAACGACAGGAGAAACGCTGATAATGCCTAAAAGCATTCCCCATTCGGTTTACGGCGAAGAAAGATTTAAAATGCAGCTAACTGTTTCATTTTAAAATAAAAATCCCTGAGAACAGTTTTTGTTCTCAGGGATTTTTTTATATTCCGAGTTCTTCGTCGGTTACAATATCGTCGTTTAAAACACCCGATTTCATTTCAACATCTTCAAATTTAAAAAGCTTTCTGAACATAACGATAGGAAAAGAATGAATTTTTGAATTGTATCTTGCAACAGAATCAGAATAAGTCATTCTGAAATTAAGCTTAGCATTTTCAGTAGTTTCAATCTGGCTCAACAGTTTTTGGGTATGAACATTTGACTGAAGTTCGGGATAAGTTTCAATTACCGCTTTAAAGTCTTTGCTTGTTCTTATTCTTCCCTGCTGTCCGCTTTTTCTGGCGTCAGCAAACTTTTCAAAGACTTCGCCTTCAGAGTTTCTGTATTTATCAGCAACTCTTTCAGCCTTATCAATTAAAGATGCAGAGGTTTCATTTACAGCCTCAATATCAGCCTGCGCTTTTTTAATAAGATTTTTGTAGCGCTGAGCTGTATTAAAATCAATAATAATATTTTCGGCAAAAGCAAGAATAATTGAAAGCACGCACATCAAAGCATTATATTTAGCGGGGATTTCATCTTCCGATGAAGTGCAGACCGCAAAAACAGTGATTATTATAAACCAAGAAATTAAAAATGCGCCGAGAAGTTTTAAAAGCGAAATTAGAAGATTATTTTTATAAGTTTTTGCCATAAAAATTCTCCTTAAAATTAAGCTTTGGCGGTTTCTTTTTGTGCGTCGGCAATAGCGTCAAGCTTTTTGTTTCTGAAATAAAGACCGACATCTATTGAAATCTCTATAAAATTAAGGATATAGAAAAAGAAACTTAACACGAAGATAAAGCCGCTTTTCGGCTCAACACCTAAAAGGCCGCACGATTCAATTATCTTCTTTGCTATTCCGCAGGCATAGCCTACAAGCAAAAATACTTCGAAAAACAAACTTTTCCCTTTAGCAGTTCTCGATACCCACGATTTTCTTATTGAAAGCGGCCAGGAAAGACCGAAACAAAAGATTGTGAGCGCCTCAAGCAGATCAACTATCATTTTATATTACCCTCTTAAAAAATTTATTTCTTTCTTCTGTAATCAGGCAAAAGCTTCGGTGATACAACATCAGTTTTAATGCCTGCTGCTTCTCTTTCGCGGTCGAATTTTTCGATATGCTCAAGAGTAAGTTTTCCGACACAAACATCAGCTGATTTTTTAGCTGCATTTATTCCTGCGTTTCTGCCGAAAACGATTACATCAAGCAGTGAATTGCCCATAAGACGATTTCTTCCGTGAATTCCTCCTACGGCTTCGCCTGCAACAAAGAGGTTTTCAACATTAGTGGACATACCGTCAACATTAATATCGAGTCCCCCATTCTGATAGTGAAGAGTAGGATAAACCAAAATCGGCTCTTTTCTGATATCAATGCCATAGCTTGCAAACATTCTCATCATTGCGGGAATTCTCTTTTCGATAGTTCCCTCTCCTCCGATCTTTTCAATCATAGGAGTATCAAGCCATACTGCTTTTCCGCTGCCTGTATCCACACCCTCGTTTCTGTCGGAGCATTCGCGGATAATCGATGCCGCGGCAACATCACGGGTTTCAAGCGGATGCATAAATACTTTACCGTCACGGTTGACAAGCTTAGCGCCGAGCGAGCGCACTTTTTCGGTTACAAGAGCGCCGAATATCTGCTGCGGGAAAGCGGCTCCCGTGGGGTGATACTGCAATGTATCGGCATAAAGGAGCTTTGCTCCTACTCTGTAGCCTAATACAAGACCGTCGGCAGTAGCACCGTAATGGTTAGAGGTCGGGAAGCCCTGATAATGCATTCTTCCTGCGCCGCCTGTAGCTATAATAACGGTTTTAGCGCGGGCAACCATAAGCTCATGGGTTTCCATATTCATAAGCACTGCGCCTGCGGCATTGCCGTTTTCATCAAGAATAAGCTCTATCGCTGAAGTGAAATCAACAACCTCGATTCCGCGATTTATAACCTCATCGCGAAGAGTTCTCATTATTTCGGCTCCGGAATAATCCTTTGCCGCGTGCATTCTTTTTCTTGAGGTTCCGCCGCCGTGGGTGGTTATCATAGTGCCGTCGGGCGCTTTATCGAATTCCACACCGAGATCGTTGAGCCACAAAATGGCCTCCGGAGCATCACAAACAAGTTTTGCAAGAAGCTCTCGCTTAGCGGCATAGTGTCCGCCGCCGAAAGCGTCAACAAAATGGATAGCCGGAGAATCATTAGGCTTATCTGCCGCCTGAATTCCGCCCTCTGCCATCATTGTGTTGGCGTCGCCCATACGGAGCTTTGTAACTATCATAGTTTTAGCTCCGGCTTTATCAGCCTCTATAGCGGCACTTGTTCCTGCACCGCCGCCGCCGATTATCAGAACATCGACATCATACTTAACATCACTTAAGTCAATATCCTCCGCCTTAATACGACTTTTTGCCTCTAAAATCTCGCAAAGCTCGTGAGGAACTGATTCTCCCTTATTAGGGCCTATCTTAAGAGCGGAAAACTCGCTCTTTTTATAGTCGGGATGATAAGCGCATAAAAGCTCATCCTTTTCCTTAGCCGTCATTCTGACAGGCTCATAGGCGATATTTGCCTCTCTGGCCTTTTCAACAGCTTTTAAAGATTCCTGAAATTCCTTTGAATACATCTTATCTTCCCTCCTTACTTTTCGATTTCTCTGTTATTGTAAAGCTCTTCGAGCTCTTCAATAGGCTTGCCCATCAGGCTCTCAATAAGCTCGGTGAAAGTGCCGTCTTTAATTTCTTTAACACGGTCTTCAAGGTGCTTGGTTTTCGGAGCAAGATATTTACCGTTTAATCTTCTTGCAAGCATAGCTACCTGCGGATGTGAAATTCCTGCAGGACATCTTGAAGAGCAAACTCCACACATTACGCAGTCAAACGATTCCTCTGCGCACTTATCAAATTCGCCGCGTTGAGCATAAGCGATATACTGCATAACATTAAGACCCTGCGTGCAGCTTTTGGTGCAGGCATTACATCCGACGCAAGCATATATCTCTGGATAAAGCTGCATCATTATCTGCTCGGTGGGTTTTATTTTTTCCATATCATAGACCTGCTTTACAAGCGGGAAAAACGGAAGTGTAGCAACATACATATCGTTTTCCACCTTAGTCTGGCAGGCAAGGCAGGTTTTTAATTCTCTGTCACCCTTTATGCGGTAAATGGTAGCGCAGGCACCGCAAAATCCGTTTCTGCAACCGCAGCCGCGGACAAGCTGATAACCGGCATATTCCATAGCGCGCATAATGGTAAGGTCGTCAGGCACGCTGTATTTTTTACCGAAAAGATAAATATTCACCATATTTTCCATTGATTTATTCTCCTTATCAATACTCGTCGGGAAGCTCATCGATCTCATCGAAGCGGAAAACAGGACCGTCTTTGCAGACATATTTAGCGCCGATATTGCAGCGGCCGCATTTTCCTATTCCGCATTTCATTCTAAGCTCCATAGTAGTATAAACCTGAGTTTTATCAAAGCCGAGCTCCTGAAGACCGGCAAGTGTGAATTTGATCATAATCGGGGGTCCGCAGAGAACGGCGATCTTATCTGTTGAAAATCCGAGTTCTTTAACATAATTCGGAACAAATCCGACATGTCCGTTCCATTCGGGCTGTTCGCGGTCGATAGTAAGGTGAACGCTTACTCCCGCGTCATTTGCCCATTCGTCGATAATCTCTTTATAATCAACTAAATCCTGCATGCTGCGCGAACCGTATACAATATCTATTTTACCGTAACGGTCGCGGTAGTGGCGGCAGTAATTAATAACCGATCGAAGAGGAGCAAGGCCGATACCGCCTGCTACAAACAGCATATCGTGACCTGCAAACTCAGTATCAACCGGGAAAGGTCTGCCGTAAGGTCCTCTTATGGTTATTTGCTGACCGACTTCCATTGAATGAAGCCACTCTGTAACGCAGCCGCATTTTTTAATGGAAAATTCCATAAATTCGGTGTTTGTGGGCGAAGAGGTGATAGAGAACATCGCCTCTCCTACGCCGGGAATTGATAGCATAGCGCACTGACCGGGCTTATGGTCGAACGCTTTTTTGCCGTCGGGAGTTACGACTCTGAAGGTTTTAACATCGGGAGTATCTATCCTTATATCGGTCACAACGCCGATTTTAGGAATAAGAGGTTCTTTTAAATCAACCATTATTATTACCTCCCAATTTTTTCATAACTTTTACTATATTCATCTGAATAGGACATTTTGCAAGACATCTTCCGCAGCCGACACAAGAAAACATACCGTCATACCTTGTCGGGAAATATACAAGCTTGTGCATAAATCTCTGGCGGAATCTTTCAAGCTGTGTAAGCCTCGGCTGACCTGCCGACATCTTAGTGAATTCGGAATACATACAGGAATCCCAGCAACGGAAACGCTTAACACCGTGACCGGTATTAAAATCCTTGATATCATAGCACTGACAGGTCGGGCAAACAAATGTGCAGGTTCCGCAGCCTAAGCAGGATTGCGAAAGCTCTTTCCACTCGGGAGCATCGAAAAATTCTTTGGTTTTACCTGCTCCGAAAGAGTCGGTTTTAAGACCGTTTAGAGGAAGTTTCTTCATTCTTTCGCTTATAAGCTGCTTTTGAGCGCTTACTGCCGAATCATCGGCGGAAGAAGAAACATTTTCAAAAGCTTTTTCAAGCTTTTTGCCCTTTTCGGTCTTTATTTCATAATAAAATCCGTCTTCTGTTTTATAGCACTCTATATCAGCACCGGGATTTGCCGGATCGATACCGAAAGCTGTGCAGAAACAGGTTTCCGCAGGCTTAGTGCAGGCAAGAGTTACTATAATTCCGTGATCTCGGCGGTTTTTATAATAGCTGTCCACAGGATCCGAAAGAAAGACCTTATCTAACACTTCAAAGCTTTTTGCATCGCAGGCTCTTACTCCGAATACGACAAAATCTTCGCATTCGTTTCTCGTATCGATAATATCGATATTTTTTCCCTCGATTTTAAAATCCATAAGATTTTCAGTCTGGGGGAAGAAGAAATCCTTTGCGCTGCGAACGGTGTTTAAAGCGTCAGATATTATTTTATCTTCCGACCAAATTTCAAATTTTGCTCCTTTTTCGGAGTCAACGGGAAGATAAAGCGTATTCTCTTTTGCAATTTCGGCAAAAAGACCGCTCATATTTTCAAGTGAGATCTTACGCATTGTCTTCACCTCTTCTTACGGCTTTTCCGGGTTCAATATCCTCTGTGGAATAATTTACTATCGGCGCTCTGTTTCCAACTTCTGCTCCTGCCTGATAATCGCCGTAAAACTCATTTATATCCTTGATAAATTTACGGTTGAGCAGGTGAAGCGGAATATGCTGAGGACATACTCTTGAACATTCTCCGCAATCGGTACATCTTCCTACAACGTGGAATGCTCTGATTATATGAAACATCTTTTCTTCAAAAGAGTTTGACGCGGCTTTATTTTCAAGTCCCGAATTAGGATTATCAAACACGCATTTTTCGCAGGTGCATGCCGGGCATACATCGCGGCAGGCATTACATCTGATACAGCGCGAAAGCTCGTTCTGCCAAAATGCGAACCTTTCGTCGGGAGTCATTTTTTCAAGCTTTTCAACCTCGTCAAAGCGGTTAGAATCAAGCACCTCGCCGTCGGAGCCTAAAAGCTCATCATAAGCGACATGTTTTTTAGACTTGCAGTTTAAGCATCTGTCGGGCAAAAGCTCGTTTCTGTCAAATACCTTTTCACCGTCGAAAAGGGTTTCGACAACGACCTTTTCGCCCTCATCTTTGATTCTGCTTATTCCCTCGCACAAGCTTTTTATCTTCGAATAATCAAGCATACCATTACAAGGAACGCCTACGGCATAAACCTTTTCACGGTCAAAGCGATGCTCGGTCAAAAGCTGATTAAAGCTATAGGTATCGCAGGGTTTTAAAAATACGAGAACTTTATTTTCGGATTTAGCGGTTTCTTTAATAAGGTATTTTGAAAAATTAGCTCCGCAGAAGTCATTGAAAACAAAATCTGCGTTAAGCTCAGTTTCATTTTCGAAAACCGCGGGAGTGATATCATAATCAAACTCGCCTGTTTTCCAGCCTAAAACTCTGTCGACCTTATTGCTTTTTAAAAGCTCTTCCGCTTTATTTATGAGAATTTCGCGATTTATTTCTTGCATCGTAAATCCTCCAATCTTTTGTTTTCTCCAAGAGCGCTGACGGTTTTTACAAAATCATTCATAGTTTCAGCAAATTTTGCGCCCTCTGCCGCAGATACCCATTCAACTCTTGTGCGCCCTTTTTCGATACCTAAGAAATCAAGCATTGAGAAAAGCAGAGCCATTCTGCGGCGGGTATAGTAATTTCCCGAAGTATAATGGCAGTCGCCCGGGTGGCAGCCGCAAAGGATCACGCCGTCTGCCCCGCGCTGAAACGCGCGAAGAATGAATGACGGATTAACTCTGCAGGAGCAGGGCACTCTGATTATTTTTACCTCGGCAGGATAGTTAAGCCTGTTATTACCGGCAAGATCGGCGCCCGCATATGAACACCAGTTACAGCAAAATGCCACAATAAGCGGCTTATATTCATTTACTTGCATATTGCGTCAACCTCCGCCATAATTTGTTTATTCAAGAATCCCTTAAGATCCATAGCTCCCGACATACAAGCAACCGTGCATGCGCCGCAGCCCTGGCATACAGCCTCGTTTACAACTGCAACTCTGCGGACTTTCGTGGTCCTGTCAGGCATTCTGAATTCTTTATCTTCATAGGAAATAGCGCCGTAGGGGCAGACCTTTTCGCAGGTGGAACAGCCGTTACACATCATTTCATCCGAATGTGCTACGCAGGGGTTACCCATAAGTTTGTCCTTGCAAAGAAGCCCTATAACCTTTGACGCCGCGGCTCCTGCCTGTGATACAGTTTCGGGGATATCTTTTGGTCCCTGGCAGGTGCCCGAAAGGAACACGCCGGCAGTAGGACTTTCGACCGGGCGAAGCTTCGGATGAGCCTCGGTAAAGAAATCGTTTGTATCCATACTGGCGGTAAGCATAGTAGCAAGCGGGCGGGCTGATTTATCCGGCTCTATAGCGGCGGCAAGAACAACTAAATCAGCGTCGATATGAAGCTGCTTGCCATAGATAAGATCAGATCCCTGAACTTTAAGTTTTTTGCCCTCGGGAGTAACTTTTCCTACCATACCCTTTATGTAATGAACGCCGTATTCTTCAACAGCTCTTCTGTAAAACTCATCGAAGTTCTTACCCGGAGTTCTTACATCTATATAGAATACATAAACCTCGGTATCGGGATATTTATCTCTTATGAGCATTGCGTGCTTAGCGGTATACATACAGCATATCTTTGAGCAATACTCTTTGCCTTTTTCGGCACATTTATCACATCTTGAGCCTACGCACTGAACGAAAACTATAGTGTGTGGATGCTCATTATCCGAAGGTCTTAAAAGAGTGCCTCCTGTAGGACCTGCGGCATTCATAAGTCTTTCAAGCTCAAGAGAAGTTATAACATCTTTTGACTCGCTGTAAGCAAACTCATCGAATTTTTCAACCGAGATGGGATTAAATCCTGTTGCAACAACTATTGCGCCGTATTTCTCCTCGATGAATTCATCCTTTGCATTATAATCGATAGCCTTGGCTGTGCAGACTTTTGAACATACTCCGCATTTGCCGGTTTTAAGCATCATACAGTGGTTAGGATCGATAGTCGCAACTTTCGGAACAGCCTGAGCAAAAGGAATATAAATAGCTCTGCGGTTATCCATTCCGAGGTTAAATTCATTCGGAACTTTTCTTTGAGGACACTTTTCTGTACAAAGACCGCAGCCTGTACATACATCCTCTTTTACATATCTTGCTTTTTTCTTTATAGTAACATCAAAATTTCCTACAAAGCCTTTAACATCCGTTACTTCAGAATAGGAATAAATTTTGATTTTTTCATTCTGAGCAACGTCAACCATTTTAGGCGTTAAAATACACGCGGCGCAGTCAAGAGTCGGGAATGTTTTATCAAGCTGAGCCATTTTTCCGCCGATAGTGGGCTTTGTTTCAACTATGTCTACAGGGAACCCTGCGTCTGCAATATCAAGAGCAGTCTGGATACCGGCTATTCCTCCGCCGATAACAAGCGCTCTTTTTGTAACGGGGCTTTCTCCGGGTGTGAGCGGTGCGTTAAGATTTACTTTTGCAACCGCGGCTTTTGCAAGAATTATCGCCTTTTCGGTACCTATCGGCATATCCTTATGTACCCAGGAACACTGCTCGCGGATATTTGCAATTTCCACCATATAGGAATTAAGGCCTGCGGCAGCTGCGGTCTTTCTGAAAGTAGCCTCGTGCATTCTCGGAGAACATGAGCAGATAACTATTCCGCTGAGCTTATTTTCCTTGATAGCGTTTTTTATCATATCCTGTCCGGCCTGCGAACACATATACTGATAATCGGTGGAGAAAACAACTCCCGGCTCCGATTTTAGAGCTTCCGCAACAGCCTTTACATCTACCGTTCCTGCGATATTGGTACCGCAGTGGCAAACAAAAACACCTATTCTCTGCATTGTCATTTTCTCCTTTCTTATTTGGAATATTTGCGCAAAGCGCTCATAATTGCCTGCTGGGGCATATCTTCATCTATAATATCGGGAATATCATTTGCGGTTAAATGATTGGCGCCCTTTTGCCTGATAACCGAAAGTCTTACAGCCTCAATAAGCTTTGCAGGCTCAACGCCTCTCGGACAGCGGTCAACACACGCAAAGCACGAAAGACATTTATAAACAGACTCGGATTTCATAAGAGTTTCTATATCGCCGTTTTCCACCATATATACGAATTGGTGGGGATGATATTCCATTTCGTCATAAGAAGGACATGTACCCGAACACTTTCCGCAGCGCATACACTTTACGGGGTTTACTCCGCTTATGCGAAGAATATTTTCTTTTGTAAGTTCAGATTTACTCAGCATTTTCATCCTCCTTTAAACCGAGAGCTTCGGCTAAAATTTCAGTGAAGTAAACAACCGGAATTTTACTGCCGTTTTTAATAAGATTATATTTGCACAGCGGACAGGCTGTGACGATCATTTCAGCACCGTTTGCCGCAGCGTTATCAGAAATAATATTAGAGCGCTTTTTGGCGGTTTCGGGATTTTCGAGAGCAATGTATCCTCCGCAGCACTCATTTCTCTGCGAATATTTTACCGGGGTTGCCCCGAGAGCGCTGATGAAATCTTCGATTATACTCGGATTTTCAGGATCGTCCATCTGCATAGTTGTGTGCGGTCTTAAAAGCAGACATCCGTAATAAGCGGCGATCTTTTTGCCCGAAAGAGGTTTTTTAACGGCTTCTTTTATCTTATCGAAGCCTACTTTATCCCGCAAAAGCTCTAAATAGTGCAAAACCTCTGTTTCGCCGTTATAAGGAGCTTTTTTCTCCTTATCCTGCGACATATAAAGATTTACCTTGTCGGATGTTTCCTTATCTGTCTTCATAATATGATTAGTCTGCTTGATAACATTGTGGCAGGCGGAACATACCGTGACAAGCGGTCTGTTTTCATCCCTTGCGGCGATAAGAGCTCTTACGCTCGGAAGCTTTGACGCTATCTCGTCCTTAGCGCTTACAAAAACTCCTCCGCAGCACTGCCAATTATCAATTTCTATCATTTCCACGCCTAAAGCAGCGGCGCTTTCTCTTGCATAAAGATCAAGATCTTTTGCCTTCGTGCGAAGAGTGCAGCCGGGAAAATAACTGACCTTCATCTTGTTCCTCCAGTTCTTTAAACCATCTCTTCGGGATGGAATACTTCATCAAATTTTTCCGCAGAAAGGAAACCGAGCTGAACGCACGCCTCTTTAAGCGAAATATTATCTTTATAAGCTTTTTTTGCTGTTTTTGCGGCATTTTCATATCCTATATAAGGATTGAGAGCCGTAACAAGCATAAGCGAATTATGAAGATTATGGTGCATTTTTTCTTTATTTGCGGTAATTCCGACAGCACAGTTATTATTAAACGAAATAATCGCCTCTGCAAGCAAGCGTGCAGACTGCAGGAAATTATAAGCGGTGACAGGCATAAACACATTAAGTTCAAAGTTGCCCTGTGAAGCCGCCATTCCTACCGCAACATCATTGCCCATAACCTGAACCGCCACCATAGTAACAGCCTCGCACTGGGTGGGGTTTACCTTTCCGGGCATGATCGAAGAGCCGGGCTCATTTTCGGGAATATGGATCTCGCCTAAGCCGTCGCGCGGACCGGAAGCAAGCCATCTTACATCATTTGCTATTTTCATCATATCGCAGGCGGCAGCTTTTACAGCGCCGTGAGCGAATACTATTTCATCCTTTGAAGTAAGGGCGTGGAATTTGTTCCCTGCCGTTACAAAAGGCTTGTTTGTAAGCTCTGCGACTTTTTTTGCGACAAGCTCCGAAAAGCCTTTTGGAGCATTAAGACCTGTTCCTACGGCGGTTCCGCCGAGAGCAAGCTCATAAAGCGGCTTTACTGCGGCTTTTAAAAGCTCTACATCTCGCTCAAGGCTCGCTCTCCAGCCGGAAATTTCCTGCGAAAACTTAATCGGAGTGGCGTCCTGCAAATGGGTACGGCCGGATTTAACGATTCCCTCGTTTTCCTTTTCAAGTCTTTTAAAGGTTTCTATGAGAGTGTTAAGCGCAGGGATAAGCTTATCCTCAACCGCTATAACGGCAGAAATGTGCATTGCAGTCGGGAAGGTGTCATTAGAAGACTGACTCATATTTATATCATCGTTAGGATGACAAAGCTTTTTTTCTGCTATCTGATTTGCGCGGTTTGCTATAACCTCGTTTGCATTCATATTCGATTGCGTGCCGGAACCTGTCTGCCAGACGACGAGCGGAAAATGTCCGTTTAAAGAGCCGGAGATTACCTCATCGCAAGCTTTTACAATACAACCAAGCTTTTCTTCGGTCATTTTTTCGGGGCGAAGCTCAGCATTTGCAAGAGCTGCCGCTTTTTTAAGAATTCCGAAAGCGTGCGTTATTTCTCTCGGCATGGTTTCGATATCCACGCCGATCTTAAAATTTTCGTGGCTTCTCTGGGTTTGCGCCGCCCACAGTCTGTCTGCAGGGACTTTCATTTCACCCATAGAATCGTGTTCAATACGGTAATCCATATTCAATCGACCTTTCATTAAATATTAAGGCTTGATATTACCTCTTTTAAGGTATCTGCACTCTTTATGAGTTTTACAACTTCATCATCGGTGAGCGAAAGATTTACTTTGCCTCTTACGCAATTGTTACCGATCATATTTAGGGTTGAAAGGCAGACGTTATCAATGCCGTACTCCCCGTGCATCATCGTGGAAACGGTCATAGTGGTATCCATTCCGCCGAGCAAGCACTTGCATATATGACATACGGATACTGAAACAGCATAAAAGGTTGCTCCCTTTCTCGCTATAACTCTTGCGCCCGATTTTCTTACATACTGCTCAATATCTTCAAGATTAAGCTCGGGATTGGCAATTCCGTTATTCTCGCTTAAAAGCTTTGCGCAGTCCTTGATAGGAACATTCGAAATGTTCGCAACGGACCACGGAATAAACGAAGAATCACCGTGCTCGCCGAGAACATAAGCATGAACGTTAGCCTGAGAAATATTGTAGTACTCAGAAAGTCTTGAGCGAAGTCTTGCGGTATCGAGAATAGTACCCGAACCGAGGATCTTGTTTTCGGGAATTCCCGAAAGCTTGCAGAATGTATATGTAAGCACGTCAACAGGATTGCTTACTATAACATAAGTCGCGTCGGGAGCATATTTGGTGATCTCGGGAATAATACTCTTGGTTATATCCACATTGGTCTGAGCAAGCTCAAGGCGGGTCTGACCCGGCTTTCTTGCAATTCCCGATGTGAGAATAACGATATCCGATCCCTCGGCGTCACGATAGTCACCTGCATATACCGAGCAGGCGCTGCAAAACGGCGTTCCCTGCCTGATGTCAAGAGCTTCGCCTAAAGCCTTTTCATTGTTGATATCGATCATTACGATATCCGAAGCGATACCCATAACCGTGAGTGTGTAAGCAATCGTTGAGCCGACGCTGCCTGTACCGATGATTGAAATTTTGTTCATAATACACCTTCCTATATTACATATTAGTATACATTATAACATATTACGACAATTTTTGGAATTGCGATTTTTGCATAGCGGTATTCATTATTTGTATATATAACTTTTCTGATATACCAATTATTATTATACCATTTATAAGCATTAAATCAACCGGAAATTTTTTATATTTTTATGTTAATAGTACGGTTTTAATTATGTTAAATCAAAATAACCGATTTTATGTTATAAAAGTTTTAAAATACTTGTTTTATAGGAAATATTGTGATATAATACAATCTAAGCGAGGTGACTAACTATTAAAAGTCAAGACTTTTTTAAAAAAATTGAATAATTGGAAAATAGGCGCACTTGAACAAGCC
>CAKSGV010000024.1 GCA_934454845.1 uncultured Eubacteriales bacterium | reverse complement strand
ATAGACGCAATCTTTTCGTTTGAAAAGTCGCCTTTTTCCACCGTGTAATTCTTAACTGTTCCTATTGCCGCAATCTCAGTGAATCTGACTTTTCCGTCAAATAATGCTTTATCGGAATAGGGCTTTGTAACTCTTAATGCGAGATAATTGGCGTTCACATTGCCGAATTTTGAAAAATCAAATTCTGTAACGGCATCTTTTCCGGAATTATCATAAACAGCAATAAGATTATTTGTATCAAATAAATCAGCAAGAGAAGAGGAACCGTAAATATAATATTTTGCGTTTCTTAAAGACTCATTTAAGCTGTTTGCTATATAAATATTCGAAATATTTCCTTTTCCTCCGAGATTAAACACTATATCCGTGTAACAATCTTCGGTTTCATATGGAGTATTTGGAATTTCGGCATCATCGGAGATATTTCCGTCTGTTAATCGGTTGACGGTTTCTCCGCTTAAAACGATTTTTGCGGAAGTACCGCTATAATAAGTTACTTCAGGGCTGATATTCGTAAGAATATTTGAATTGAGCTTGTTTAAATCAAAGTCCGCCGCATTGTGATAAGCTGTAACTTCTGAAGATCTTGAAATTTCTTTTCTGTCTCTTAAAGCAATTGCATCCTGTAATGCTGCTTTGAATTCATTGACATTTATAGTGTATTGAGAAAGGTCGAGAATATTTGCGGCATAAATCCAATCAGCAAGATTCCAATTTTCGGTATTATTTGGAAGTACGGCATTTTTAACGCCCTTAAGTGATCCAAGAAATCCTTTCACAATTGCTCCCCTGCTGAAATTGAGCTGCATAAATGCAAAATTTTTATTTCCTCGCGATGCAAAATCGCTTTTAAGTGCGGATAATCCGCCTTTATACATATCTTTATCGGTAAAGATTATCCATTTACCTTTATCCTTATCGGTAATATTATATGTTTTATTGGCATAGGTACTTGAACTGGTATCTATAAATTCAAATGAAACATTACCGGTTTTCTTAATGTCTTCAATGTAAAGCACAAGACTGAAATTCGAAAATTCGGAAAGTTTTACTGTACTCGAACCGTAGCTGTCAAAAGATGTTTCGGTTCCGAGCATAAGTCTGTCTGAAGAATTTGAGTTAAGATCAAATGATCTGGTAAATCGAAGATAATTTGAGCCTAGATTTTCAGCTGTAATTTCTCCCGGCAATGAAGCGACATTTTCAGTAGAAGAAACAAAATATGCGCCTTTATTATCCTTTTGCGCGTCATGATTAACGCTTGCCGCCTTTTCTCTTGAGGGGACAAAAACCGTTGCTTCCGTACCCATATTTTCCCATGCATTTTTAAGTTTTGAGAGGACAAGTTCTTCTTCAAAAAGCGGTAAAAGTTCATTTAATACATCTGTAAACTGAGCTGTGTTATCATAAAGTGAAAGATCGAGATTTTGAGCGGACAATAATAAATCGGAAATTGTCATTTTATCCGCATTTTCGGGGAGTTCGTTGTTTTTTATTCCGAGAAGGGATCCCGAATATCCTTTATAAATCGCACCTTTTGATAAAATTTGCATAACTCCGAAAAATCCGGAATTATTTTCCGCCTTACCGTTTGATATATCCTCTGCCTTAAGAGCATTTGCAAGATCGGAAACTGAGCCGTCAAACATATCGGAAAGCTTGAAAGTTAACCATTTTCCTTTACAATCCGATGTGATATTAAATTTTTTTCCAAAAACAGTGGATGAATTGTTTGTTATGAATTCAAAGGAAACTTTTCCTTCTCTTTTTACATCTTCAATATAAAGAGAAACCGATAAATCGATGAAGCTGTCAACTTTAATTGTGCTGGAGCCGTAACCTCCGTAATTTAAATATGTTCCGTAAACAATTTTATCGTTATTATAAGAATTTGCATTATAAGATCTTTCGGTTTTAAGATACGCTTCTCCGATATCGGAATTTTGAATTCCTGAAGGCAATAAACCATAATTTTCATCATTATTTATAAAATAAGCCGAAGAATTGGTTTTCGATGATTCAAAATTAGTTCCTGCAGCCTTTTCCATTGTAGGAACGAATATTGTATCGCCTGACTTGTACTTTAAACTTATCCACGCTTTTTTTAGTTTTGCAAAAGCATAATCATCTTTATATTCGGTTGATGCTTTGGTGAGCAAAGCTAATAAATCTTCGTAATTCAAATAATCCGTTAAATCAAGATTAAGCACTGCCGAAATCCAATCACTCAAATTATAAGATGAGCTGTCTGTGGGGAGAGAAAGAGGCTTTGTCATAACAAGAGAACCGCTTAAAGCTTTTATTTTAAGCCCTTTACAAAGATTAAGTTGTAAATTTACAAGACTTGTTGAACCCATTTTTTCGGCAAGTTTTGTTATACCGCCGGAATAAAGATCCGTGTCCTTTAAAGTAATCCATTTACCTTTCATATCTGCGGTTACGGAAATCTTTTTGCCTGACACAAAGCCTGATCTGAAAACAAATAAAGGCACTATTTCACCTTCGGATGAAATATCTTCTATATAAAGACTTAGTTGAAATCCTGTGTAATCAGAAAAATCGAAATCAACATAATCGGTTTTCTTATTATAGTATAAAAATCTCTCAGTTGAGCTTGTCGATGATCCGGAAAAAGAATAATTTCCGTTATAAGAGCCTGAAAAATAGCTAAAAGTATCGCCTAAAGCAGTGATTTTACCATCATAAGGGATATTATCCTTTTCGGATTTTTTCATTTCATTTTCGGTAAATACAGTGGCAGGTTTATTGTTTACCTTTTCGGCAGTGGGCCTTAAAGCGGTATCACCGACGGACATTTTGCCCCACGCCGATTTAATTTCCGAAATAAATGAGTTTTTTTCTGCTTCTGACGCGGCAGAAGTTTTATTGAGCGATAGAACCGGAACTAAAACTCCTGCAATAAGTGCAAAAGAAAGGATATAAGCAATATTTTTGCTTATGAATTTTTTTAATTTAATAATTTTCATATATTAATATCCCCTTTCTTATGCGGACCACTTGGCATAAAGTGTTATTCCGCCGCTGAGTTTATCTTTATCGGATTTAGTATATTTTGTTCCCGATAATGACGGATTATCATACCAACCTTCAAAAACACAGCCGGCTTTTTCGGGCTCCGGAAGATATACTTCATATTCTCCTATTGCATAAGCTTTTGAAAATTGAGCCTCACCGTTATTGCATTCAAAATTAATGCTGTAACCTATAGGAATGATTATAACCCTGTAATAATCGGGATCGCTTTCAAGATAGGCTTTAATAGCCACAGTATCTCCGATTTGAGTGCCGGTTGCGGAATAAAATATCTTTTCTCCGGAAGTTTTATTTAATGATCCGCAGTTGTCGGTTACCATCCCGTAACCTCCGCCGAGGCCGGTCGCCTCATTATATTCGGAATTATAATAATTGAGTTCTGCAGGATTTTTTCCGATAATTTCCCACTTCACATCGCTTAAATCACAATCCTCACCGTATATTTTTCTCACGGAAAGTTCTGTGCTTCCTTCGGGAGCTGTGGGGAATTCAATTCCTTCGAATGTTCCTGTTTTAACGGACTTATTTGCTTTATAATCTACTTTTTGAGAGTTTGTGTTGATTTCAATCTGAGTCTGCTCGTCAAGCATAGTATAAAGCACCAGGCAATGCTTATCACCTATATCATCGTCAACTATTTTACCGTTGGATACAGTTACCTTTTTATCTGTCACGGGGATTATAGCATTTCCCCCTCCTACCGTGTTACCGAAACTGTCCCTGTAAAAAGATGGATCTTCGCTGTCAGGCAGAGTCTGCCCTTCTTTAACTTCGGGGAATATGTAGGTGTGCCTTTCAAAAACGGTACCGTTTTCCGGGACATTATTGCCTGTGAATTCAACCGTTATTTCTCTTGTTACTCCGGATTTACCGTTATCAAGCTCTGCAAAAACAGAATATTCATCATTTTTATTTGCAAAAGTTGCGGCATAAATATCTTCATTTGAAGAAAATGTTTTATAAACCTTTGAATGAGCTTCTATGTATCTGTAAAAGAGA
This sequence comes from uncultured Eubacteriales bacterium, assembly GCA_934454845.1. Taxonomy (GTDB): domain Bacteria; phylum Bacillota; class Clostridia; order Oscillospirales; family Acutalibacteraceae; genus UBA737. The sequence goes on along the minus strand of CAKSGV010000024.1, from coordinate 19,431 downwards.
CCGTATTGTGCGTTGTTTTCTCCAACATCGAATGTGCCTCTTGTGGGAAATTCCCAATTCAACAGTTTTCTGCCCGATTGCTCAGTATAAAAAGGATCTCCTAAATATTCGGCACTTTCGAACCACATAGCATTGCCTGCAAAACCGGCGTTTGCCATTATAAGAATAGCTGATGTATCATTTAAACCATAAGAAAGATCATATTCACCGTTTGTTGAAGTTGAATCTTGACGAACGCCGGAACCCTCAGTGTTGAAAATCGGAGTATCGGAAAAAGCTTCAATAAAATCATAAGAATCTTTCTCATAATAATCCATATTACTATATGTTAAATATTGATGATTACTTAGAGAATCGAAAATCGGATTGCCGTTATCATCTCTTAAATTTTCATAAATATAATAGATAAAATTCTGAATTGATTGATCAGAAAAAGATCCTGACATTTCGGTGCCGTCAATATATACATAATTATCGGAGCCTTTATCTCTGAATCCTGCTGCTCTTAATTTTTGATCAACAAGCTTTATCATTTCACACCAATAAACACGCTTATCGAAAAATGCTTCGTATGTATATCCGTTTACCTCATTATAGAAAGAAAGCCTGCACATATTTGTTAAATCCAAAGAACTTGCTTTTTCAAATAATGCCACAGTTGCATTGGCAAAAGCCTCAAGATTTGCCGGTGCGCCGCGGGTTTTTGCAGCAGTAAAACCATCTCTTGATCCAATAAAAGAATCTTTTACCGGATACCATTCACTCATTTTAGTATCGCGGCTGCATCTACCTCCCATATTAAGCTGTACAACCGTTCCGGATTCTTTATACATTTTAACTTTATTAAAAAAGTTTACCAAATCCACAGAATCCCATTTATAATCTCCCGCTTCCCAAGCTGATTGTTGCTCTTCCGGAGTTCTGTCCGTATAAGTGAGCCACTGAGGCATAAACATCATTCGCATTAGCTTGGGCTTATAAGTTTGAGTGCGATTGATATTGATAAGGTTATATGCGTCATTCATTCCGGCATAGTAGGAATATGACCATAAATTATTTCCGTTACCCCAATAATCTTCCTGCACGATACTTGAAGTATTAACAGAGATAGTCCTCTTCTTTTCTTCTGCGCCGGCTGTTATGGAGAATGATCCTAATAAAGTTGCTGTAACAATAGCAATAACTGTTACGACACTTATTAATTTTTGATAAGTTGCCTTTTTCATAACAAATCTCCTTTGCTTCGGGTATAAAAAGTGCATAGTGCATTTGCACTATGCACTTTTTTATGATAATGAGAGAGAGGGTCGAATTCTCAATCAAATCATACTAAAATGAATGTAAGATTAAATCGAAAAGAGCCGAAAGATCTTCTTGATTTATAATACCGTCGTCATTGATATCGGCTGCATATCTGTCGATATATATTGAGTTATCGGATAAATAACGCTGAAGTTTTACAGCATCTCTGACTGTAACACCGGAAGCATAATGTCCGGAAACACAACCTTTAACGGATGTTTTGCCAAGCAGATTTCCGAGTGTCATAATCGAATTTCTGAAAGAATCAGAAATGAAATAAGCACCTGTTTTATCAAAATTATCAAGATCGGATTTTGCTTTTTCATATATTTCATCAGAAGTCATATTGCTCATATCGGGCGTTTGAGCGTTTTTATAGAAAACTATCGAGCCGAAATAAGCGTCTATTCCCAATTTTTTACATAAATTAAACTGTAAAGAACTAAAATAATAGTTTCCTGAGCTAAACAATCCTTCTAATCCTTCATTAAAAAGATCTTTATCGGAAAGAGTTATCCATTTTCCTGCCATATCACCGGTAACAGAAAAGTCTTTTCCGCGTTTTAGAACACTATTGCTAACATCTTCTTTTTCATTCCTTATAATTAGCGGTGTTAAGATACCTTCGTGCATGACTTTATTTATATAAATATTAATATAAAATCCGTCATAATCTGTTGTATCGAAATTAGCCCAATTACCGTCTTTTTGATTGTAAAGAACGCGATCAGAAGAATTTACATCATTATTATCATATTCTGTTGTAAGATTAAAATGAGCAAAGTTTGTTCCCAAAAGTTTCTCAGAAACCGCTAAATCAGAGTTAGCAATAAACGAATTTTCGTTCGTGACAAAATAATCGGATTTATCAACAAAACCGGCAGAACCGTCTGCAATCTTTGCTTTATTCGGGAATAAAGCCGTAACTAAATCAGTCTTAATATCGGAATATGCCGATTTGATTTCATCAGTGGTTGGCTTTATATATTGTCTTCTGGCAATTTCTGCAGAATACTTTGAATTAAGAGTGGAAAGAATGTTAGAAAAAGCAGTTTTATTTCCGCCTTTAATATTTGAAAGTGCATTAAATGAAATAATAGTATCAATTAAATCAAGATTTTCATAATCTGAAACATTAAGCTGATCAACAGCTTTTGTAATTACAAATGATCCGACATAACCCTTATAAGCAGCACCTTTTGAAACGATTTGAATAAAACCTAAGTTTCCGTTAATCATATCATTTAAAGCTGAGAGGTCGCCGTCATAAATATCTGCCAGTGAAAGAAGATACCATTTTCCTTTAGAATTACCGTCAATATCGAAATATTTTAAATTAGCGGTTTGGGATCTGCTGGTAACAATCTGGAACTGAACTTTTCCGGACTGCTTAACATCTTCAATATAAAGAGCCACTTTTAAATCGGAATATCCGTTGGTAACATCGGAAAGAGTCTGAGTATTTTCGCCGTAAGCAGCAAAATCATCATAATCGCCGAACATCAATCTATCATTGCCGGTAGTAGAATTGGAATCATAAGATCTTGTGAAATTAAGATAAGCGTCTCCCAAATAAGCATAATCAAGGCCTGCCGGCAAGTTAGCCGCGTTAGCCAAATTATTTTCAAAATAAACAGCTTTGTTTGCAGATTTTGCATCATAGTTTACATCAACTGCTTTTTCTCTTGAAGGAACAAATTCAAATGCATCAACAGATGCTTTTGAGCTTGAAGTTTTTAAAGTATCAACAACTTCGATTTTATTATATGCAGAAACAAGAAAATCTTTTAACTGCTCATCCGAAGCATTGGAGATAACATTATCAACCGCAGAAATAAGCTTATCAAGATTATAAATATTGGATAATCCTTTATTCTCTTCGATAACAGAATAGGCTGCACAAACAATATCGGAAAGTGTGGCATTATCATCAGAGAAAGCCGCAGGTGCCTCTAATCCGAAATGACCTAAAACCGAGCCGGAATAAATCACGGGTCCATCAACGTTTTCTTTTACGGGATCCGTAACATTAACTTGCAACTGGAAAGTGTTTATAGAGTCTGAAAAATCGAATTTTTTTAAAACAGACTGCCAATTATTAGTTTTAAAATCGGAAGACTTTATAGTTATCCATTTACCGATATTTTCAGAAGAAATATTTTTAACTTCTGAAACATTGGCGGAACCGCCTTTTATAACAGAATTAAATCTAAGGGTAATATCCTTGTTTTCCGGAGTGGAAACTACATATAATGAAAGTTCATAATCCTTCATTTTTGAGGCACTTGCCGCGGGATAAGCACCGGTTGCAGATTCAAATTGATAAAGCATACGGTTTAAAGAGTTATAAGAATCTTCACCGCCGTCACCAAACTGATTAAACAAGGCCCAAGCGTCACCTAGTTTAGAAGCCTCTCCTCCGACTTCCGGCAATCCGCTTGCAGTTTTAACATAATAGGATTTATCGGCCGTTTCGCCCTCAGGAATTGCAGTAGCAGCGGCGGAACTTATTTTTTGCCTAAACGGAGTTAAAACAGTTTCGGTATAATAAACCTCATCAAAAGCCGCTTTAATTTGAGCGATCGCCTCATCGTTTGTAACAGCTTTTGCTTTAAGACCGGTGCTTAACGGAAATGCCAAACCGATAACAAGCGCAGCTGCCAAAAGCGATGCAAGAAAAGATTTTTTCATTATTCTCTAACCTCCAAAATGATATAATAATCTCTTATAACTAAATAATAATTCTTTGAGGATTTAAATGCTACAATTAAATTAATAATAAATTATACTTTTTTAATTTTATTTGAAAAAATACATAAAATCAATGCTAAAAATTGCAATTAATTGTTATTTGTTTGAGCGGATATTCTATAAGCTCTTGGTGTCATTCCGAACGTTCTTTTAAAACTTCGCATAAAATTCGAAATATTTCTATAACCGCTTGTATAGCATATTTCCGTGACACTGAGCTTAGTGTTTTTAAGTTGTTCCGCAGCATAGCGAAGCCTTATTTCGGAAAGATAATCAACAAAGTTTATTTTGCATTCATCCACAAACACCGAAGATAAATATTGCGGACTGACATTTAAATGTTTTGCAACAGTGGTGAGATAAATCTCATCTGTGAAGTTTTCGTTTATAAAATTCATTGCAGAAACAACAATTTCGTGGCTTTTTATAGATATGTTTTTTATAACAGTCTTACCGTATGTTCTGAAATACTGAACTATAGCCGCTATTAAGCAGCCGGAATAATGGTTTGCCTTTCCCACTTTATTAACTTCTTCGAACAGCTCTATTAAAATAGGCCTTTTCAGAGGATCCGTGAAATAAAGAGTGGTTCTTGGCAAATATTTGTCGGCAGATTTTGCCATAAATATTTTTGTGAAAAGAATTTGGATGGATTCGCTTTCGTCGTTTTCAATAAGCATTGAATGATTATCGCTCGGAGGAAGCAAAACCGCAAAGGAACCGTCTATTTTAAATTCAACTCCGTTAAGAGTGATAATCCCCTTATAGTTTCTATATAAAGTCAATTCATAAAAAGTGTGGGTGTGCGGATAAACTCTTCTTTCGGTTATAATTCTTTTTTTTACGGAAAACCCGTCTTCATTCATTAAATTATGACCGACTATATCATATTGCGTATCGAGCAAAAACCATCACCGACTTTGTCTTAATTTACTATAATTATACGATATTTCGCGGAATAAAGTCAACTGATATTTAATTGCAATTTTTTACAGATATTTGTATTTTTTAAATTTGATATAAAAATATTGAATTCTGATTAAAAAAATCTTGACAAATTTCAATATTTATAATATCATATTATATATGCCGCTGTGGCGGAATAGGCAGACGCAAGGGACTTAAAATCCCTCGGTGGCAACACCGTGCCGGTTCAAGTCCGGCCAGCGGCACCACAAGCAGGGCTTGACCCAATTCGGGTTGAGCCTTGTTTTTTATTTTAAATTTCCACCACGATAATAAAATCCCTTTTGAACATTCGTATCATAATCAAGACTTAACCCGATTAGGGTTTAGTCTTGATTTTATTTTAAGGCTATACTGCAATGGTGAAATTCCCTATAAACATCCGTACCGTAAATTAAGGCTTAACTCAAAATGAGTTAAGCCTTATTGTATAAAGAAAAGCCGGCACATAAATATGTACCGGCTTTGCAAAAATGCAGTCCAAAGTAATTAGGTATGCGGCGGGATTTTCGCTTATCATTCCATAACCTTATCATACCTTAAACAGAACATACATTTTTCAAGACTTGCTTGAAAATTTGAACAAGTTAATAAGCTTTTGCCAAAACGAAAGATTTTTGGTATTTTCAACTTGCTTTTCTTCAACACCCTCAAGAGCTATATTTTCACCTTTTATAATAAACTGAACGGATTTAACATTCTTGTTTTTGCTTGATACAAAAGATTTAATTTCGACATTCTTGCCTGTAAGTGAAGATAATTCTGAATCTATTTCGTCACCAAGATTTGAGTCGGCATCTTTTACTTCGGAAGCAAATTCGCTTGTGCCGTTTTTCAAATCTTTTGTGCCGTCATTCAATTCTCCCATAGCTATATCGAGTTTGCCGACCGAGTCAGCCAATGCTTTTGTATTTGAGGTTAATTTTGATAAACCGTTTGAAAGAGCGTTTGCACCGGTTGCGGCTGAACTGACGGCATTAGTGTAATCAACCAGACCGTCATAAAATGCACCGTAACTGTCAAGCTGCCCTTTGAGTTTTGCAACTTCACCTGCCGCTGAATTTGCTTTTTTTACTGCGGCTGTTATTTGGCTTGTTACATCTTCGCTTGCCATAAGCTGTTTGATATACGAATCTTCTATTTTTGACTTTTGCTCTTCGGTCAAAGAAGCGTATGCACCGTCAAGTATCTGCTTCTTCTGTTCATCCGTAAGACTTTGAACTGCCGAGTTAAGCACCTGCTCTTTTTGCTCATCAGTCATTACGGATATTGCGTTTGCAACAAGGATTTTGCCCTCTTCTGTTTGAACATACGCCGATGCCTGCTCTTTTGTATAGCCGTTTTCAGCAAGTTGATTTATAACAGCCTGTCTTGCAACTTGTGTGTAAAGCAAATCGGATTGAGATTTAACATATTCTAAATAAATTGTGTTCGCCTGCGAATTGATATATTCTTTATAGAGCGTGTCGGCTTGTGAGTTTACCTGTGATGATACCTTTGCCAAAGCGGTATTATATGCCTTATTGTAAACGGAATCGGCTTTCATCAGAACCAATACATTTTGCAATACAGTTGAATAATTCTTCGGTGTTAATGTAACTTTTTCAAGTCCGTTTTCTGTGAGTTGCTCATTTAATTGTGTTTGTGCAGCAGTACATAAACCCTCATATGCAGACCAAGCGGCACTTGTCAATTCTTTATTTTTAGATGTTAATGCTTTAAGCCCTAAACTGAGTTCATTCGCTGCGCCGTTAAGAGAATTAACGCCGTTTTTAAATTCGTTGGTTACCGAACTTAACTTGCCTGTTGCTCCGTGAATTTCGGAAGAAGCGTCGTTCACTCTGCCTGCACCGTCATCCAAATCACCGGTTGCTTTGATTACTTCGTCAATTTTATTTTGTAATTTTTCGGTATTTAAATCAATATTCAAATTCATACGAACAGCGTTTATTGCGACGGCTTCCATTTCAAAATTATGTACCGTAGCGAATAATGAAATATCTTTTTCGTTATTCGGCAAAATCGTATATGTAATTTGCTTGTCATTGCCGACATTTGCAATGGTTGCTCCATCGGCAACTATATTTGTCGCTTTGTCCGTGTCAAGTGTAAATGTTGCTTGCAAAGCATAGCCCTCAAAAAATGATTTGTCGCATTTTTTATTTTGCTTTATGCTCATTTTAATTTCAAGTTTGCCGCTTTTACCCGCAATATTTTTTGCCGAATATTCGTCTTTGTCAAGATAATATTTTATGCTTATGAGCCACGGAATCGCATCGCTTTTAAGTTTGCCCTCATAATAGAGTTTGCCTTTTTTTGCGTCAACAGTTATTTGATCGCCGTTTGAATTTATTTTGTCGGTAGTTGTCATATTACGGATTTTTTCATATTTGCCGTAATCAATGATTTTACCGTTCTTGTCAAGATCAAAAACATTAACAACATTTATTTCTTTAACGGAGCCGTCGGAATTAAGGCTGACATAAACAACTTCTTCTTTATCTGTATTATCATGAGAAGCAAAAGCATACAACGGCATTGTTCCCAAAATCATAAAAAGCGATAAAAAAATTGCTGAAATTTGTTTAATCGATTTTTTCATTTTTAATTAACCCTCCTGTTTTTTCTTTTATTTATTATCAGTTTATCGAACATCATCAAAAGTCCCGGTAAAACAAGCAATACTATTGCGAGCGAGAATATTGCGCCTCTGCCGATAAAAACACCGAGTTGAGCCAAAAGTTGATTTGTTGATATATATCCGAGAAGTAAACCAACTGCAGTCAATACACTTCCCGAAGTTAAAATCGAAACGGAAACATCCGATATGGTTTGAATTGCCGCATTGTGTTTATCGAGCGACAGTCGATTTTCTTTATATCTCTCTGTCATAAGGATTGCATAGTCAACCGTTGCCCCGAGTTGAACGGAGCTGATAATCAAATACGCAATATAGAAAACAGTTTTATCCGTAAAATACGGAACGGAAAGATTTAACCAAATCGCAGTTTCAATACTGAGCACCAAAATAATCGGAACAGATATTGATTTCATAGTGAGAAGCAAAACCGCAAACACCGCCCCGATCGCAAGCAAGTTTACTTTTGTCATATCCAAGGTTATCGTGTTCATAAGATCATATGTGCTGACGCCTTCACCGACAAGATAAATTTTGTCGGGATAATACTTATCCGCTTTTTTTCTTATCGTCTCAACAAGATTAAATGTTTCGTCGCCCTCATAATCCGCATCAACGCTGATAACAAATCTGCTGTAATTTTTCGATTCAAGAAGAGAAAGTGTGTCGGCATCCAAATATTCTTTTGGTATTTCTTCTCCAACCGTATCAACATATGATATTATATCGCTGACTTGAGGAATTTCGTGAAGTTTGTCAGAAAGTTCTTTTTGTGTCGCCGTCTTTTCCTTTGGAACTAACAGAACATAAGTGTCATTTTTGCCGAAAGCTTTTTCTATAGCCTCTTTGTCTCTGCCGTATGTTGTGCCTTCGCCGTAAATATGTGAAGAACCGTAATGATAGGAATTTGAATTTGATGCCAAGTAAGACGGAATAATAACAACGGCGAAAATGCAAATCATCGGGATTGCAATCTTATTTACAAATTTACCGAAACCTTTGAAATTCGGCATAAATGATTTGTGCTTTGTATTATCAAGTAATTTATATGTTGACAAAATTACCGACGGCATAAACAAAAACACGGTTAAAAGGCTTATCACAATACCTTTTGCGAGCGCTCTGCCAAGATCGGGGCCGATTTGGAATTGCATCAGCATAAGCGCCAAAAAGCCGATAACCGTTGTCAGTCCGCTTGAAAGTATAGACGAAGTTGATTTGCAAAGTGCATTTACCATAGCATCTTTTATATCGGTTGCTTCTTTTCTGCATTCTTCAAATCGATGAATTAAAAACACGGAATAATCAAGTGATACGGCAAGTTGCAATATACTGCCTGCAGCATTTGTAACAAAAGACACTTCACCGAATATAAGATTTGTTCCGCTGTTGATAATAATCGCAACGCCTAAGCCGAGCAGCACAATAACGGGTTCAAACCACGAATTTGTTGTTAAAATCAAAATAATCAAAACAAACAAAACGGCTATCACAGTTATTTTTTGAATTTCCTTTACCGTATTTGTTGTGGCGGTTGCTGTAGAAACGGCACTGCCTGTAATTGCATTTTCGTTTCCGATTATTTCTCTGATTTCATCAACTACCGAAAGACGGTAGTTTGCATCTATCGTAACGGTAAACAATGCCGTGTTGTCTTTGTAATAAGTTTCTACAGTATCTTTATCAAGCGTTTCGATCGGAATCGTTATATCCTGTGAATCATCAAGCCAAGTAACCTCCGAAACGCCCTTGATTTTTTCTATTTTCTCCTTATATTCAAGTGCCTGCGGAACAGTAACGTTTTTTACCATTACACGAGCATTCGGTATGCCGCTGTCAAATTCTTTTTTCATAACATCAAGCGATACCGTAGATTTTACGTCCGACGGTAAATAGTCGTTCATATCATAATTTACCGCTACACTTTTTTGCAGGAAAAGACAAACAACAAAGCAAATTAAAAATAAAATTATTATTAGTTTTCGCCGTTTAACCACAAACGAATAAAATTTTTTCATCAATCTTTTTCCTCCGCTTCCTCAATCTTTCCGGTGATTTTAAAAATATTTTTTTCGTCCTTGAGCAATAATTCGATTTCCGTGTCGGTTATTTTTCCGACAGCTGTATAATCGATATTTCGAATCAATGTTGTCAGTTAACCGACGATTGTGCAAACTCCGGTGCTGTCAATTGATCCATAAATAGGCTTTTTATGACCAAGCATGGCTATACTGCCATTGATTTTTCGGTTATGAATACAAATTTCCATTGTGCCGTATCTGACGCCTATAGACGTTTTCATTGATATTTTGTATTTTTTCATATCGCCACCTCTCTTGCTAAACAATATAATAATGTCTTTAGACTGTAAATAAAACGGTCAAAAGCTTTGCAATTGTGTAACATTAGGACAAATCTTATGATTTGACGGTCAAATGTCCCATATTATGTATTGAATTTTTGATGGACAGCTGTATAATAAAATCATAAACACGGGAGGTTATTTTATAAAACACGAAATCACTTCACTTAATACAAAAAAGACTTTAGCCGATTCGATGAAAAAGCTAATGAAAAATAAAACATTTTCAAAAATAACGGTTAGCGAAATAATTACCGATTGCGGTCTTAATCGAAAAACCTTTTACTATCATTTTGATGATATCTATGCTCTTCTCAAATGGATGTTTGAAAATGAGGCGGTTGAGGTAGTAAAAAAATTTAATTTGATCATTGATTACGAAGAGGCATTAACTTTTATTATGAATTATATAGAAGAAAACGATTATATAATTAACTGCGCCTACGACTCAATCGGACAAGAAGAAATGAAACGCTTTTTCTTTGCTGATTTTATTGAGCTTACATCTTCAATTATCGACAGTGCGGAAAAAGAGACGGGTAAATTATTAGACGAAAATTACAAAAGCTTTTTGTGTAATTTTTATACCGAGGCCCTTGCGGGAATATTAATTGATTGAATAAAAAATCGAAAAAGCAGAGATAAAGAAATGCTTATAGAATTTATTGAAAAAACAATTAAAAATTCATTATTCGGAATACTTGAAAACAATGCATTATAAACAAAGCTCACCCGACCTATTTAAGTCGAGTGAGCTTTCTGCATTAAAGGTGCGATAAGAAAAAGTTCTTTAATCTATATTTCATTTTTCCTTATCTTTCTTCTGATTCTGTTTAAATTTCTTTCAAAACTTCCGTTATTCAATAGTTCTGCCAAAACAAGCTGATCGAGAGTCGGAACAGAACAAGACAGCATTTCCTTGTTTTTTTCAAAAAGCGGATAAAGATTTTCGGGTAAAATTATATATCCGATTTTAACAGCCGAAGAGATTGTTTTAGAAAAAGTGTTAAGATAAATAACATTTTTATTGCCAAGCTCATAAAGAGTTTCAAAAGGTTTCCTAAACCTATAAAACTCGGAACCGTAATCATCTTCTATAATTATTCCGTTTCTTATCTTTGCCCACTTTAAGTATTCAGCCCTTTTGGCGGCCGAAGCAGTTATTCCGCTAGGGAAAGATCTATAAGGAGTAACATGAAGAACATCGGCATCTGTTTTTCGCAATTCCGATGAATTGATACCGTCGCTTTCAAGAATCAATTTGCGATACCGGATGCCGTGAGTTTTATATGCATTTTCTATCTTTTTATATGATGGATCTTCAATCGCAAATATATGATCCTTTCCGAGAAGGCATATTATAATATGATAAAGCGATTGAGCGCCGGAGCCGATAATTATTTTTTCCGGATCGGCTTTGATTCCTCTGCAGCGGATAAGATATTTTGAAAGTGCCGATCTTAACGCTGAAATTCCGGAACTTTCGCACTTTTGCAATATATCGGATTTAAAATCGCTTATGACTTTTCTCACGGCTTTTATATACACCGATTCGGGAAAATTCTCATTTATCCCCGGAAGCAAAGATAAGCTTTCGGGGATTTCTTTTTCTTTTTCTGCCGAATATATTTCTGATGGATCAAATGCGCAAAAATATCCGCTTCTGATTACAGATGAAATATATCCTTCTTCTTCAAGCATTGCATAAGCGTGCTCAACGGTGACTATACTTACTCCGTTTCTTTCGGCGCACACTCTTTTTGACGGCAATTTTTCCCCGAATTTATAAATACCGCTTATAATTTCATTTTTAATTTTTTTATAAACGGTTATATATAATTTATCCATTAAAATTAAAATTTCCTTTCAAAAAGCTTAATTAATTATAAATTATAAAATAAAAATTTGCAAGAAGAATGCCGCAGGAAATCCTGCGGCATTAAAAACTTAAAAGGGAAAATTACATTTTTTCAAGATTGCTCTTAAGGGTATCAAGCTGATTGCGAAGCTCTTTAGGAAGCTTATCGCCAAACTTCTTATAATGCTCTTCAATCTCTGCTGCTTCTTTTTCCCAAACATCCTTATCGACTTTAAGAATACTCTTCAAGGTATCCATATCCATATCAAGATCGGTAAGATCAATATCTTCGGGCTTCGGAACAAATCCGATAGCTGTTTCGGTAGCGTCAGCCTTGCCTTCGCAACGATCAACTATCCAGTTAAGAACTCTCATATTATCACCGAAACCGGGCCATACGAAGTTACCCTCATCGTCGGTTCTGAACCAGTTAACATTGAATATCTTAGGAGCCTTATCGCCAAGCTTTTTGCCCATTTCAAGCCAATGAGCAAAGTAATCGCCCATATTATATCCGCAGAACGGAAGCATAGCCATAGGATCGCGGCGAACTACTCCGACAGCTCCTGCTGCGGCAGCGGTGGTTTCTGAAGCCATTGCGGATCCGATGAACACACCGTTTTCCCAACTCTTTGATTGATATACGAGCGGAGCGCATTTAGCACGGCGACCGCCGAATATAATTGCGGAGATCGGAACTCCCTCGCCCTTATCAAATTCATCTGAAACGCAAGGGCAGTTCTTAGCGGGAGCTGTAAATCTTGAGTTCGGATGAGCGGCATAAGTGCTCTTATCTTTCTTATCGAATTTTGAAGCATCCCACTTATTGCCTTTCCAATCTATGCAGTTTGTAGGAAGATCTTTATTAAGTCCCTCCCACCAAACGGTGTTGTCATCAAGATTAAGAGCAACGTTTGTAAAAATAGTGTTCTTCTTAGTGCTCTCAAGAGCATTGAAGTTTGAGTGAGCGTTAGTACCGGGAGCTACGCCGAAGAATCCGTTTTCAGGGTTAATAGCGTAAAGTCTGCCGTCTTTTCCTATCTTCATCCAGGAAATATCGTCACCGACAGTCCAGATCTTATAGCCTTTTTTGCGGAGATACTCAGGCGGAATAAGCATTGCAAGGTTGGTCTTTCCGCAGGCAGACGGGAAAGCAGCAGCAATATATTTAATTTCGCCCTTAGGATTCTGAAGACCTAAAATAAGCATATGCTCAGCCATCCAGCCCTCTTTCCAGCCCTGATAAGAAGCTATACGAAGAGCAAAGCATTTTTTACCGAGAAGAACATTACCGCCGTAAGCAGAGTTAACGGAAATAATTGTATTATCCTCAGGGAACTGGCATATATAGCGCTTTTCGGGGTCGATATCACAGGAAGCGTGAAGACCTCTTACCCAATCGTTAGAGTCGCCTAAAACATCAAGAACTTTCTGTCCTACTCTTGTCATAATAGCCATATTGAGAACGACATATTTTGAATCGGTTACTTCAATTCCCGCTTTTGCAAGAGGAGAACCTATCGGACCCATTGAGAAAGGGATTACATACATTGTTCTTCCCTTGTAAGAGCCTCTTGCTATATTGTAAAGCTTTTTATACATTTCCTGAGGATCGCACCAGTTATTTGTAGGACCGGCATTTTCCTCTTTTCTTGAACAAATAAAGGTTCTGTCCTCTACGCGGGCAACATCATTGGGGCGGGTTCTGTGAAGAAAACAGCCCGGAAGCTTTTCTTCATTAAGTTTTATCATTTCGCCCGATTCAACAGCTTCTTTGCGGATAGCTTCAAGCTGCTCCTCACTGCCGTCGATCCAAACAACTTTGTCAGGCGTAACAAGTTCTTTGACTTCTTCAAGCCACTTTAAAACAGTTTTGTTTTCAGTCATAATAATTTCTCCTTTTAAGAAATATCTTCCAAATTTCTGCCTTTTACATTATACCAAAAAAACATATAAAGTCAATGAGTTTTCAAAATACTTAATAAAAATTTAACAAAATAATTTATTTATTGACAAAAAGAACATAAGCATATAAAATAATATTATTAAAGGTAAAAGGATGAATAAAATGTCGATCGGATTCAGAAAATCTTTTTTCGGTTTTAATTGTGAAGATGTTCTTTCCTACATAGAGAAATCACATAAAGATTTTGCGGCGGAAGAAAAAGAATTAAAATCCCAAATTGCGGATCTTAACGGTACTATTTCCGAGCTTGAAAATAAGATCTCGGAGCTTGAAAATTCAAAAGAAAATATCAAAGCTCAGCTTGAAAGCTATGAAAATAAAAAAGCACAGATTGATCAAATGTCTAAAAACATCGGAAAGCTTTATCTGGTTGCTCAGTCAAATGCCCGCTCCGTGATAAAATCAAGCGAAGATAACTTAGCGGCCGTTAAAGAAGAAATTGAAAAGAACTTCAATTCTATCGATTCTGCTCATCAAATGCTTGACAATATTAAATCGAACCTTATAAAAACCACCGAAGAATTTACAGTTAATATCGATACACTTTCAAATTCGCTTAATATTGCCAAAGAAGAGATAAAGAGCAAAGAAAGCGAAGCTATTAAGAAAACCGAAGAAATTTCCGAATATGTGAATAATCTTATTAAATAAAAAATGCCGTTTTAAGCGGCATTTTTTATTTTTCTGCTGTTACGTTATAAAACTCGGCTTTTAAATTATTATCGGGAACCGAAAGCGAGATAGGAAGTCCTAAAGGCGAATAAGTGTAAACATATTCAATATCCCCAATTTTGCCGGAGCTTGTGTAATTGTCGTTACCGTCTTTTTCGCCGTCAGCCACCGAAGTGTAGCATTTAAGAATGATATCCGCCGCATTATCTACGGGCAGACCGTCTATTTCCTGCTTGATACCGAGATATTCGGCCGTGGTCTTTCCGTCTTTTCTTATAACTTTGAGTCCTGTAAGATTTGAAGGTTTTTTAACCTCGGCTTTCATATCCCCCGAGTTTTCAAGCTCTATGGAGCAGACATACGAATTTTCGTTATAGGTGATCCTTGCGTCAAATTTAATTCCCGAAACTGCGGGGTTGCTCGCATTTTTTGAAGAGCAGCCGCAAAAGATAAAAAGAACAAGTAAAGGCATTAAAAGCTTTTTCAAAAAATCTCCCCTAAAATTTTAATAGGAAATATTTTTAAGCTCCTCAATAATATCCGACGGTAAAAGCGACCGTTCGGTATATTTTTTTGCCGCAATATCCGCAGCAAAGGAATGGACATATACACCTGTCACAGCCGCGTCTTTTTCAGAATACCCTTGTGCCGAAAGCGAAGCGATAATACCTGCAAGCACATCGCCGCTGCCGCCTGTTGCCATACCGGAGTTTCCTGTTTTGTTTAAAAACACTTCGCCGCCGGTAAGTGCAACGACTGTATTACAGCCTTTAAGGACCACAGTGCAGTTATAATCTTCTGCAAATCTGCGAGCTGTGCCTATCCTATCGTTTTGAATTTCCTCAACACTTAAATTTGTCAGTCTTGACATTTCTTTAGGATGAGGCGTAATGATCAAAGGAGCTTTTATTCCCCTGATTATATTTATATCCTCAGACAAAAGATTTATTCCGTCGGCATCAAGAATTATCGGAGAGGAAGAATTTTCAAAAACGGTTACAAGGCTTTTTTTAATATTATCTGACTTACCTATTCCGCATCCGAAAAGCACGCTGTTGCAATTTTTTAATTCATTTATAAGCAGATTTTCTTCGATTACTGGCTCTCCGCTTTCTCCCGTTTTACACGGAATTACGACCGGTTCGCTTAAATCGGAGCAAAAAGCGGTATAATTTTTATCGCAGATAAAAGCTTTTAAGAGCCCGGCTCCTGATCTTAAAGCGGCTTTTGCCGAAAGCACGGAGGCTCCGCAAAATCCGTAACTTCCGCAGATAGAAAGCACCGTGCCGAAAGTTCCCTTATGGGAATCTTTTTCTCTTTTTACGGTTTTTGTAATTTTACACAAACCATAAGCATATTCTTTACTATTCATCTTTTTTAAAGCAAGGAACCGCTGACGGTTCTCGGGATAAATTTTTTCATAGCGGCTTTAATTCTTTCGTCAGGTGCAAATACAAGAAGAGTTTTCTCATTGCCTTTTCTGATTATAAAAACAAGCGCGTTAGGATCGTTAAAATCGGCGGCAAGAACTTTTTTCGAAAACCCGGTTCCGTATTTTTTCTGCGGATTAAACTTTTCTATACTTTCGACTCCCGAAAGTTCAAAGCTTAATTCTCTTTTTCTTGAACTTTTTCCTGTAATTTTATCAATATCGGCGCAATCATTGGTTATTATATACTCATATTCCACAAACAGCATTTTAGATAAAAAATATGCTCCGTAAATAGCGAGAGCGGCGCCTATAAGTGCCAAAGGCGGAAATATGAGAAACAAAAGGACCGAAACGGCTATCGCGGCTGTCCACAAAAGGACTAAAAGCGCATAGTATTTTCCTCCTCTTTTCATTTCAACCAATTGCTCAAGAAACGTATCCATAATTAATCTCCTTATCCGACTTGAATTATATTTTATTTTATTATATAATTAATAAAAAAGCAAGTGTATTTATTCACATCTGGAGGGTTTGCGGTGAAAATAAAAGAATGCTTCGATATTAAAAATATTGCGGGTGAAAATATAGTTGTTTGTACTGATCCTTCATTGCATTTTAACAAACTTATTAAACTTAACAACTCCGCCGCTTTCCTTTGGCGAGAGCTTAAAAGCGGTGAAAAAACCAACGAACAGCTATTTAATTCTTTAGCGGATTTTTTCAATATTTCATCGGTTCTCGCACTTAATGAGATAGATGTTTTTTTAAGAATTTTAAGAGAGAACGGAATACTTGAAGAATGAAAAATAAATCAACGGTAAAATGGATATATTCCAATCTGAAAAATTTTATAGGACAAATAGCCTTGGTTTCTGTTTGTGATATAATTTTATCGCTGTCGCTGATCTATCTTGCCGATTTAAGCAGTAAAATCATCGATTCGGGGAAAAACCTTTATAATAAAGCGATTATTATTGGAGTAATTCTTCTCGGACAGGTAATTTTACAGCTTTTTTCGTCGGTTATGACTGTGAAGATCACAGGACTTATCACTATCAATTTAAGGCAAAAAATATTTTTTGATCTTTGCGGCAAAGAATACGCAGGCATTGAAAAATATCATTCCGGTGATTTTTTAAATAAAATGACTAACGATGTAGGACAAGTTGCCAAAGGTGCTGTTGAGCTTATCCCCGAAACCTGCACCGTCTTAACCAAAATAATAGCCGGTCTCTATGCAATTATCAAGCATAATTATCTTCTTGCGGTTATTATTCTCGCTGTTGGATTTTTAATTCCTCTGCTCGGCAGAATCTTCAGCAAAAAATATAAATATCTGCATAAAGAAGTTGTTAAAACCGAGGGCGAAGCAAGATCGTTTTATCAGGAATGTATCGAAAATTTAATAGTTATAAAGTCTTTTTCGGCAAGCAACTCAGTTTCCGAAAAAGCTTCCGATATTATGAAGACTAATCTTAAATTACGAATTAAGCAAAGAATATTCTCATCCGTAATGGGACTGAGCCTGTTTTTAAGCTTTTCTTTGGGGTATTACGGAGTAATCCTTTGGGCTATTTCCGCCGGTGTTTCCTACGGCACGCTTTATTATCTTCTGCAGATAATCACTATTCTTCGCTCGCCTCTTCAAAATGTTTCGGGAATTATTCCGAAGTTTTATTCTATGACGGCGTCGGCAGAAAGAATAATAGAAATAAGCTTAATTCCCGATGAAAATTCTTCCGAAAATGTAATTCCCGAAGAATTCAATTTGCTAAAATGCAGCAAATTAAGCTTTTCTTATAAAGATAAGGCGGTTTTAAAAAACTCAAGCTTTACGATTGAAAAAAATACCGTCACATTATTAAGTGGTGAATCAGGCTGCGGAAAGACCACTCTTTTTAAGCTTCTTTTAGGTCTCTATTCCCCTAATTCCGGAACACTTAAATTAAATTCAAAATATGATATCAGCGCGCAAACAAGAAAGCTGTTTTCTTATGTTCCGCAAGGAAATATGATAATTTCCGGCACAATAAAGGATAACATAACTTTTTTAAATAAAAACATACCCGAAGAAAAAATAATTGCCGCGCTCAAAATTGCAGGCATTTATGATTACATATCTTCCCTGCCGAAAGGGATTGATACTGTTTTAAAAGAAAGAGGTCAGGGCTTAAGCGAAGGTCAAATCCAAAGGCTTGCCATAGCGCGCGCTTTGATTTATGACGCGCCTATTCTTCTGCTTGATGAGTCGACCTCGGCTCTTGATAAAGAAACAGAACAAAAAATTCTTGAAAATATTAAAAATATGACCGATAAAACGGTTATATTTATCACCCACCGTAAAGCGGAAACTTTAAAACCGGATAAAATACTTTTATTTAAAAACGGAACAATAGAAGAAAGGAATGCTTAAACTTTATGAATATTTGGCACGATATTAATCCCGACAGAATAAAAAATGATGATTTTATCGCCGTCATAGAAATAGGAAAAGGAAGTAAATGCAAATATGAACTTGATAAGCAGACAGGAGTGCTTATTCTCGACAGAATTCTTTATACTTCAACTCACTACCCTGCAAACTACGGATTTATTCCGCGAACTTACGCCGACGATCTCGATCCTTTAGATGTGCTTGTTTTCTGCTCTGAAAGCCTTTATCCTATGACTACTGTAAGATGTTATCCTATAGGCGTTATAAATATGATCGATAACGGAAGATTTGACGAAAAAATTATAGCCATTCCTTTTAACGATCCTATGTATAATTCTTATAAAGATATATCTCAAATTCCTAAACATATATTTGAAGAAATGTCGCATTTTTTCAGAGTTTATAAAGAACTTGAGGGAAAAGAAACAGCTGTAAATGAGGTTAAAGACGCTTTAAGTGCCAAAGAAATTATTCAAAAATCGATAGATAATTATAATTCAACTTATGCGAAATAAAAAATAAGTCTGCCGATCGGCCAATGTCATTAAGTTAAGAAAAATCGAACTTCACAATATGTGAGGTTCGATTTTTTTGTAACGGTTTTTAAATTTTTTTGAAAAAACACTTGACAAATGGAACGAAATGTGAGGATTTTCATTGGCTTAGCACGATAAAAATCCCTTGTAAACAGAGATATCTCAAATCTACTTACAAGGAGTCTTATTTATGAAAAACAATCACTGCTTACGAAACAGTTGTTACCAATTTTGGCTCAATACAATTCCCCGTCACCGAACTCATTACCTCGCACGTAATTGTTCATAATCTTAATACTTAATATGCTTACAAAGCTAATTTTACTGTTGCAGTACATCTTTGCATACAGTTATTTCTTGGAAATATATCTCCACGTTTTTGCTGATTTTTTCAATCGGCTTTTTCGTTTTGCCTTTTTTACATAAAAACACACTTAAAACTACCTCTCGGTTCTAAGTGTGTTTTATTTTGCCGTTTATGCCTATTAGCAATCTCTTAACTTAATGACATTGC
>CAKSGV010000023.1 GCA_934454845.1 uncultured Eubacteriales bacterium | reverse complement strand
CCTTGAAAATTCGGTCCGATTTTCCAACAAAGCAGGTTGTATCGCTTAAATACAACCTGCTTTGTCTACAGTCTGAGGCTGCCTTATTTAAAAGGCAGCCTTTTTTATTTCCTATGGAAGTTAGCAACCGCAGCCGTTGTCACAGCCGTTACTGTTTCCGCAGCCGCAGCATACGAGAACGAGGATGAGTATGAGTATCCAAGAGCAGTTTCCGCCAAAATTACTGTTACACATTAAAAAGACCTCCTTTTTGTCTTCATCACATACTATGCAGATAATAAATTTGCGGTTACAGAAGTTTTTTTAAAAAAACTATTGACTTTCTTTGACTTTTGTATATAATAATAGTCAGAGAAAGTCAAAAGGAGCTGTTTGAATTGCGAATAAGTGATTTAATTACAAACGAGATCATAAAAATGTTAAATGAATCGGAAGAAAATTCCGTGGAAATTCAAAGAAATGTCTTTGCTAACGGTATAGGCTGCGCTCCGAGTCAGATAAACTATGTTATTTCTTCGAGATTTACTCCCGAGCAGGGTTATATAATCGAAAGCAGAAGAGGAGGCGGCGGATATATAAGAATTAAAAGACTTATTATGGATCATTCGTCTGCCATTATGCACATAGTTAATTCTATAGGTGATTCTCTCGATCCGATGAGTGCCAGAATTCTTATTGAAAACTGCCTGCAATCGGGTCTTATCGATCAAAAAAACGCAAAGATTATGTTTGCCGCAATGTCTAATAATGTTATGACTAATATAGCTACAAATAAAAGAGATAATGTCAGAGCGGCACTACTAAAAGAAATGCTTTTAGTACAAATTTAAAATCAAAGAGGTAATATTTATGCTGTGTGAAAAATGCGGAAAATTTAATGCTACAACTCATATTCATTCTTATGTAAACGGTGTAGTTACGGAAAAATATCTCTGCAGCCACTGCGCCGCGGAGGAGGGTATTGAAGGGTTTGCCGCAGACGGGTTAAACGGCCTTCTTTCTTCAATGTTCGGCGATGTTTTCAGTCTGGAAGACAGAACCGACGAAAAAAGATGCAGCTGCTGCAATATGTCTTTTTCCGATATTGCAAAAAGCGGAAAAGTGGGTTGTCCGGAATGTTATAAAACCTTTTATTCGGAGCTTTTGCCTTACCTTAAAAGGGTACACGGAAGTATAAAGCACACAGGTATAATTCCTAATAAAGCCCCGCTTGTTGTAAAAAACAGCGAAGACACTTTAAATGCGCTTAAAATTCAGCTTGCAGGTCTTGTAAAGGAAGAAAAGTTTGAAGAGGCGGCGATTGTCCGCGATAAAATAAAAAAACTTGAGGAGGAAAAATAATGAGCTGGTACAATAAATCAGGAGCCGAAGATGATGTTGTTGTAAGTTCAAGAATTCGTCTTGCAAGAAATATCAACGGATATCCGTTTCCTTCCAGATTATCCGACGACGGTTTCAAAAAAGTAAAAGATTCTGTTAAAAAAGCAATTTTTGAAAGCAATACACCTTTTTCGAGAAATCTCAAATACATTGAAATGAGTGATATACCGGAAAATTTAAGATATTCTATGGTGGAAAGGCATCTGATAAGCCCTGAATTTGTTTCAAATTGTAAAAATAAGGCAATAATTATTTCGGAAGATGAAAGTATCTGCATTATGCTGGGAGAAGAAGATCATATAAGAATTCAAGTTATGTTGCCCGGCCTTGATCTTGAAAATGCTTATGATGAAGCTCAAAAAATAGATTCGCTTCTTTGTTCTTCACTTGATATTGCTTTTGATAAAAATCTCGGATTTTTAACTGAATGCCCAACGAATCTAGGCACAGGATTAAGAGCTTCTCTTATGCTTTATTTGCCGCTCTTGGAAGCAGAAAATGAAATTTCCGCATTAGCCGATTCGATCGGTAAAATCGGATTTACCGTGCGGGGAATGTACGGTGAAGGAACAGGCTCAAAAGCATCTCTTTATCAAATATCCAATGAAGTTACTCTCGGAATCACCGAAAAAAATGCAATTGATAATCTTAAACTTATAGCAATGCAACTTGTCACCAAAGAAAGGCAATTACTTGAAAAAACCAATAAAATTAAAATTCAGGATATTTCATTCAGAGCTCTTGCGGCTTTGAAAAATGCAAGACTTTTAAGCAGTGAAGAACTTATGGAATTGATAAGTAAAGTTAAAATAGGAGTTTGTGCCAAAGAAATCAATTTTGAAAATAATATTTTAACTTCGCTTTTATTTGAAAATCAACCGTATTCTCTTATGTGTAAATTCGGAGAGATGAATTCCGAAACAAGAGATATAAAAAGAGCTGAAAATGTGCGAAAAGCGCTCGAAAATATATAAGTTATAAAAAATAATTTAAGAGGAGTGAAAACTTATGAAATATAATTTTAACGGATTTACAGATAAAGCTAATCTTGCTTTAAATCAAGCTATTAATGCCGCAGAACTTTTAGGTCACACCTATGTGGGAAGCGAGCATATTCTTTTAGGACTTTTAAGATCCGGCGGAATAGCAGGAACGGTTCTTAATGACAGCGGTATAACCGAAGAAAGGATAGAGGAATTAATTATAACCAATATCGGCAGAGGAACTCCCACAAGACTTTCTGTGGATTATTTCACTCCGCGCACCCGTCTTATTCTTGATGTTGCGAGAAGCGGAGCAGAAAATTTAGGAAAAAGGCTTATCGGCACAGAACATATTTTGCTCGCTTTACTCGGCGAGGAAGATAGTTTTGCGGTTAAATTCATTTCCGGTCTCGGAGTCGATATAACAGCTCTTTGCACAAATGCACTTAAAGCCGCAGATATCGATTTTGCGGATTATTCTCAAAAAAATGCATTTTCAAAAGAAAACACTGAAGATTCTTCGCAAAATCCCAAAAATGATGCTTTATCTAAATACGGCAGAGATCTGACAAAAGCTGCAAAAGACGGAAAACTCGATTTTGTAATTGGTAGAGAAAAAGAGATTGAAAGAGTTATTCAAATTCTTTGCAGAAGGACAAAAAACAATCCCTGCTTAATAGGTGAGCCGGGAGTCGGAAAAACCGCTATTGTGGAAGGACTTGCCGAAAAAATAGTATCTGGTGATGTTCCTGATATTTTGCAGAATAAAAGAATAGTTTCTCTCGATCTTACCGGAATGGTAGCAGGTGCAAAATACAGAGGCGATTTTGAAGAAAGAATAAAAGCGGTTATCGATGAAGTATCTAAATCCGATGATATTATTCTATTTATTGATGAAGTTCATACATTAGTCGGAGCGGGTTCTGCCGAAGGCTCAACGGACGCTGCAAACATCTTAAAGCCTTCTCTTGCCAGAGGCGATTTTCAACTAATCGGCGCAACAACTATCACCGAATACAGAAAAAACATTGAAAAAGATGCTGCGCTTGAAAGAAGATTTCAGCCGGTTACAGTCGGAGAGCCTTCTTTAGAAGATGCTGTTTTGATTTTAAAAGGAATCAAAGCAAACTTTGAAAAACACCATAAAGTTGAAATAACAGACGAAGCGATAAATGCGGCAGTTAAGCTTTCTGCCAGATATATTAACGACAGATATCTTCCGGATAAAGCAATAGATTTAATTGATGAAGCAGCATCAAAAGTGAGAATTGAAAACAGCACAGCTTCTCCCGAAATCAAAGAGCTTAAATCAAAACTTGAAAAGCTTGAATCGGAAAAAGAAAATGCTGTTTCGAAACAGGATTTTGAATCAGCCGCAAAAATAAGAGATGAATCCAAAAAGATAGAATCTCAAATGGATAGAATCAAGCATAAATCAGATACTGCCGGAAAATTCGGAACTGTCACAGAAGAAAAAATCGCTCAAATATTGTCTTCCTGGACAGGTGTGCCCGTATCTCAGATGACAGAGGAAGAAAGCAACAGATTATTAAATCTTGAATCGGAACTTCACAATAGACTAATCGGTCAAGATCAAGCCGTAAGCGCTGTTTCAAGAGCAATAAGAAGAGGTAGAGTAGGACTTAAAGATCCTAACAGACCTATCGGTTCATTCATATTTTTAGGGCCGACAGGCGTCGGAAAAACAGAGCTGTGCAAAGCTCTTGCAGAAGCTATGTTCGGCAGTGAATCGATGATGATAAGACTTGATATGTCCGAGTATATGGAAAAGCACACTGTATCAAGACTTGTCGGCTCTCCTCCGGGATATGTCGGCTATGATGAGGGCGGACAGCTTACCGAACAAGTCAGAAGACATCCTTATTCGGTTGTATTATTCGATGAAATTGAAAAAGCTCATCCGGAAGTTTTTAATATGCTTTTGCAAATTCTTGATGACGGCGTTCTCACCGATTCTCAAGGCAGAAAAGTTGATTTTAAAAACACAGTTATTATAATGACTTCGAATATCGGAGCCAGACTTATAACTGAGAAAAAATTAAGTTTTGGTTTCACGGACAAAGAAGAAAGTAAAACCGATAAAGATATCAAGGAAACTGTCCTTTCCGAACTCAAAAATACTTTCAGACCTGAATTTTTAAACAGGGTTGACGATATAATAGTATTTAATAAACTCACGCAAAATGAAATTTACAAAATCGCTTCAAATATGCTTTCAAATCTTTCTAAAAGGCTTGAAAATCTTAATATTTCAGTTTCTTTTGATGATGATGTTATAAAAAAGGTAAGCGAAAAAGGATTTGATGAATTTTACGGTGCCAGACCTCTCAGAAGAACTATTCAGACCGATATTGAGGATGCCTTAAGTGAAAAAATTCTTGACGGAAGCATTAAAAACGGAGATAAGATCAAATCTGAACTGTCAGATTCCGGCGAAATCATTTTTGTAAATGAGTAAATAATATTAAAAAAGATGTCCGAATCAATTGTTCGGATATCTTTTTTATATATGCCCGATTTTGTAATTTTTTTGTCTGATTTTGAATTTACAAAAGAAAGATTTTGATTTATTATAATAATATATAAAGCAACTATATAAAAATGCGCTTAATTATTAATTAAAATGTGGTGATTTAATGTCTATTATTTTTAACGAAGAAACTAAAATATTTTATTTAAACGGAAAAAATATCACATATTCTTTCCTTATAAATGAAGACGGCTTTCCGGAGCATTTATATTTCGGTGAAAAAATCGGTTTTGATGATATCAGATATACCCGCGGAATAGGGAGAAAGTCATTTGAGGCGAAACCGCAAAATAATAAATATTACAATGATTTATTATCGCCGGAAATATCATTTTTCGGATTAGGAGATTTTAAAGAGCCGACATTTCAGGTTAAAAATAAAACAGGGGACAGACTTTGCGAATTAAAATATTCCGGATATGAAATTTTAGACAGCAAACCTAAAATCAGCAATATGCCTTCACTTAGAGGAAATGAAACTCTTATTGTTCATTTGTCAGATGAATTTACAAATTTTGCAGCCGACTTATATTATTCGGTTTACGAAGATCTTAATATAATAGCAAGAAGAATTGTTTATAAAAACAATTCTGATAATCCGGTATTTTTGGAACGAGCTTTTTCTTTCTCGCAAAGTTTGCCTTCGGGAAATTATGATTTTATTTCTCTTTTCGGCGGTTGGGGAACGGAAAGGCATATAGAACGCGTTCCGCTTCATCACGGGATTTCTTCGATAGATTCCAAAAGAACATCATCTTCCGCGACATTAAATCCTTTTATCGCCATAGCCGAAAACGATGCAACAGAAATTTCCGGCAATGTTTACGGTTTCAGCTTGGTGTATTCTTCATCTTATATTTTAAAGGCTGAAAAATATTCAACAGGTGAAATTATTGTAACAGGCGGCATAAACGACTTCGATTTTACTTGGAAATTAGAAAGTGAAGAAATTTTTGAAACTCCGGAAATTGTAATCGCCTATTCCGGTGAAGGAATAGGGGGAATGAGCAGAGCTTTTCATAATGCATATCGCGGATATTTAATAAACAATAAATTTGTTTCAAAACCCAGACCGATAGTTATTAATAACTGGGAAGCTACATATTTTGATTTTAATAATGATAAACTCAAAAAAATCGTTGATTGTGCAGAAAACACCGGTATTGATACATTTGTCCTTGATGACGGATGGTTCGGAAAAAGAAACAATGAAAAATGCAGCCTGGGCGACTGGAATGTTAATACCGATAAGTTGGAAGGCGGACTTAAAACTATTATAGATTATACTCATTCAAAAGGTTTGAAATTCGGTCTTTGGTTTGAGCCGGAAATGATAAGCCCGGATTCCGATCTTTTCAGAGCGCATCCCGAGTATGCTATCAGTGTTCCGGGAAGAGAAAATTCTATGGCAAGATATCAATGTGTTCTTGATTTAACAAAAAGCGAAGTAAGAGATTTTATCGTTAACTCCGTAAATAAAATTATAAAAGAAAATGGAATCGATTATGTTAAATGGGATTTTAACAGAAATATCACCGAATCATTTTCTTTGGGCCGCGAAAGCGACAGGCAAAGCGAATTTGCGCATAGATATGCGCTGGGGCTTTATGATATATTTGAAAGAATAGTATTTGAAAATAAAAATGTTTTCTTTGAAGGCTGTTCGGGCGGCGGTGCCAGATTCGATCCTGCAATTCTTTACTATTTCCCTCAAATTTGGACATCTGATTGTTCTGATGCCGAGGAAAGAACTATTATTCAATACGGCACCTCTATGGTTTATCCGCTCTCGAGTATAAGCTGCCATGTTAGCCAAATTCCCAATCATCAGTGCTTCAGAACAACAGAATTTAAAACAAGAACAAATATTGCACAATTAGGTGCAACGGGATATGAACTTGATTTATCCGAATTAAGTTCCGATGAAATATCGGAACTTAAAGAAAATATTAAAGATTACAGAAACAATGAAGATCTTATTTTAAAAGGTGATTTGTTTAGAATTGATAATCCAAACACCTCCGAATTTTTCAGTGAAATGGTTGTTTCAAAAGATAAAAACAAAGCCATCCTCACAACTTACAGAAGATTATTAAGACCTAATGCGGAAGTTAAAAGAATTAAAATGCAGGGACTTGATAAAAATAAGAAATATTTTGTTTCTGAGCTAAACGGAACATTTTCGGGTTCAACCCTTATGAATGTCGGAATTCAGCTTAAAGATTTATTTCCGAGATATGATTTTTCTTCATTTAAATTTCACATTAAAGCAGTTTAATAATATTAAAATCATCTTGCCTGATATCGGGCAAGATGATTCTTTTACTTTTTATTTTTTATTATTTTTTCAAACGAATTAAGCATTTCTTTTAAATGCTCCGAAATTGGTTGATCGGAATGAAACGGACGGAAAAAATGATATTTTTTTGCTGTCGTTTCATAGTTCCTTCGGATATTGGCTTTAAGAGTTTCATATTTTATGATAACATTGTTTTTATCGGCAAAATGTTTTATTTTAGCAACGAGCTGAATAGAATGAGCCACATCAATAAAAAATATCCCGAAAAACAATCCTATAACAAACGAAAATGCAAGATTATTTGAGAGCCAATCAATTGCGTTTATAATATGAGGATGAATAAAAAAGTAATAGATTGCACCCAGCACAGCCCAGATCAATGAAAACTTCGGGCAGATGATGCCTTGAATATTTCCCCATTCATTTGAATAATCCCATAAACGAACTTTCATTATTTTCAATGATAATATACCGGCAATGTATTCTATTAAAGTCATACTTACGGCCATTACTGCAAAAAGCACAATTCTATTCCATAAAAAATTATGAATTAAATTTATTTTTTCAAAGGAAGCTATCAGATATAGCAAGCTTAAACCAAATCCGTATAAGGGCACATACGGGCCTGTACAAAATCCCGGATTTATCCATTTTCGCTCGGGATTTGCACTTGAAATAAATCTGCGAAACAATACTTCAAGTGCCCAGCCCGCAACAGAACCTATAAAAAAGAGAAACGATAAAGCTAAAAACATATTCATTATTTTTCACAACCTTTCTTTTAGCCGCTATTTTCGGTTTTTTAATAATTTTAACATAATTTTTTAAAATTTACCAGCGGATTTAAAAAATGCTTGGATAATTAACAAAAATAAAGCAACCGGCTGCGTAAATTAACACCTTTATGCCCGGCAATTTCAATATTTATTTTTTACTTGAAAATCCGTTTCTTGATTAATGAATATTAAAGATATAAATTATACAAACGAAAAGTCGCCAGATTTACATCAAGCGACTTTTCGTTTGGCGCGCTGAAAGGGACTCGAACCCCCGACCCTCTGCTTAGAAGGCAGATGCTCTATCCAGCTGAGCTATCAGCGCATATTGCTTATTGCAACAGATGTAATTATAACATAGGTTATTAAAATAATCAAGCAATTTATTTCAATTTTCTGAATTTTTTTACACTTGCCGTATTTTCTTTTACAAAAAATGAAAAGTCATAATCTTCTAACCTCAAGGAATAGTTTCTTTCGTCATTTTGATAAGCAGGCCGGGGATCGTCGCTTAAACATTCCTTTAAAAGCTTTCTTATTTCTTCGGGGATTTTTTTCGATATTTCGTTCGGAATTTCCACATTTAATTTATGGTGTTTTTTATCATCTGAAAATCCGCCCACAGCGTCACAAACCGAGTCTGCATAGGGAATATACGGTTTGATATCATATATCGGCGAGCCGTCTAATATATCAATTCCTTTTACATAAACCGCAACTCTGTTTTTTTCTTTTTCTATTTTTATAAGCTGTGCCACTGTAAGCCCTAATGAATTCGGTCTGAAAGGGGAGCGCGTGGCAAAAACGCCCATTCTTTTATTACCGCCCAGTCTCGGCGGTCTTACTGTCGGTGAAAAGTTATCCTTATGCGCCTTATTAAAATCAAATATAATCCAGATATGCGAGAATTTTTCAAGTCCCGAAAAAGCATTGATATCGGAAAACTCAGGGTAAAAAAGAATTTTACCCTGAGCAGACTTTGCTCTTCCGCTTTGTCTCGGAATGCCGAATTTTTCTTTAAAAGGAGTTAAAATTTCCCCGATAGGTTTTATTTCAGTCATATTATTTTACCGTGATCTTCAAAATTTCATTATAGGGAACTATAGCCAAGGCTAAAGCCGCCGCTATTATTAAATCTTTGAATTTTAACATTTCAAGACCGAAAACATATCCTGCAGGCGAAACGCAAAGAAATACTATTATAAATACAGCAAGTAGGGAAGTTAAAAGCATAAATTCATTTGAGAGAGGGGATAGCTTAAAAATCGATTTTGAACTTCTTAAACAATAAGAATGAATCACCTGAATAAGACCAAGAGTTAAAAACAGCATTGCAGAGGCATAATCTTTGCCTGAATTTAATCCGATTTTATAGGATATAAAAGAAAGCACGGTAATAAACAGCATATCCGTCATTATTTTAATCAAAATATTTTTATTAAACAGCCTTTGTTGTGAGCCTTTGCCGATTTTCCCGCTTTCGTATTCCATACTAAGCGAAATTGCAGGCGTGCAGTCTGTTAAAAGATTTATCCACAAAAGCTGTACGCAAGAAAGAGGAGGAAATCTGAAAGCTAAAAGACCTATAAGATAAATAAAAATTTCTGCAAAATTACAGCCTAAAAGATATCTTACGCATTTTTGAATGTTTGTAAAAATCGAAGAACTTTCTTTTATAGCCAAAAGTATGCTCGAAAGGTCAAAATGCTCATCAATAATATCGGCACTGCCTTTTGCTACATCGGAACCATTATTTCCCATAACACATCCGATATCGGCTTTCGTAAGCACGGTAGAATCACTGATACTGTCGCCCGTAACCGCTACACATTCGCCTTTTTTCTTTAAGGCTTCAACTATTCTTAATTTTTGGTCGGAAGAAATTCTCGCAAAAACGCTGATGTCGCCTATTTTTTCATAAAGTTCATCGTCTGATAAAGCGTCAATTTCCGCTCCTGTCACAGCCACAGTGCCGTCTCTTAAAATGCCTATTCTTCTCGCCACGGCCTTTGCGGTAGTGATATTGTCACCCGTTATCATAAGAGTTTTAATTCCGGCATTTGAAAGTTCGCCGATACTCTGCACCGTATCCGATCGCGGCGGATCTTCAAGACCTATAAGTCCTACAAATATCATATCCTTTTCGATTTCATCGGCATTCGGATTAGCGGGAATTTCCGAAAGCTGTTTAATTGCTATACCGACTACTCGAAGCGAGTCCTCGGCAAATTTTTCATTTTCCTTTAAAATCTCTTCGGCACCGATATTTCCGCAGATCTCTGCTATTATTTCGGGCGCGCCTTTTGTTATGGCTACAGGCTGACCGTTTATCATATTAACGCTTGTCATTGTCTTTCTGTCGCTGTCAAAAGGAATTGTGCAAAGTCTCGGGTAAATAGCCTCTATATCGGTTTTTGTTTCATTATTTATTTCATTGCAGGCTTTTTCTATCGCAGTTTCCGTTGGATCGTTTTCAAGAGTAGAGCAGGCCGCGGCAAGTTTTAAAACCATTGAAGATTTAGCATTTATTCCGGAATCTTTAAGATCGGTAGTTTCGTTGCCGTTAAAAATCTTTACGGCAGTCATACTGTTGTGCGTTAAAATTCCAGTTTTATCCGCGCAAAGCACGGTGATATCTCCGAGCTTTTCCAAAGCTTTGATCTTTTTAATGATTATTCCGTTTTTAACGAGTCTTTCAAGAGATAAAGCTACTGTAATTGCCGAAATAGCAGGCAAACCCTCGGGAATTGCCGCAACTGCAAGAGCGGCGGCATTTAAAAATGTTTTAACAGTAAGATAAGCAAATCCCTCGGTAGGCGAGCTTTTGATAGTAAATAAAAATTCTATAACAAAAACTATCGCGCAAATTATAAGAATAATAATATTGGCGGTTTTCCCCGTATAAAGCAGAGAATCCTGCAGAGGAATAGAAGTTTTGGAAGATTGCCTTTCAAGTGAATCCGATCTTCCTGTTTCGGTATTTATCCCGGTTTCCACAACTACTGCTTTTGCGCTTCCGTGAATAACATTGGTGCCTGAATACAGCATATTTTTTCTTTGCGCTATAGGAGTGATATCGGGAAATAATTCGTCGGCGGTTTTATCCGCAGGGATGCTGTCGCCGGTAATTTTCTGCTGATTGCATCTTAAGGAAACAGATTCGATAATTCTTGCGTCTGCGGCGATATAATCGCCCTCTTCAAGCAAAAGAATATCACCGGGTACAAGTTCCGAAGAAGAAACGGATTTTTTAATGCCGTCTCTTAAAACATTTACTTTAGGATCTGTTGCGGATTTAAGACGCTCTAAAGCAGATCTTCCGCGGCTTTGGAAAAATGCGGAAATAAGAGCGTTTATAATAACGATCGCTATTATAAGCAGGGGAGAAAAAACATCATTGCTTTTATAATAAACAGAAAAAGCAAATGAAATTATCGCCACTGTAAATAAAATATAGACAAATCTGTTATTAAGCTGTTTTAAAAACTCTTTTAAAAAGAATTTTTTGTTTTCGTTATTTATGATGTTTTTTCCGTATTCCGATATTCTTTCCGTGGCTGTTCCGTTTGAAAGGCCGCTGCTCTTATCGGTTTTTAACTCGTTTAATACCTCTTGAACAGAAGAGTTATGCCATATCATAAAGATTTACTCCTTTTAAAGATCAAACCGAAAGTTCGCTTCTTATATCTTCAGAATAATATTTTTTAATAATCGGATCAGCATATTTTTTATTGAAATTTTCAATTTGTGAAATACATCTGCCGATATATTTTTCGGGTTTTAATTCGCTTAAAATTTCCTCTTTATTTAGAGGTATACGCTTGTCTTCGGCAATAAGATCGATAAGATTGTTAGGCTTTCCGTTCATTTTAACATCAAGTGCCGCTTTATGTGAATGAACTCTTATGATTTCGTGAATTTTCTGGCGGTCACAGCCTCTTTTTACCGATTCCATCATAATGTTTTCAGTTGCCATAAAAGGCAGTTTTTCCATTACTCTTTTTTCTATAACTTTATCGTAAACAACTATTGAATCGGTAACATTTATACAGATATTAAGCACCGCATCAAGCGCTAAAAATGCCTCACTCACCGCAATTCTTTTGTTGGCGCTGTCATCAAGAGTTCTTTCAAGCCACTGAGTGGAAGAAGTAAATGCAGGATTTAAAAGATCGCAGATTATATATCTAGATAATGCGCATATTCTTTCACAGCGCATAGGATTTCTTTTATAAGGCATAGCGGAGGAACCTATCTGATTTTTACCGAAGGGTTCTTCCATTTCTTCAAACGACTGCAAAAGGCGCATATCGTTTGCAAATTTATATGCGCTCTGTGCGGCGCCCGCAAGCGCACTTAAACAATAGTAATCGGTTTTTCTCGAATAGGTTTGCCCGGAAACAGGTACGCATTCTTCAAATCCAAGATAGGAAGCTATAAGCTTCTCGAGCTTATCTACCTTTTGTTCGTCACCGTTATAAAGCTCCATAAAGCTTGCCTGAGTCCCTGTAGTTCCTTTAGAACCGAGAAGTTTTAATGAATCAATCTGAAATTCAAGATTTTTTATATCGTTGATAAAATCATTTGCCCAAAGAGTCGCTCTTTTTCCGACTGTTGTGAGCTGAGCGGGCTGAAGGTGAGTATAAGCAAGACAGGGCAGAGCTTTATATTTTTCGGAAAAATCGCGCAGATTTTTCACAACTCCCGCTGTCTTTTTTATTATCAGCTCCAAAGCGTTTTTCATAATGATAATATCGGTATTATCGCCGACATAACAGCTTGTAGCTCCTAAGTGGATTATCGGCTCCGCTTTGGGACATTGAACACCGTATGCATAAACGTGGCTCATAACATCGTGCCTTACTTCTTTTTCTCTTTTTTCGGCGACCTCGTAATTTATATTATCCGCATTTTCTTCAAGTTCTTTTATCTGCTCTTCTGTTATATCAAGACCTGTTTCCTTTTCTGCTTTGGCTAACGCTATCCAAAGCTTCCTCCAGGTTCTGAATTTAAAATTCTGCGAAAACAAATACTGCATTTCTTTGCTTGCATAACGCGTTGATAAAGGTGAAATATAAGAATCGTAATTTTTATCCATAACTTTCTCCATAGAACAATATAGTAGTATTATTTTATCATCAACGCCTATTTTTGTCAATCACGGTAAAAATATGAAATATTACAAGTATTTAGTTAGTTTTTGCAATTGTAAAACATAAATGTAAATGCTATTAATAAGGATGTGATTTTATGAGCAGAATCGTAAAAATAGGATTAATTCAGGTTGAAATCCCCAAAGAAAATAATACAATTGAAGAAAAGCAGGAAATGATATATGCTCTTGGGGCTATAAAATGATTAAGCATGATTTTTCGTTTTATGATCTTTTCGGCAGGATATACAGCGGAAATTTCTCGAAGCACTTTTATGATAAATCCAAAACAAATGCTCAGATTCTTCGTGAATTTTATCAATTGATTCAATCGTCGGCAGATAAAGGCACTGTTATTAACGGTTGCAATGTTTCAGGTCATCTTTCCACCGGAATTCATCAAATTCAAAGAACCGGTGAAGATACAAGCGGCAGAAGTTTTCAACTAACAAGATTAAACGGCATACACAATTTAATGAGAACGATTCAAAACGATATTTTTTTAAAGCAGATCCCGATTGTGCGGCATTTACCGATATGGTTTCAAAAGACCTTAATTTTGATTTTCTCGAATTCACCGCAAAAAAGGCTCGGCGGTTTTTGCTTCGGTAACTCCCGGAATTTTAAATTCACAAGAAGAAAACAGATTGCATGATATATTCTTAACGGCAAATAAAATCAAACCTGAAGATTACGCCGAAATTGTCGATTGGGACAAAACCTCGGTACCTTCTAAAATACTATATAACAATGAAATCATCGATTATAATTGGTATAAAGATTATAACGGCACAAGAAAATTTTTTACTTGGTTAAATTGTTTTTGATATCCTGTTCACAGTTCTTTTTGTTCAAGACTGCAAACGGGATATTTTTTTCTTGAATTATATTGGAATGTGTTGTATAATTTATTATGTATTATTATGAAAGCAGGTGCCGAATGAACAGAAAGCAGGCAAGAGAAGAAGCTTTTATTCTTATTTTTGAAAAATGCTTTAATGATGATCCTTGCGATGAAATATTAAAGCTTGCGGAGCAGGTCCGTGATTTTGAGGCGGATGCATATATTGAGAATGTTTTTAAAGGCGTTTATGATAACCTTGATTTAATTGACGGAATAATTGCCGAATATTCGAAGGGTTGGTCTTTAAAGAGAATTTCAAAAACATCATTATCGGTTTTAAGACTTTCAATTTATGAAATTAAATTTGTGGAGTCTATTCCTGAAGCCGTTTCTATAAACGAGGCGGTCGAGCTTTGTAAAAAATATGCTACGATTGACGACTCCGCTTTTGTAAACGGTATACTTTCTTCCGTGGTAAAAGCCGATGCCTGAGCCGATTTCGGTTGCCGCGCTCAATCTTTATGTTAAATCCCTGCTTGAAGGCGATGAAAAACTTTCTTATATCGCCGTTAAAGGAGAGATCTCAAATTTTAAAACACATTTTGCAAGCGGTCATTGGTACTTTACTTTAAAAGATTCCGCGAGCGCCGTAAAATGTGTTATGTTCCGCGGAGCAAACAGCAAAGTTCACTTTGAAGTAAAAGACGGAACAGAGGTTTTGGTTTTCGGAAGAGTTTCACTTTACGAAAAAGACGGAAGTTTTCAGCTTTACGCTGATGATATGAAACTCAGCGGGAGCGGAGATATTTCTCTTAGATTTAATCTTTTAAAAGAAAAGCTTGAAAAAGAGGGGCTGTTTGATCAGTCGGAGAAAAGGAAACTTCCGCGGTTTCCGAAGAAAATTGCGGTCGTAACTTCCATAGGCGGAGCGGCTGTAAAAGATATTTTAAATATTTTAAACAGAAGATATCCTTTATGTGAGGTCTTGCTTTGCCCGGTATCGGTTCAGGGCGAAAATGCCGCAAGAGAAATAACTGATATGCTCAATAAGGTTTATGAGCAAGATGGTATTGATGTAATTATCATCGGCAGAGGCGGAGGCAGTGCAGAGGACCTTGACGCATTTAACAACGAGGCGCTGGCACGAAAAGTTTATGAATCTCCCGTTCCGATAATTTCCGCAGTAGGCCACGAAACGGATTTTACTATCTGCGATTTCACAGCCGATTTAAGAGCGCCGACTCCTTCTGCCGCAGCAGAGCTTGCAGTGCCTGATATTTTCGAGATTAAAGAAAAAATCAAGAAAACTGATATTATGCTTTATAAAGCTTTACGGTCTTCCTATGAAATATCAAATTCAAGATTTCTTCTTTGCGATAAAAGCTTTAAGGATTTTGCAAAAAAGGCATTTTCCGATAAAATGCAAAAGCTTGATAATGACTGTGAAAGCTTACTTAATAAAATATCGGATAAACTTACAAAATCTCAGTCTGACCTATCTTTATCTGTCGCCAAATTAGACTCTTTAAGTCCTTTAAAAACGCTTAGCCGTGGATTTTCGATTGCGCTTAAAGGCGAGAAAAAGGTCACTTCTGTAAACGATATTACACAAAATGACGAAATTAAGGTCCTATTTTCCGACGGCGAGGCGAATTGCACCGTAAATTCTTTAAAAGAAAGGAATTTAAAATGAAAGAAAACATTTCATTTGAAGAGGCTCTCGAAAAACTTGAAAAAATTTCAGAACAGCTAAACGATCCTGAAACTCCTCTTGAAAAATCTATAGAATTGTTCGAAGAAGGTATGAAGTATTCAAAAAAATGCTCTGAAATTTTAGATAACGCAAAACAAAAAATAACACAGCTGTCAGACACTGGCAGTACAAACGGAGAAAATAATGATTGAAACAATTATAAAAGATTATCAGGTTAAGATCAACTCAAGGCTTGATATTCTTTCCGCTTTAAGCGGTCAGCATTATGATATTGTATCAAAAGCCGTAAGGCACAGTCTGCTTTCGGGCGGAAAAAGAATAAGACCTATTATTCTGCTTGAATTTTACAAGCTTTTCGGCGGTAACGATGATTGCGCTTATAATTTTGCCTGTGCAACAGAAATGATTCATACATATTCTTTAATTCACGATGATCTTCCTTGTATGGATAACGACGATATGCGCAGAGGCAAGCCTGCTTGCCACAAAGAATTCGGCGAGAATATTGCGCTTTTGGCAGGAGACGCTCTTTTGACAGACGCTTTCGGAGTTGCCTCAAAAACTCTAGGAATAGATCCGGAAAGAATTGTAAGAGCGATATCTTATCTTTCCGCCGCCGCAGGAACTTCCGGTATGGTGGGAGGGCAGGTAATAGACCTTAAAAACGAAGACAGCGAGGATTATAATCTGATTTACCAGATGTATTCCCTTAAAACTTCCGGACTTATTAAGGCCGCCGCAGTTTGCGGAGCAATTCTTGCCGGAGCCGACGACGAGCAAATTAATCTTTGCGAAAAATACGGCGAAAATGTCGGAATAGCTTTTCAGATAATCGATGATTTTCTCGACCTTAATTCAAATGAAGAAGACCTTGGCAAGCCTACGGGCAGCGATGAGAAAAACGATAAAAAAACTCTTATAAAAGTTCTCGGCGAAGATAAGGCAAGAGAGCTTGCAGAAAATCTCACAGCCGAGGCGGAAACCATTCTCGATATGATAGATCCCGAATGTGAAACATTAAAAAATCTTACGCAGTATCTTTTAAGAAGAAAGTTTTAAAGGAATGTTTACCTTTTGAATTACAGAATTTTAAAAAACATTAAATCTCCGGATGATGTTAAAAAGCTTAATAAATTTGAGCTGACCGAGCTTTGCGATGAAATAAGAACGAAAATTATTTCCACTGTTTCGGAAAACGGGGGACATCTGGCTTCAAATCTCGGCGCCGTAGAACTTACTGTTGCTTTGCACCGCGTGTTTTCTTCTCCCGACGACGCTATAATATTCGATGTCGGTCATCAGTGTTATGCACATAAGCTTATAACAGGCAGATTTGAAAGCTTTTCTTCAATCAGAAAATCGGGAGGTATTTCCGGATTTATGAGGCCGCAGGAAAGCGAGTATGACCCTGTTGTCACAGGTCACAGCAGTAATTCGATATCCGCGGCTTACGGAATTTTTAAAGCGAAAAAGCTTTTGGGCGATCCGTCAACAGTTGTCGCTGTAATTGGTGACGGTGCTATAACAGGCGGAATGGCTTACGAGGCTATAAATAATGCAGGCGCGGCTAAGGGAAATTTTATCGTCGTGTTAAACGATAATAAAATGTCAATTTCAAAAAATGTCGGAGCGATGTCTCGCTGCTTTACAAGACTTCGCAACAAGCCGTCTTATCACACCTTTAAAACTTCTTTTTCAAATTTTTTGCTCAAATTGCCTTTCGGCAAACATATTCTTAATTTCCTTTACAGAATAAAAGAGGGAATTAAAACGCTGGTTTATCACGATAATATTTTTACAAGTCTTGGATTTAATTATCTCGGACCTGTTGACGGTCATAATATCAAAGCAATGGAAGAGCTTTTCAGAGTTGCAAAATCTTATGACAGACCGTCTGTCGTTCATGTAGTAACAAAAAAAGGAAAGGGTTATATTTACGCAGAAACAAAGCCTAAAAACTATCATGGTGTATCACCGTTTGTAATAGGCGACGGTTTATCAGAAGAAAAGAAAAAAGACTTTTCTCAGATAGCAGGCGAAACCCTTTGCAGGCTCGCAAAAAACAATAATAAAATTTGCGCTGTGACAGCCGCTATGACCGAGGGAACTGGCCTTACCGAGTTTTCTAAGATATTTAAGGACAGATTTTTTGATGTGGGAATTGCGGAAGAGCACGGAGTAACATTCTGTGCAGGGTTGGCCAAAGGCGGAATGATTCCGTTTTTTGCGGTTTATTCCACTTTTCTACAAAGAAGTTACGATCAGATACTTCACGACGCTGCAATAGCAAATATTCCTATAAAACTGCTTGTTGACAGAGCGGGAATCGTCGGAGAAGACGGTGAAACTCATCAGGGCGTGTTTGATGCGGCATTTTTAAGCGAAATCCCGAATATGAATGTTTATTCGCCGTCAAGCTATAAAGAACTTGAATACAGAATAGAAGAAACTTCAAAAAATTCCGAGCTTAGCGCCATAAGATACCCGAAAGGTTACAGCACAGAAGAATATAATTTCGACTTTAGCGCCGATTATACTCTTTTAAAATCCGACAATTCAAAATCTTTGGCTATAACTTACGGAAGAATATTCAGTCAGGTATATTCGGCTAAAAATAAGATAAATAATTTTGATATTTTAAAGCTTAATAAAATTTATCCTATAAATAAAGATATCTTTGAGATACTTAATTCTTATAAAAATATTATTTTCTTTGAGGAGGGAATTAAAAGCGGCGGCATAGCCGAGCATATCGGAAGCGGTCTTAACGAGAGCGGATATAAAGGGAAATATGTTATAAATGCTATCGAAAGCGAATTTATTCCCGCAGGAAAGACTGAAGATATTTTAAAAAAATATCTTCTCGATACCGAGAGCGTGCTTGAAGCTTTTAAAGCATAAATGCAGAATAAAGAGCGAATAGATATTGTTCTTGTAAATAAAGGTCTTGCACCCTCAAGGGAAAGGGCAAAGGCTTTGATTATGGAAGGAATAGTATTTGTCAACAATCAGAAATGCGATAAGGCAGGTACGAATGTCAAAGATACCGATATAATCGATGTGAGAGGAAAAACACTCAAATTTGTCAGCCGCGGGGGACTTAAACTTGAAAAGGCGATGAAAAGCTTCGAATTAAGTCTTGACAAGTTTATATGCGCAGATATCGGAGCATCCACAGGAGGTTTTACCGACTGTATGCTTCAAAGCGGAGCAAAAAAAGTTTATTCTATCGATGTGGGTTACGGTCAGCTTGCCTGGAAATTAAGGATAGACGAAAGAGTTATAAATCTTGAAAACACGAATTTCAGAAATGTTACAAAAGAACAGATTCCGGATGAGCTTGATTTTGCGTCTGTTGATGTATCTTTTATTTCTCTCACACTCATTCTTCCTGTTTTAAGACCGCTTTTAAAAGACGGTGCGAATGCAGTATGCCTTATAAAACCGCAGTTTGAGGCAGGCAGAGAAAATGTCGGGAAAAACGGGGTAGTAAGAGAGCGGAGAATACATATTTCTGTAATAAACAAAATAATGGATTTTGCTTTACTTAACGGTTTTTCCTTTTTAGGTCTTGATTTTTCACCTGTAAAGGGTCCAAAAGGCAATATTGAATATTTATGTTTGCTGAAAAAATCCGACAATGCAAAAAATTTATGCGGTAAAACTGCCGAACAGGTTGTAGATGAATCATATAACAAATTAAATATTTAGTTTTTTCGAACGGAGATAAAAAATGGTTGTAGCAGTAATTCCTAATCTTGATAAGCGCGGATCATCCGATATGGTTGAAAAGATCGGTGCATATCTTAAATCCTGCGGAATAACCGCTTATCTGCCGGATAACATTTGCTGTGCCGGATATAAATTTGCAGGGGAAAGCGAGCTTTATGAACTCGCCGATCTTATAATCACAATAGGCGGCGACGGAACTATTATCAGGTACGCCAAAAGAGCTGCCGCTGATAATAAACCCATTCTCGGAATAAACGCAGGAAGACTCGGCTACTTAGCCGATATAGAGCAAAATGAATATAAATTGCTTTCAAAGCTTAAAACAAAAGAATACAACATCGAAAGCCGAATGATGTTAAATATAAAAATTGTTGAAAACAATAAGACAGTCGGGGAATACGAAGCTTTAAACGACGCGGTAATAACAAGCGGCTATATTTCAAGAATTATAGATATTTCCGCTTTTATCGGCAACGACAGAATAAATTATCTGTCTGACGGTTTGATAATTTCCACTCCTACAGGATCAACCGCTTATTCTCTTTCGGCAGGAGGCCCGATAATCGATCCTTTAAGCGAATGCTTTTGCGTAACGCCAATTTGCTCGCATTCACTAGCGGCTAAACCGATTATTTTAGGTAGTGACAGGGGAATTAAGCTTAAAGCGATATCGAAAAAGAGATCGGATATCTATCTAACTATCGACGGCAGAAAAGCCGCGAATGTAAAGCCTTACACAGAAATTTTCATCACTAAATCGAAAAAAACAGTAAAACTTATACGACTTAACGATAGGTCTTTTTATAAAACGCTATCCTTAAAATTTTCAGATTCAAGGGGTATGAGTCATGAAAGATAACAGACAAAAGAAAATTCTTGAAATAATTTCACAAAAGATCGTGCTCACACAAGACGAAATTCAAAAGGAACTGACTGACAGCGGATTTAATGTAACTCAGTCCACCGTTTCGAGAGATATCAAGGAGCTGAGGATAGTTAAAGGCCACGATCAAGACGGGAATTACAGATATATTTCCATTGCAGCTCCTAAATCCGACGGACCTGACGGAAAATATTACGATCTGCTTTCCCATTCGGTCATATCTATTGAAAATGCGGTCAACGATATCGTTATCAAGTGCAAAACAGGTATGGCTTCAAGCGTAGCCGTTGCGATAGACGGACTTTTTGCGGATAAAATGCTCGGAAGTGTAGCAGGCGACGATACTATATTCATTATTACCCGCAGCACCGAGGCTGCTCAGTTACTTGCTGATGAAATAAAAAAATTGATTTGACCGGCGGGATGATCTTATGTTAAAATCTTTGCATATTGAAAATATTGCCGTTATAGAAAAAACTGATATTGAATTTAAATCGGGTCTTTCTGCGCTCACCGGAGAAACGGGAGCCGGAAAATCCATTATAATTGATTCGATAAATGCCGTGCTCGGCGAAAGAGCTTCTAAAGATCTTATTAGAAACGGATGTGAAAAAGCATTTGTAAGCGCAGTTTTTTCGGATGTTTCGGGGCGAGCCGCAAGAGCTCTTATTGAAGCAGGTTATGATGCTGAAAGCGGCAAAGAAATAATAATTAACAGAACGCTTTCTTTAAACGGTAACGGAAATGTGAGAATAAACGGAAGACCCGCAACTGTTACAATTTTAAAAAGCTTAGGTAAATATCTTATAAATATTCACGGCCAGCACGATAATCAAAATCTGCTTTTGCCGGAAAATCATTATTTGTATATCGACGCCGTAGCGGATAATAAGCTAATGCGCGATAATTATTATGCTGAATTTAAGAAATTAAATTCCATAAGAAAAGAAATCTCTAAAATCAGAAAAGACCTAGAAGAGGGAAACAGAAAAAAAGACCTTTTGGAATTTCAGATAAATGAAATTTCTTCCGCAAACTTAAAACCCAACGAATCAAAAGAACTTAAAGAAAAACAAAATATTGCCGAAAATTATTCAAAGCTTTTAAGCGGACTTAATACCGCTTATTCTTATCTTAACGGAAGTGAAAATTTTGACGGAGCAATGTCGCTTATTAAAAACGCTCAAAAATCCCTGTCCGCTCTTAAATCGGATGATTTTGATAAATGCGCGTCAATACTTGCGGAATCGCTTGTAAATTTAGACGATGTTTGCTCAAAAATAAGAGAATTTACCGAAAATGAGGATCTCAGTCTTTTAGATATTGAAGAAATCAATCAAAGGCTTGACATAATTAGAAAGCTGTCTTTAAAATACGGCGGCGATGAAGAACAAATTTTAATATTAAAGGATGAATTTGAAGAAGAATTATCAAGAATAAGATCTTCCGATATTTCCCTTGAAAAATTAGAAAAAGAGCTTGAAAATTCCACCGAAAGACTTATTGATTTAGCTGAAAATTTAACGAACTCGCGAAAAAAAGCCGCCGAAAAATTTTCTTCGGATGTAACGAAAATTCTTTCTTTTTTAAATATGCCGAATGTTAAATTCGAGGTTAAAATCGATACTGGAAAATACACAAAGCTCGGCTGCGATATTATCGAATTTTTTATTTGCACCAATTTGGGAGAAAATCTGAAACCGCTTCATAAAATTGCTTCCGGCGGTGAATTATCAAGAGTAATGCTTGCGATAAAAAGCGTTCTTGCAGATAAAGACGATATCGATACCCTTATCTTTGATGAAATAGATCAGGGGATAAGCGGAGTCACTGCGGGAAAAGTCGGCGTTCAGCTTAAGAAAGTATCAAAATCAAAGCAGGTATTATGCGTAACGCATTTAGCGCAAATCGCGGCATATGCCGATAATCATTATGAAATTGAAAAAAAGGTTTCCTTTAATGAAACCTTCACAGATGTTAAACCCCTCTTCGGTGAGGATAGAATAAAAGAAATAGCAAGAATTATGTCGGGCTCGGAAATCACCGATAATCTGTATAATTCGGCTAAAGAATTGCTTGACAGGAGTAAATAAAATGAAAATTTATGAAGAACTTGTTGCCCGCGGTCTTATTGCTCAGGTAACGGATGAAGATGAGATCAAAGAGCTTATAAATAACGGTAAGGCAACATTCTATATCGGCTTCGATCCCACAGCCGACAGCCTGCACGTAGGCCATTTTATGGCGCTTTGTCTTATGAAAAGACTTCAGATGGCAGGGAATAGACCTATAGCGCTCGTCGGCGGAGGAACAGGATATATCGGAGATCCATCCGGCAGAACCGATATGAGATCTATGATGACGCCGGAGCAAATTCAGCATAACTGCGATTGCTTTAAAAAGCAAATGAGCAAATTTATAGAATTCGGCGAAGATAAAGCGCTTATGGTAAATAATGCGGATTGGCTTTTAAAACTTAATTACATAGATCTTTTAAGAGAAGTAGGACCTTGTTTTTCCGTTAATAATATGCTCAGAGCCGAATGCTATAAGCAAAGAATGGAAAAAGGATTAAGCTTTCTTGAATTCAATTATATGATTATGCAAAGCTATGACTTTTATCATCTTTTTAAAGAATACGGCTGTAATATGCAGTTCGGCGGCGATGATCAGTGGTCAAATATGCTCGGCGGAACTGAACTTATAAGAAAGAAGCTTTCAAAAGACGCTTATGCTATGACTATTACTCTTCTTTTGAATTCCGAGGGTAAAAAGATGGGTAAAACAGTCGGCGGAGCTGTATGGCTCGATCCTGATAAAACTTCTCCTTACGAGTTTTATCAGTATTGGAGAAATGTTGCAGACGCAGATGTTTTAAAATGCATAAGAATGCTTACATTCCTCCCCTTAGAAGAAATCGATAAAATGGATACATGGGAGGGAAGTCAGCTTAATACCGCTAAGGAAATACTCGCTTTCGAGCTTACAAAACTTGTCCACGGCGAAGAGGCTGCATTAACCGCTCAGGAAACTTCAAGAGCTGTTTTCTCGGGAAAAGGCTCACAT
The DNA here is from genome assembly GCA_934454845.1 of uncultured Eubacteriales bacterium. Classification (GTDB taxonomy): domain Bacteria; phylum Bacillota; class Clostridia; order Oscillospirales; family Acutalibacteraceae; genus UBA737. The sequence continues at coordinate 674 of CAKSGV010000023.1, read as the reverse complement.
TCCGATATGCCGACCGTAACTTTAAATAAAGATTATTTTAAAGAAGAAAAAATAGGGATACTCTCAATGCTTGTAAATGCACATCTTGCTTCTTCTTTCGGCGAGGCACGAAGACTTGTGGTACAGGGCGGAGTAAGCGTTAATGATGAAAAAATAACCGATCCGAAAACCGAATTTGATTATTCTTTGTTTAAAGACGAGGTAATCCTAAAAAAAGGCAAAAAAGTTTTTATAAAGCTTATTGTGGAATAAAAATGAGACTTTTTAAAAAGAAAAACAAAGATCTTCTTTCCACTTTTGACGGTCGATGTGTAAAATATGTAACCCGCAAGGTTAAAAAAGAAGACGGAACTTATGAATATATCATTGCCGGAAAAAGCGGCAGAATAGCTGTGATAGGGGATAATATAAGAATTATCTGCGGTGAGACCGATGTTTTTAACTGCGAGATCAAAAACTGCAGATATTTTCTTTTATTAAGTGGCGACGGCGTAACTGTTGAGGGAAACAACACCGTAACAGGAGAATTCGACAGCATTACCGCTTATTATACCTATTACAGGAAATAAAAAAGGCTGCCTTTTAAATAAGGCAGCCTCAGACTGTAGACAAAGCGGGTTGTATTTAAGCGATACAACCTGCTTTGTTGGAAAATCGGACCGAATTTTCAAGGA
>CAKSGV010000022.1 GCA_934454845.1 uncultured Eubacteriales bacterium | reverse complement strand
TTTTTCGATGATTTTCTCTTTCTTTGCAAAAAAACAAAGCCCTCTTGCTGAGGACTTTGTCTACTGTCTGAAGCGACTGTAAAAATACAGTCGCTTTTTTACAAATTGTTAATATTTGAGCTGTTGACATTCTTTAAACCCAGAGTTATAATGTTAGTATCCTAACAAATTGTATTTAAGGAGGTTTCAATGGAAAGTGAATTATCTATAGGGCTCACGATTCGTAAACTTAATAACGCCATCCGCAGAGATATTGAAAAAACCAATGTGAAGAATAATATTTCCGCAAAAGGAGTGCACGGTTGGGCTATAAAATATTTTTATGAAAATAAGGATAAAGATATTTTTCAGAGGGATTTTGAAGAAAAATTCTCTATCAGGCGCTCCACTGCCACGCAGATACTTAAGCTTATGGAAAAAAACGGGTTGATAGTAAGAAAAAGCGTGGAGAGTGATGCCAGATTAAAAAAAATAATTTTAACCGATAAAGCTGAGGATATTCTTAAAATTATAGACGAAGATATTAAAAAAAGAGAAAAAAGAATGAGAAAAAATATTTCAAAAAGCGATCTTGAAGTGTTTTTCAGCGTTTGTGATGATTTTATGAAAAATTTGGAGGATAATGATGATTAAAAAATTAGCAAAAAGCATTAGGGAATATAAAAAACCCACGCTGCTTACTTTGCTGTTTATTATAGGTGAGGCAGTAATAGAATCTGTTATCCCTTTTATTACGGCGAGGCTTGTTAATCAGATAAAAGCCGGTGCGGATCTGTCTTTTATCCTTGAAACAGGCGGAATATTAGTGGGACTTGCGGTGTTATCTCTTTGCTGCGGTGCAATAGCCGGATATACTTGTTCAAAGGCTTCCGCAGGATTTTCGAGAAATTTAAGGCACGATGTTTTTTCAAAAATCCAAGTCTTTGATTTTGCAAATATAGATAAATTTTCTTCATCTTCGCTCGTAACCAGGCTTACGACTGATATCACCAATGTACAAATGGCATTTATGATGATCATAAGAACAGCCGTAAGAAGTCCGCTTATGTTTATTTTCTCAATAGTTATGGCATATATTATGGGCGGTAAGCTTGCAACAACATTTGTTATAATAATCCCCGTTCTTCTTTTTGGCTTGATTATGATAGGCAAAAAAGCAATGCCGGCGTTCAGAAGAGTATTTAAAAAATATGATAAGCTTAACGAATCAATAGAAGAAAATGTCAGAGCAATAAGAGTTGTAAAAGGCTTTGCAAGAGAGGATTACGAAAAGAAAAAATTTGCCGCCGCAGCGGATGATATCTGTCAGGATTTTACAAAGGCTGAAAGAATAGTAGCTTTAAACGGACCGCTTATGCAGCTTTGTATGTATTTCAATATGGCGTTTGTTCTAATAGTAGGATCTAAGATTACTATAACCACAAAAGCCGCAGAACTAGATGTCGGCCAGATATCCGCAATGCTTACTTACGGCGTACAGATCCTAATGTCGCTTATGATGTTATCTATGATATATGTTATGATAACGATGTCTGTCGAATCCGTAAAGCGAATTTGCGAGGTGTTAGACGAAAAGCCCGAACTCCATAACCCCGAAAATCCTGTATATGAAGTGGAAAACGGGGATATAGATTTTGATAATGTCGGCTTTAAATATTCAAAAAAAGCAAAGAAGAATGCGCTTAATAATATCAATCTTCACATCAAATCCGGGCAGACAGTGGGAATAATCGGAGGAACAGGCTCCGGTAAATCCTCGCTTGTTCAGCTGATACCGAGGCTTTATGATGCCACAGAGGGAGAAATAAAGATCGGCGGAAAAGATATTAAGGAATACGATATAATTTCTCTTAGAAACAGCGTTGCAATGGTGCTTCAGAAAAATCAGCTTTTCGCAGGTACTATAAGCGAAAATTTAAGGTGGGGCAACGAATCGGCTACCGATGCCGAAATTGAAGAGGCATGTAAGCTTGCTCAAGCCGAGGAATTCGTCGAATCTTTCCCCGATAAATATAACACGCACATAGAGCAGGGCGGAGCAAATGTTTCGGGAGGTCAGAAACAAAGGCTATGTATCGCAAGAGCGCTTCTTAAAAAGCCTAAAATTCTGATTCTTGATGACTCTACGAGCGCTGTCGATACTAAGACCGACGCGCTCATAAGAGAGGGATTTAAATCCTATATTCCTGATACGACAAAAATAATTATCGCTCAAAGAATAACCTCTGTTCAAGACGCGGATATTATCGTGGTTATGGATAACGGTGAAATTGCAGATATCGGAACTCACGAAGAACTTATTGAATCGAGCAAAATTTACAGAGAGGTTTATGAACAGCAGGTAAGCGGAGGTGAAGAAAATGCCGAATAATAAAGGTCCTATGCCGGGCAGAAGACCGCCTGTAGGTAAAAAAATAAACGGCGCGGCTCTAAAGCGCCTTATGAAGCTTTTGTTTAAGTCTTATCCCATTATGGTGCCGCTTGCCGCATTTTGCACAATATTCTGCGCGGCAGTTTCTTCTATTCCTGCAATATTCCAGCAAAAGGTTATCGCAGATATCGTAATATATTGTAAAACCGGCGACTGGATAGCCGCTAAATCCGCAATACTTCCGAAAATTTATGTTCTTATAGCGCTTTATGTGCTTGCGATAATTTCCATAACTCTTCAGTCGCAGTTAATGGCTTATATCACGCAGGGCTTTTTAAACAAAATGCGAAAGCTTACTTTTAACGGAATGCAGAACCTGCCTGTCAAGTTTTTCGATACCAATAAACACGGCGATATAATGAGTTATTATACAAATGATATCGATACTATGCGCGAGCTTGTTTCAAGAGCGTTTCCGTCGCTTTTGCAGGCTTCGATCATTGTGCTGAGCGTGTTGTTTATAATGCTCTATTACAGCGTCTGGATGACCTTGGTTGTTCTTTTAGGCGTTGTGGCAATGTATTTCGTTTCAAAGAAAATCGGCGGCGGCTCAGCAAAGTTTTTTGTCCGTCAGCAAAAATCGCTCGGTAAAACAGAGGGTTATGTTCAGGAAATGATGAGCGGTCAGAAAGTCGTTAAAGTTTTCTGCCACGAGGAAAAGTGCGAAAAAGGATTTGATGAATTAAACGATCAGCTCTATAACGACAGCTTTAAAGCAAATGCTTATGCAAACTGTTTAGGCCCGATAATTCAGAATATCGGAAATATTCTCTATGTAATTATTGCAACAGTCGGCGGAATTCTGCTTTTGCTTAAAGTTCCTAACCCGTCAATTTCTTCCATAACCGCCGGTTCCCTCGGCGTGCTTACTATTGACGTTATCATTCCTTTCCTTAATATGGCAAAACAGTTTACAGGTAATATCAATCAGGTGTCACAGCAGATAAACGTTGTTGCAATGGGTATGGCCGGTGCCGACAGAGTGTTTAAGCTTATGGATATGCAGCCTGAAACTGACAACGGCTATGTAACGCTTGTCAATGTTATTAAGGATAAAGACGGCAATTTAAAGGAAACTGACCGCCGCACCGATGTCTGGGCTTGGAAACATCCTCACGGCGACGGAACGGTAACTTTAACAGAGCTTAAAGGCGATGTGGTAATGGGTCATATCGATTTTGGCTATGAAGAGGGGAAAACCGTCTTGCATGATGTAAGCGTATATGCAAAACCCGGTCAGAAAGTCGCTTTTGTTGGCGCTACGGGTGCAGGGAAAACAACTATCACAAATCTTATCAACAGATTTTATGATATTGACGACGGTAAAATCCGTTACGACGGAATAAATGTCAATAAAATTAAAAAATCCGATCTCCGCCGCTCGCTCGGTATTGTTTTACAGGATACTAACCTTTTTACGGGCACCGTGCTTGATAATATCCGTTATGGCAGGCTTGAAGCAACCGACGAGGAATGTATCGAGGCGGCAAAGCTTGTCGGAGCAGATGATTTTATTACCCGACTTCCGAACGGTTACGATTCGATTTTGGCTAATAACGGCTCAAATCTTTCTCAAGGTCAGCGTCAGCTTATCTCGATCGCAAGAGCAGCTGTCGCCGATCCCCCTGTTATGATACTCGACGAGGCTACCTCTTCGATAGATACCCGCACCGAGGCGATAGTTCAGCGCGGAATGGATAAGCTTATGGAGGGCAGAACGGTATTTGTAATCGCCCACCGCTTATCAACAGTTAAAAATTCCGATGTTATTATGGTCCTTGATCACGGCGTTATAATCGAGAGAGGAACTCATGAAAAGCTTATTTCAGATAAGGGAACTTATTATCAGCTTTATACCGGAGCTTTTGAGCTCGAATAATAAAAAAGCACTGATTTGTATAAAAAATCAGTGCTTTTTCTTGTTGACTTTATTTCTATATCGGGTATAATGAACATAAATAAAAAAAGGAGCGGAGTTATGGAAAATTACGATAATCTGCTGAAAAAAGATATCTTTTCTTTAAAAGCTTATCTCAAAGATCTAAAAACCGATGAATTCTCAGAATTCAATCCTGATGGCAACAAAAATTTGGCATTTGACGGAAAGGATGTTGAATTTCCTCTCAGAAATGCTTTTTCGGAAGATGAAAAAGTCGGAGATATTTTTTCACCTTTTGCCGATGAAAAATCCGTAAATATAGTTGTGGATTTAAATGAAATGTGCAGCGTTTCTTCGGTTAAAATCAAATTCAGTGAAAATAATGAATATGATCCGCAAAGCACTGCATTATATTTTTCACATGATAGAAATGAAATTCTTACAGATTGCAATAAAAAAGGCGAATACAAGGTGGAAAACGGTGAGATATCCGCTGTATTTGAGCCTTTAAAAGCCAGATTTATAAGGATAGAGTTTAAAAACGATTCTTCTGCAGACAGCTTTCTTGCTGTGCTTAAAAATGTTTCGATTATCGGCACTTCTCTTGAAACCGGAAGCGGAACACTTGAAATAATCGCAGAGCCGAATAATGTTGTTCAGCCTGATTTTGACGGCATAGGAGATAACTATTGGGTAGGTCCTAACGCTAAGGGTATGAATTCCGCTTTTGAAACGGTAAATTTTAAAAGAATAAATACAATTAAGCCGGCTTTCGTCAGAATGATGTTTATGCCGAGTTGGCTTATCTTTATGGATGAGCCGGAGGAAATTCAAAAAGAAAAATGGGAAAAGGGAATTTATAATTTTGATTCCCGCGAATGCCGCCATTTTCTTGAAAATTGCCTTGCATTCAGCGAATCCGGCACAAGTGTTCAGGTAAATATGGGCGGAAGAGTGGATCCGAAAATCAGGGATTGGTTTTCGATAAAAGGTTCAATGCTCACCCAAAACGGAACAAGAAGCGCTCCGAGAGATTTAGAGAGCTTTGCTAATGCAACTGTAGCTCTTTTTAAGTATTTAAGAGAAAAAGGTTGTAAGACTATCGACTATCTTTCATTCTATAACGAGGTAAACGGCGGCTGCTTCGAAGCTTTTGCAGATAAGCGTATTTATTACAGCGAAATGATTAAAAAATGCCATTATACATTTTTAAGAGAAAATATGCGCGATACCGTTAAGATTTTCGGAACTGATCTTTCGGGATATATTGACGAAAAGCCTGTTTGCCTGTTTTTAGATTATATAATTCAAAATTGCCGCGATGAAAACGGCAAACCCTGCTATGATTTCTTAAGCGATCATGAATATCCGTTGTATAAAACTTATGATGAAGTTTTATATCTTACAGAGAAACTCACAAATAAATATCCGGATATATATATCACCGAATATGGTTCGGGGAATCCGCCCGGAACCACTTCAAACTTGGATAGATATAATGCCTTTTCTCATACAGAGGCGGATCAGGCTATTGCTCATTCAAATGCAGGATGCGGCGGATCGGCTTCATGGTTCCTCTGCGGAACGGTTATAGGGCCTCCGCTTAATGCGCTGCAAAATGATATGGGAATTTGTATGTGGCTTACTCCATGCGATAAAATCGATCAGATATCGCCGAAATTTATGGAATTCGGGCTTATGATGAGATATGTGCCCAGGCATTGCAGTGTAATAAAATCAAATGTAAGTTCATCGGATATTATTGCGGCTGTTTACAAAAAAGGCGGAGATATGACTGTTGCAGCTGATATAAACGACGGCGTGAGCGGAAGAAAAATAAAAATATTTGTCGGTAATGAAATGAACGGCAAGGTTTTTGAAAAACATAAATATATCTACGCTTATAACAGATATACCACTGCCGGTGAGGAGAACGCAATCCTCCCCATAACCGAAAAATATCTGACCGTAACCGACGGATATATTTGTGACGATGTTGACAGCGCACACAACATAGTTTTATACACCACCTTAAAAGAACAGGTACAGATAATTCTGGAAAATGTTTTGACCGAGATAAAATGCGGTGAAAGCAAAAAGATAAATTTAAGAGGAATTTACGGAACGGACAAAGAATTCGCTCAAAGCAGTGAAAATGATGTCACTTTCGAAATGCTTGTCGGAAACGGAACTGTTGATGAAAGCGGAGTTTATTCCGCAATAGGCACTAAAAAAGGCGAAACAGTATCTGTCAAGATAATTTCAAAATATGATCCGTCTGCTTATGCGGTTGCAATTTTCAGTGTTATCTGAGAGGTGAGAAAATATGAAAGATAATTTGTTTTATTTACTTGATAAATTCGGAATTTATAATAAAAGTATCGTTGATCCGATAAAAAAGGTAAATCTCCTTTATTCCGTACCTGTTAAGGTCTATAAATCTGATAATAATGAGCGTGTTTTAATAGAAAATTATAATGCCGAAACTCACGAAAAAATATTTAAAAATGATCCTGCGGATCCTGCTGTTATAGATTTAGGAAATGAAAAAAAGCTCGATTTTGTCTTCGATTTGTTGGCAATCAGGGGTATTTGTTCATTTGAAGTTAAATGCCTAAATAAAGATTTAGAGGAAATCAGCATTTTTACTTCTAATGAAGAAAAAGATATTTTTACATTGAATGAAACTCTTTTAAAAACAGAGAAAACTTCGGGCGAACTTTCCAAAATATCTCTTATTCCAGGGGATTTATCGGTGTTCGCAAGGTTTGTTCACATCTCTTTGGTTTGTAAAAATAACATACTTAATGTTATAAATATTGTTGCAGAAGGGCTTAATTCTCAGATAAATACATATCGTAATATCATTAAAAATAAGAATGATTACGCGTATGTTTGTATTGAAAATAAAGAAAATTTCAAAAGAGAAAATATTGATCCTGATATAAATAAATATTATCAGAGCTGGCTTCTTAAAGAAAACGCTTATTTTTTCAAAAAGGCATTTAATGACAGGCCGGAAGATGTGTATAATGTTTTCGCCGGAATCAGCGGTAAAGAAAGCGTTAATATCGTTGTGGATTTAAATGAGCCTTGCTCTGTGAATAAAATTTCCGCGGTTTTCGGATGCGATAGAGAATATCTTCCGAAAAAACTGAATTTTTATATTGCGGATAGCGAAAAGGAACTTTTCGGCAAAAATGTTAAACCTTTAAAAACTTTCGAGGGTGAATTTGAAGACGGTAACTTTGAATTTAGCTTTTTACCGAGGACTGCGTTATTTGTTCGCTTTGAAATCGAAGAAGGCGCTCACCCTTATTATGGGGATAAAATTCTCGGCGTTATTTCACAGCTTAAAATTTTCGGAATTAAAGCTGCAGGCAGTCAGTTCGCAGATAACTCCCTAGATCCAAGCTTAAAATTCGATGTTAAAAATTTAAAGTGCAAGGATCATTTCGGTCTTGGCACAAATGCTTGGAATCTGCCGCTTAAGGATAAAATGAGTAAAGATACTCCGGCGTTTATGAACGACGCTCATTTAGCCGTTGAATTCGACAGGCTAAACAGATTAAAACCTGCATTTGTAAGAATCCCTGTATTTATAGATTATTTTATCGATGATTCCGACAATGCAAAGGGCGAAAACAATTATAAATCCGGTAAATTTGATTTTGATACTGATCAGATGAAATGGCTTTATAAGTATTTTTCTGCGGTAAAAAATGCGGGCAGTGAAATTTATCTTAATTTCTGCGGAACGAAAGATCATGATGTTTATAATTGGTTTGCCGTTAAAAACGCTTCAAAAGATATAAGTATTGCGGCTCCGAAAGATATTCGGCTTTATTCAGACGCGGTTATCGCGTTTTTGTCCGAATGCTTAAAACGCGGATACGATAATATCAAAACGGTCGCTTTTTATAAGAATGTTAACGCAGAGGGCTTTGCCTGCTTCGGGAATAAGAGAAAATATTACTTAGAAATGATAGAAGTTATTTCCGAAAAGCTGAGAAAACTTGAGAAAAATATAAAAGTAGTTGCCCTTTCTCTTAGGGGAAATGCTTTTGACCAGGGTAATTTTAACGATTATATTGCAGATAAAGGAGAGGAACTTTTAAGTACCGAATTTTATTCATCCCATCATATGATAAGGTACTTAAACCATTTTCTTTACAGAGAAACAGGCAAAAAATATAAAAATATGTTAGTAAATGAGTTTGCCGAAGGCTCTGAAAATGTTGAAGGTAAGCTTAAAAGGAACAATAAATATTGGTATTCGCAGGCAGGTCAGTTTATAGAGCAGACTAAAAGCGGCTTTAAAGGCAGTGCGGACAGTCTTATGTCAGGCACTGTTAAAGAAGACGGAAATCTTGTAAATAATATTGAAGATGTATTATTTAAAATTCCGAGCGATACTTTAGACGGCATAAGTCCGCGCTTTAAAGAAATGGGACTTATAATGAATTATGTAAAAATGCATTCGGGATCAATAATATCATATGGTTCCGACGGTAACATCGAATCGCGCTTCGGCGATGAAACAGACATCAGAGCCTGCGGATTTATTTCGCCCGACGGTGAAATGACTATACTTATTGAAAGCGAATATGATCTTAAAGACAGAACTGTTTATATCACCCTTAACGATTATAAAACAAGAGTTTTCAATAAAGCGCAGTTTGCTTATATGCCTGATTTCCCCACACTTCCCGCAGAAGAGTGCAAAATACCTAAAATTACCGAAAAGATTTTAGCTCAAAACGGAAGATTTAAGATAACTATTCCTTCAAATCACACACTTACCGTTCTTACAACTCTCCCCGAAACGAAGCAGCTTAATCTCGAGAAATGCGGCTTTACTGTAAAACCCGGGGAAAAAGCGGAATTAAAAGTGGCTGAAATCCTCGGCACGGATGAAAGAGAAGTTGTATGGTCGATTGAAGCAGGAGAGGGAAAAGTCGATCAAAACGGCGTCTTTACGGCTTTAAAAGATAGTGTTCCTAATTCTTTTTGTGCCGTTAAAGCTGCGCTTAAATCTGATCCCGGTGTATACAATATAGCTTTAATCAATATAAGAAATTAGTAAAAAAGACATTGCAAAAAGGGAATTATATGCTATAATGTTTTAGGATTAAAATTAGGGGGATTTTGATGAGTCCGGCTTTGTTGCTTTGCATATCGATAGTTTTGGCGGTATCAAATAATATTTTGTTACATAAATTTGGTAACCGTGGTCTTGAAAACACGGGTGACGCACTTATTTTCAATGCGGGCGTTTCGCTTGTGTGGATACCCATTCTTGTTGTCGTGGGTGACGGCAAAATTGATTTCCATAATAAGTATACCTGGTTTTTCGGCGTGGTTTACGGTGTTGTTAATGCAAGCTTTCTGCTTTTTAAAATGGAGGCTCTTGCGAGCGGATCTATTTCCATAACTTCGCTTATTGGCTGTTCCGCACTGATTATTCCTACTATTTTCGGCACGCTTTATTGGCATGAAAAATTCACGATTTTGCAAGGCGTCGGTCTTGTTGCGCTGCTTGTATCTTTGTTTTACTGCGTATCGCCTAAGCGCTCGCCTCAAAAGCCGACATTTAAATGGATGATATTTTGCCTGCTGTTTTTCATTGCGGCAAGTCTTACAAGTATCACCTTTAAATTTCACCAAAAATCGTCAGTCGGAAGCGATGTTGCTTCAATGATGGTTATTTCGGCCGGTGTTTCTGCACTCATCCTGTCTATAGCCGCGTTTATTTATAACGGCGTAAAGGGCGAAAAAGTTCCTAAACTCGGCGGTGTTTCGCTGCTTTATCTTATTCCCTGCGCACTCGTAAGCTGCCTTTATAATAGGCTTAATATTTACCTAACGGGCGCGATGGACAGTATAATTTTCTTCCCGGTGTTTAACGGATCGATTATTTTGTTTGCTTCGCTTGCAGGCTATATTCTTTTTAGAGAAAAGCTTTCTAAGGTTCAGCTTATAAGTCTTATAACAGGTTCTCTGTCTATTTTAATGCTTGCCGGAATTTTCGATAAGCTTTTAAAACTGATTCACTGATAGGAGAAACTTATGCTTGAATATAAATACGATACGCAGCTTCTTATAGAGGGCGAAAATCTTGATGAAGATAAGATAAATGATTATTTCACCGAAAGCTTTAAAGGCGATTGTCTTTTAGCGGTCGGTGATGAAGAGCTTATTAAAATTCATTATCATACAAACGAGCCGTGGAAAGTACTTGAATACTGCGCGACTTTAGGCGATATCTTCGATATTGTTATCGAAGATATGCAAAGACAGGCTGACGGTCTTAAAGGTTAATAAAAAGCAGACTTTTGAATTTTCAAAAGTCTGCTTTTTTGTTGAATCCGCTTTAAAATTTTATTTTTCTGAAATCAGATTAAATATCATAACTGTGGCTGAAAGCACAACAAGGATCACTCCCGTTATCCGATTTAAAGTTTTAGGCTTTGCTTTGTTTGCGATCACCGCAGCGATCCTTGCCCAGATAAGTGTGAAAATAACGCAAAGAATAAATGTTGTTATATCAGGCTTTTCGCCCATTGCAAAATGGGAAACAGCGCCGGTAAGAGCTGTAAATGTCATAATAAACACGCTTGTTCCGACAGCCGTTTTAAGCTCATAGCCTAAAACGCTTGTAAGAATAAGCAGCATCATCATTCCCCCGCCAGCACCTATAAATCCGCAGATAAAGCCGATGACCATTCCGCAGACAACCGATTGCAAAGCCCGCTTTTCAGCCGATACATTGCCCATAGCTTCTTTTGTTGTCATAACGGGCTTTAAAATGAATTTTACTCCGAGCAAAAGCGTCATAAAAACAGAAAAATTACCCATAGTGTGCGAGGGAACAAGACTTGCGATATAGCTTCCGAAAACGGTAAATAAAAGCACGCTTGCCATCATTATAAGCCCGTTTTTAATATCGAGATTTTTATTTTTGTGATATGTATAAGCCGAAACCGCGCTTGCAAGCACATCAGAGGCGAGCGCTATTCCCACGGCGGTAAAAGGATCGATTTTTAAAAAAGCAATAAGCATAGGACTGATGACCGCGGCGGCGCTCATTCCCGCAAAGCCTGTTCCTAATCCTGCTCCCATACCGGCAAAAAAGGTTACAATAACAGTTAAAATTATATTCACTTTAAATTTATCTCCCCGTAGTGTGATATTCTTGAGTCTGATCACACTAAGATTTTTAAATAATTATATCACTTTAAAATTATTTTTCAATATCAATAAGTTCCGAATGTTTAATTTCTTTGTCTTTTCTTTATTCTCTGCCAGTTTATAAACCCGTAAATATCATTTATAAAAAATAATGAAAAACATATAACAACGGAAAAATATCTTATTTCCGATAAGCTTGCTAAAATCCATAGAATAATCAAAACAATGTCATTGGCAGCATAAGCAATCGCAAAGAAAGGGCTTCTTTTGAAAGTCAGGTAAACCGCTAAGAAGCTTGTTGTGACCGATATCAAACTCGGTACGATATTTGCGGTGTTGAAGGCATCAAGAATGAAATAAAAGCCGGCTGTCACCAAGATAGCCAAAATTGACATAAACGCAATTTCTTTTTTACTAAGCGTATTGACCTTCACCTCTGATTTGTTGCCGTTATAAGGATTCCTCAGCCACGAAACAAGTGAAAAAACCGCCATCGGCATTGTCATTCCGAGATAGGTGAGCATTTCGCCGAAGTATGAAAAGGTAAATGAAATAATTCCGTAAAGCAGGCTGAAAATTACCATCAGAAATTGCCCGAAAGGGTTACCTTTTGCATTGAAGATCAAAGAAGTTACTCCAATTAGCGAAGCCGCAAGAGTTAAATAACTTTTGCTTTTAAAAGCAAAAAATGAAGCAATAATAAGTATTACTGAAACGGACCACAAAATAATTTCCGAGGTTTTGAAATAATATCTTATTTTTTTAATCATACTTTTCCTCCTAAAAAAAGCATCCGCATACACATCTTCAAAGACCTAACGATGTGTAAACGGACGCTTTTGCATCTTCTACCCGGTGGCAGATTTATATTTTTGTACTGCCTAATGTATCATAAAACTATTTTTTTGTCAATAATTTTATTTTGTTTTATATCTTAGTAGGAACTCTTCGGCTTTCAAATTTTTCAGCACTTGAAAGCTTTATTAAGGTTAGAGGAAAATCATTATCTCTGCCGTCAAGCGAAGTCATCATATGGCAAATGATATATGGTTTTTTCATAATTTTCCCTCGCTTATTGATTTAAAACAGATTTATAATAATTCCCGAATTTTTCAAGTGAATCTATAATAGGCAGCATTTCTTTGCCGAGATCTGTAAGACCGTATTCTACTTTAGGGGGCATTTCGCTGTAATCGCGGCGATAAGCAAGCCCATCGTCAATCATCTGCCTTAAGCTGTCCGTCAGCACTTTTTGAGATATGCCGTCTAAATCTCTTCTAAGCTCGTTAAATCTCCAGGGGCGGGCTTTGAGATTTCTTAAAATCAAAAGTTTCCATTTTCCGCCTATAAGGTCCACTGCCGTAGCAACAGGGTAGGCAGGTAATTCATCCTTTGTTTTCATCATTTACACCTTTTTATTATAATACCACATATTTCAAAAAAAGTATATAGTTATAAAAAAGTGCGTACTTGTTTTTGTATGCGCAAAATGATAATCTAAAAATACAGATAAAAAAGGAGGAAAAAATAATGAAAAACTACACTGTTAAAAACATAGGAAATGAGGGCAGAACAGAGCTTCACGATCTGCTTGATCTAACCGGTGCCGAGATAAGCATTAACAGGCTTCCTGCAGGCACAGGTGTTCCGTTTGTTCACTCGCACAAGAAAAACGAGGAAATTTATTGCGTGATTTCAGGCAAAGGCAAAGCTGTCATCGACGGCGAAGAAATATCGCTCTTAGCAGGTGACTTTATAAGAATATCGCCAAGCGCCAAAAGGCAGTTTTCCGCCGGGGCAGATGAGGGAATAGAGTTTATCTGTATTCAGGTAAAAGAAAATTCGTTAGACGGATTTACCGGGGATGACGCAATAGTTTACTGATAAAAAAGGCAGGCACTTTTAAGTGTCCGCCTTTTTATTATATTAAGCTTTTTCTTTTACAGCTATCCATATTTCGCAAGTATAGTTCGGGTCGGAGGTGTCCGCCGAAGAATATACCTCAAACTCGACATTTTCCGCATATTCATACTGTGCGCTCTGAGGGAAAAACTCTGTAACTATCCTGTGGTAAGTGTCAATAAATGCGTCGGGCATTTTGCCTTTGATTGTAAACACAGCATAGGTGTTTGCGGGAATTGTAATTATTTCAAGGTCTTTATCAACTTCTCTTCCGTCATATTCGACTCCTATGCCGTAAGGAAATAGTTTGGCGTTAAACTCAGAAGAAAAGCAAATTCCGAGCAATCCTTTCATAACCGGATCTTGAGGAATACAATTAATAAGCTTTTCCAAAGTGCCGTCTTTTCCGAATTCCTGCCACATAGCGGTTATATCGGGCGTAGCATTCGCAGACTGAGGCTTGCCAACCTTTTTTCTTTTGCAAACCACCTTAAATGCTTCTCTTTTTTCAATTCTGTAATCCATTTTACTGCCTCCTGTTAAGATTAATTTTACAGAGAGGGGAGTGAAAATTTTAACTTTTCCGCAGTTCTTAGCGGCTTTGGGCGTTACGCCGTGAAAGCGCGTAAAAGCTCTTGAAAAGCTTTCGGGAGAATCGTAGCCGTATTTTAGGGCGATATCAATGATTTTTGCATTGCCCTTAGAAAGTTCTTCCCCTGCTAAAGACAGCCTTCTCATACGGATATAATCACCCGGAGAAAAACCGCAAAGAATTCCGAATACTCTTTGAAAATGGAAAGGGGAAGAATAAGCAATTTTAGCAACTTTTTCGATGTCGATATCCTGAGTTATGTTTTCTTCAACATAATCTATTGCACTTTGAATTCCCTGTATCCAATTCATTTGCGCACCCCTTCTCTGTGATTATATTCTAACAAAGGTTTTAAATAATTTCCTGATTTTTAATGCTCTGTAATGTTATTATAATGCCGATCCTTTCTTCGGTACAAAAAACCGGATCATATCGGTTTTTTCAAGCTTCAAAAGTTTTGCTTTTCTGTCTATCCCACTGCTGTAGCCTGTAAGACTGCCGCTTGTTCCCACAACTCTGTGACAGGGTATCATAACAGAGATAGGGTTATGCCCGACCGCTCCGCCGACTGCTTGTGCAGACATTTTTTTGTTTCCGTTTTCCTCTGCAATTTTTTTGGCTATTTCACCGTAGGTCATAGTTTCCCCGTAGGGGATAGTGAGCATTATATCGCAAACTGCTTTGCGAAACGGCGTTGAATCATATTTAAGCGGAGGCAAAAAATCAGGCTCTTTTCCTGAAAAATAAATATCAAGCCAGCGTTTAGCGTCTTTAAATATCGGAAGCTCTTTTTGCTCGGTCAATTCAGGCAAAATATTCCCGAAATGACTTTGCCCGTTAAACCAAAGGCCGATTAAGAAAGATTTGTCGCTTGCAAGAGTTATCTCTCCGAGCGGTGAAGAATACAAGGAAGTGTAAATCATTTTAAAGCCTCCGTTATAAAAAGCCTTTAAAAGTATTATATAATTTTTTAATTTTTTATCAAGAGTTTTTTATAGCTTAAATCTTTTAAAATGCCGAAAACAGCAGAAAAGGGTCATAAAGTTTGTTTTCAAAAATGCCGCCGCTTTTTTCTATTTAATTATAGAATAATTAAATATCTTCTGTATTTTTTGGATGAGACATTATGCTTCATGCTTTTTTGAATGTTTTTATAGGATTATAAGGTATTTAAAATAAACACAAAGAGATGAAGTTATGCTCGTTTTAAAAAACCGTTATGAGTCAAAAATGACAACCTACGGTGATGTGAAGAGTAATAACTCGCATAATAGTAATAGTGATTTCATTGGTTGCTGTTATCTGTTGGGTGTAGTAGTTATCAAAAAAATTAAAAAATGCATTTAATGCTATATTGTTGACTTTATTTAATAATTAATGTATAATAGTTTGTAAGTTAGCTAACATACATATGCCGGTGGTGATAATAAATGAACGACATAAAAGAAGTTTCTCAATTTGTTGAATTGTCTATAGTTGATGAGACTTTTGGATCATATCTTAGAAAGGTTCGTTCCTTTAAAAACACATCGCTTAGACAACTTGCAAAAGAATTAAATATAACACCTGCATATTTAAGCGATATTGAAAATGGCAACAACAAACCTCCGGACAAAGCACTTCTTATGAGAATTGTCGAGTTGTTAGATGTCGGTTCCTCACCAAAAATTAAGTGGAATTTGTTTGATTTGGCAGCTAAGGCACGCAATGATATTCCAATAGATGTAAAAGAGTATATATTAAATAACATTAAGATATTAGAAGCTATAAGATACGCGAAAGAAAAAGAAATGACAGTTTTAGAATTGAAAAATTCAATCGCAAAATAATGGGAGAAAGTTATGCAGAGTAAAAACCCTAAAATAAAACTTAAAATTTTAAAGAGCGTAAGTAACCCTAGTTCGATGCATGGCATATATCCCTATAGAGGTAAAATATCAGCTTTGGATGCCGCAGATATTATTTCTCAACTTCCCCAAAAAGGTGTGCTTTTAGATCCGTTTTGTGGCTCAGGTACAATTGTGTATGAAGCACAAAAACATGGTCTGGCGGCTATCGGAGTTGATAACAATCCTCTTGCAATACAAATTGCCAGAGCAAAAATTGACTTTACTTTAAATGATGTTTTAATCCAAAGTAAGGAAATCATTAATAAAGCTAAGTTGGATTTTCAAAATGGCGATTATAATCAAATGCCCGAGGCGGCAATTAAATCATTTCATTCTAAAACAGCTGATGAAATTATGTGTGTAAAAAACCATTTTGATGAAATGTCTGAATACTTGAAAGGAGTTTTTTTTGGAAGCATTGCTCTTGCTGCAAGAGGTTGTAACGGATATATGTGGACTTCTAGTACGGTAGGAAAAAACATTGAGCCTAAAACATACATAGATTTTTTTAATAAATTTATAAGTAAAGCAAAAAAACATTCGAAATATATACTAAAGCCAAATGATAAGCAATCAAAAATTATATCCGGAGATAGCAGGCACTTATCAGATTTTATAAAAGAAAAAAGCGTTAACTTTGTTTTTACAAGCCCACCGTATTTTGACGGACTGGATTATACCGCGTATTACGGTAAAATAATTTACGATATTTTTGAAAAAAACCGAGCAGAAATTAAACAGCAACTTATTCAACATGCTGATTCATATCAAGAAGATATGAGATTGGTTTTAGAGGAACTAGATAAAATTACAACAGATGATGCTCTGATTATTTTTGTTGTTGGAGACAAAAAAATAAAAAACAAATTTATAAATGGCGGAGAATTCTTTAACAATATAAAAAAAGCTTCATATATTTCAGAAAGAACTTACAGCGGGACATCAAGTCAGGTTTTTGATGTACTAAACAAAACAAAACGAAAAGAACAAATAGTAGTTTGGGATAAACTTAACGGAGAGGTGCTTTCTTATGAATAAAAAACCGACATGCGATATACATATTGGCGACAGCAGAAAAATGAAAGAGATCGCGGATAATTCAGTTAATCTGATTATTACCAGTCCTCCATATGGCGCCCTTAAGGATTATGATAATGAAGAACAAATTGGATTAAATCAGTCGTATCAAACATATATAGAGAACTTAGAAGATGTTTGGAGGGAATGCATACGTGTTTTAATTCCGGATGGAAAACTTTGTATAAATATCATGCCCTTGTTTGAATCCGGAAGTGCAACACCTTTTAATAGGAGAGTTACCCACACTGTAATTTCCGATTTAGAGAAATTTATGGATAGCACCGGAGAAATGTTTACGTTTGCTCTCTATATTTGGGATAAACGAAAAATTGCTCGTTTCAGTTCTTTTGGTAGTTATCCTTATCCAACCAACATATTCTCTACATTCCCTTATGAATGGATTATAGTATTCTGTAAAAAAGGAAAAAGAACACCGGTAAGCAAAGAAATAAAAGAAAAGTCAAAATTGACACACCAAGAATGGGCTGATTGGGCGATAAATTCTTTTTGGGAAATGCAGCCGGCAAAAGCAAAAACCGAAGGACATCCTGCTCCGTTTCCTAAAGAATTGCCTCACAGATTAATTAAGTTATACAGTTTTTGGGGAGATACAGTGCTTGATCCTTTTATGGGAACAGGTACTACTGCCGAAGCTGCAATTGAGTTAGGCAGAAATGCTATTGGATACGAAATTAATCCGGAATTTAAAAAGCTTATTGATATTAAAGTTAATAGAGCGCAATCTAAACTTAATAAATAAAAAGATGCGATGCTAAAAAGCATCGCATCTTATATAGGTCTAATAATAAATGAATTATTTTCTTTAATTACCTTACCCGCAGACACCAGTCCGACAACCGATTCGTCTTTAAACATCGGAAACAAAAAATTGTCCCAAGAAAAATCTGATCCAAAAGCACAATATTTGCAGGCTTGAGCCCAAAGCGCATTAGCTGAAATAAATTTAATTCTTTTTTCAGCTAAAAGGTTATAGAAACGTTGAGTTTTTCCTCCGATTTGCCCTGTACAGTAAGGCGAATCAACAGGATATAAATCTGTTTCTTTTCCACCTATTAAAGTAACATAAACATAATTATCTGTTGATTTTTCAATAATATCGGTATATTTTTTGTGTTGCTCTACAAATCTTTCATCAGCTAAGGCTTCATCGAGTGTGGTTTTAGACTCCATTATTATCAACTTATCGGTTGTTATGCAACAAACATCAAGTCTTCCGTTTCTGTCATAATCAGGATGAAATATAGGTACCTCCATGCTGATACGATTTTCCGTGGAGCAAGTATTATTCAAAAGCCCGGCAGCCCATGGTTGAATATTCCCGGTTTCATCAACCGATGTAAAAGATTCTAAAGATTTAATAGGATTTTTAATCTGCTTTTTTGATATGGGAATTTTGACTTTATGACCCAGAAAAGCTGTTTTTGCAGCATTGTCTATAACATCTTTATCCCAAAATTTGTTAAACTCTTCTTTTATGCTATTGTCATGGAAAAAGCAAAAGAGACATCCAAAACATAGATTGTTAAATTTTACCGGTTCTTTGGAGCAGTCTAAAGCATTACATTTATTCAATATTGTAAACCTATAATTTGTATTACTTTTAGGCTTGTTTTTTACAAAAGCATCTATATCCTTATATTTTTTATAAGTATAAATCATTCGAACATATCCTTTAAAATAATATCGGCAAGACCTTTAGCTTCATCGGTAGCATCTTCATCTAATACAACTTCATTTATTGTTGTAAATGGCACAAGAAGACCTTCATTGTTTTCATAGAAAGGAATTCCGGCTATATCAGCAATATCCGCTTCCGATGCCATAATATCTGCTGCGCTATTCCCGGAGGAAAAGAAGAATCTGCCTTTCTTTTCCATGGATTCAACTAAATTTTCAAAATTAAGCGGAATATTATTGTTACTACAATAATTTAAAACTTTAATAAATACATATCGTCTATTGAGAATTTTTGGCACATCCTCAAGTGTGGCGTTTCTCAAATCTTCGCTTCCGTTTTCACGCAATGATCCCACATTTTTGTGTAGTCTGGAAAATGATAAAGGGTTGTTTACCGAAAGCTTGTTGTCAAAAAGTTCTTTCATATAGTTACTTTTTTCAAAGTTGCGAACAGTAAGTTCTTCTTGATTTACAAAATCACGATACTTTAGTTGAGGCAAATTTGCAGTATCGTCAACGCCTTTATGGGTTTGCGGGATAAGAAGTCCTGTTGTAACACACCAACCGATTATTTTAGAAACTGTTCTGGTATTACTATCTTTTTGGGTGTCAGTTGAAATGTTGATCACTCTGGTAATGCCATCTTCATTTGTATATTCTACACTTTCTTCTGTTTTGGGATATCCCAAATATACACCGGTATAGGAAAATTTGTTATCCAAATCTCTAAGCTTGCTGAGAAAACCAACCAACGGACCGTATGAGAGAGCTCCTTCTCTTGCAATGTCACACCACTCTATAGAGTCAAAGCTTGATTTTACCCAACCCTCCCCGTTACTAGAAACCTTATAGGTTCTTTTCCCAACACGAGAAATAAAGCCTAACGCTTCAAGGGAGCCGCCGACATCACTTACAGCTTTAGATTTTGTGGAATCGCTATCCACAGATTGGGTTGCATAACATTTTGAAGGATCTAAAGGATTTTTTAAAAATCTACAACAATCAATTCCGATACATGGTTCAAGCAATTTACAGTAATTATGTACATTCTTGTCGTCTTCATCATCATATTTTAAATCACCGAGTGAGAACGCATCAGCAGTTCCAAATTTGTAATATACTGATTTCAAAATGTAATATAAACACTCTAGTCTGCTACCATACTTTCTGTTTAATAAAAGAGCCATTTTTCAAACTTCCATAACTTTTTCTTTTATATTGTGTAAAGTGCAAAACTTGAAATCAGCCTTGCTTTCAAACTTTCTATAGATGTCATCGGTTGTTAAAAACAATATATTAAAGTTTAGGTTTGGGAAACTTTTTATATATGTAGAAATAGAATCTTCATAGGAGCGGTAATAAAAACCGGTTCTTACTACAGAACGAAGAATTTTAATTATATACACATTTTCATTCAATTTTAATACTAAATCTAATCTTTTTTGACGAGCATTGCCTTTTGCTTTTATTTCGCTTGCAACAGGAATACCTAAAATATATTTTACAACAATATTTGTCAAATTAATGTCTTTTAAAATCTCATCATCATTAATGCTAATTGAATCGGTAAGGTTTTTTACAGTTTTAGGACATGCAACATAACATAATTGACACGAATCACACTCATCGGAAATAACAAGTTTATTATTCACTAATTTTTGTGAATTCTTGTGACAAATGGGATATCGTGTATTTGGTGAGTATTCGTTTTCTAACAATTCTTCAAAAGTAATCCCTGTCGTTATTTTGGTAACTGTACATTCTGGTAGCTGCCCTTTGACGAAATCACATCCTGTGCAGAAACTTTTGTCCATAACATCACTCTTAACCTATAAATTATTGATATATTGTAACACGAAAAGAGTGTTTTTGCAAGCAATCCTTGTGTAGCATACCCCATTTGTCAAGACGGATAGCTGATTCTTTGTATAGGATTTTGAAGCTTCACATCATATTTCAGCCGTGAAAATGCACCGTTCCCTATTTTTCAGATTTGGTGATGATTTTGATGATCATCTAGTCAACATTTTCTGTGGAAATACTGTTCGAGAGAAGTATATAATAGAAAGTTGGGGAAACGATTAACAAAATAAAAAAGAGGATAGCTTTCGGGGCGTTTACTTAGGGATTACTGAAAACAGCGATATTTTTTGAGTGACATCCTCAAGCGGTGCCAACTGTAAGGTGCAACAGACAAAATCGAAAGGAGGCACGCACAGTGCAAGTTCAATTAGAAAAAATACCGCAGTTCCTCAAGGAGAACGGTCGGTTCTGCAACTGGAAATACGAACTGCGGAACGGCAATAAAACCAAAGTGCCATATATGCCGGGCACGACACCACCGAGATTTTTGATATTGCCGTGAAACCCGAATACCGGTGGTACGGGATCGCCCGTAAACTTATTGATTTCATTTTGAATCAATTCGCGGCGGACTGTATTACAGCCGAAACCGATGACGAGGCGGGTGAGTTTTACAAAAAGTGCGAGTTTGCGGTTACCCCGACCGGACAAATAGATAGCACAAGGCGGTACTTTTGCAAGCTTTCCGCTATTTCAAAACATTACGACCTGCTCATCGATGAAAACAACGATCCCGTACACGATCCAAACCCATTACGGGATTATATGGATAAATGGGAAGGACAAGTCTTTATTGACAAAATGAATCTTGATAAGAGTAAATCCGTTCTTGAAATCGGTGTAGGAACAGGTCGGTTTGCGGTTCGTGTAGCTCCCTTATGCGGTCAATTCTACGGAATTGATATTTCCGCTAAAACCATAGACCGAGCAAAAGAAAACCTTTTTGGATATGAAAATGTTACGTTGATCTGCAATGACTTTCTCGCCTGCAAATTTGAACGCAAATTCGATGTGATTTATTCCTCGCTTACTTTTATGCACATTAAGAAAAAACAGACCGCAATAAATAAAGTGACTGCTTTGCTGAAAGACGGTGGAAAATTTGTTCTGTCGATCGACAAAAACCAAAACGGATTCATTGACACCGGAACGAGAAAAATCACAGTATTTCCGAATACGCATGATGAAATAAAAACTTATATCAAAAATTCAGGCTTATTACTAACCAAACAGTATGAAACTGAATTTGCGCATATTTTTGTGGCTAAAAAGAAATGCAAATGATTTTGCGGTCACGATTCCCGTTATTAAAAGCAGATTATCTCAACCTGCGGTTGCATTGCGGTAAACGGATATGTTATAGTATTCACAGCAAGGGTATGCTATTATAAATTTAGAAAAGCGCTTTCAAGTAAAAAATTTGGAGTGAATGCTATGCTAAGAATCGGCGAAAAAATAAAGGAACTCAGAAAAGCACAGGACGTAACCCAAGGAAAATTGGCAGATTATCTTAACATCTCTTACCAAGCGGTTTCAAAATGGGAAAACGGTTTAGCCTTGCCGGATTTAACCCTTATTCTTGCGTTGTCGAATTTTTTCGGTGTTACCTCGGATTATTTATTGGGTATCAAAGCCGAAGAGGACGAGGAAAAAATTAACGAATATTTTGAAAAAGCAATGGCTTGTTCTCATACAGGCGAAATGGAAAAAGGCATTTTAATAATCCGAGAAGCCTTAAAAACATACCCCCATAGTACCAAGCTTTTGTCGGTACTTATCGATTTTCTTTTCGGTTCTTTTTGCGCTAACGGCAAAAAAGAACTTTTGGAGGAAATAGTAGCCAAATCGGAATTGGTTTTGCAAGATAGCAACAATGAAGAAGAACGTATTGAAGTGTTGGAAAAGTTAGCATATTCATACAACCGTCTTGAAATGCAGGACAAAGCAATAGAAACGGCAAACCGTCTGCCTGATACAATTGTAAACAGGCAAATGGTGCTTTCTAACATACTTATGCCTATGGATAAACGCAAGGAAAAGCAACAGGAATGCGTCTATTGCAATTTCGAGGTTATGCTCAATCACATTTTATGGCTCGGTGGAATTTCTCTCGGCAGAAAAGAGTTTTCAAAGGCTATTGATATTTACAGTAGAGCAAAAATTCTTATTGAAAACATAGGAAACGAGGGCTTCTTTTTACTTAAATCTGCAGGCGCATATAACGGTCTTGCCATGGCATATTCCTCAATTGGCGAGGTAGATAACGCTTATGAGAATATTGATAAGGTTATTGAAAGCTATGTCGGTTTTGAAAAAGTTTTGAAAAACGGCAAGTATTCTTACAAAACACCGCTACTTGATATGCTCAGCTTTAGTCGTGATAGTTTACACGCAAATTCAACAGTAACCGAGTTTGAAGATTGGTATGCAAAAATGGGCCATGATTATAAAAACTACTTTGAGGCAGTAATAAATGATAATCGTTTTCCGACACTTCGTACAAGGATTGAGAAGCTGATAACAGAAATGAAGGGGTATAGATCATAGCCTATAAATCTATACCATACGTTGTCCGTACTATGTAGGCGCTGATTTTGCATTAAAAAGTTTCCAACCTTTTCAGATTTGCGTGTCTATATAAGTGAAAGCTTTCAATGAGGTGCAAACAAGTGAACAGACAAGACGTTGAGAAAATCATAACTGAATACCTGAAACCCATATTCGGATTTGCTCTGAAGAGGTGTAAAAGCATTCACGATGCAGAGGATCTGTCGCAAGAGATTGCGATAAGAGCGTTCCGTGCGCTCCTTATTAAGGATGACGTTACAGACATGGGAAAGTTCATCTGGACCGTTGCCCATAACACGCTCAGCAACTATTATCGTGATGCTGCGAAAAGTATGGTCGGTGTTTCTATTGATGAGGTTGCGGAACTGATCGCAGATCCGTACTACGAGCTGGATACCGACGATAATACAGAAGCTATCCATCGTCTCCAGACTGAGATCGCTTACCTTTCTAAGTTGCAAAGAAGAATAGTGATTGCGTATTACTTTGAAAATCGCAAACAGGCAGATATTGCTCGGGAACTTGGTATTCCTCTCGGCACTGTCAAGTGGCACTTGTTTGAAGCGAAAAAAGAACTGAAAAGAGGCGTTACTATGACACGAAATTACGGAGAACTCAAATTTAATCCTATCCGGCTCACAAGGATCTGCTGCAACGGCTCGCCGGGGACAAAAGGCAGCAATGCCAATTTCTTTCGCAGTGCTTTGTCGCAAAATATTGCCTACACGGTGAGAAGCGGCTATCAGTCCGTAAACGAGATCGCAGACGCACTCGGTGTGTCCCCGGTTTATGTGGAGAGCGAGATCAAATTTCTTTATGATTACGGATTTTTGCTGAAAAAAGGCGATAAATACATTGCTAATATCATTATTGATGAAGCCGATGAGGAGATTATTCGCCTGCACGACGCTATGTACAGTCAAGCAACTGCTCTCTTTGCCGATGAACTGTTTGACAGTTTGATCGAAAGCAGCTTGCTGAAGGATGGCCGTATCCTCGGCGGCAAGTACGGGGAAGTTACCATGACAACCGATCCTCCGAAAGATGAAAACTTTTTGCTGTGGTCACTCATTCCGTATATCACAGCGTGCAGCGGTCGGCATTTATACAAAGAAACGGTTTCTTTTGATGAAGCGGCAACCTTGCGGCCGGACGGAGGACATAATATCTGCTCTGCCGATGTGCTGAATTTCAGTGCGCCGAAGCCCCGATATGATGACAGTATGGGGCAATTTTGCGGTTGCTGTTGGAACAGCTATGAGGATCTGACCCTGTGGCAATGCGACAGCGAATGGTCGGAAAAACGGATATCCGATGACTACCCCGCCGTTTCCGCACAAAATCTAATGCTGCTCAAACGCTGGCTTGATGATGAGGAGCTGTCCGCCGCCGAATATGCAAGACTGGCCGAAGGGGGATACATTGATGTGCTGAATGAAAACGGCTGCACCAAGGTCGTTCCGCATTGTGTGATACTTGAAAATGAGGAAATCAAGGCAGCGCTGCTTACGGTGGGAAGTCAGATCAAAGAACGGCATTGGGACGCCTTTTGCCGGCTCCGGGATACATTCACCGCCGCGCTCCTTTCCAAAACACCGACGCATTTACATAAAGCACGGCTTTTCGGCTTACAGCATACCTTCTTTTCCGATCCGTGGTTTATCCTATATGTCCTCAAGAATTTGATCGAAAGCGGGAAACTGAAAATGCCGACAGTCGAGCAAAAGAAAATGCTGATAACGGTTATTACAAAGGATAAGTAAAAAGATTGAACCGGCCTCTGTACCTGTGACTACAGAGGCCGGCATATTACCGGCATATTATATGAATATTATTTCCGAATTGACTATTTCAGCCGCCCTGTTTGGGATATTGTTTATCAGCCGAACCCACTCCATCGGGTCGGTGGCTTTGAGCTGCTCGGTCACACCATCGCATTCTGCTGTTTGTTTCACAAGTTGAGAGAACATTTCTTCAGCTTGTCGGTCAATGTCTGCAAGATAGCTGTTTAGCTTGTCGGAGTCCATGTAGATTTCCGAAATTTGCTCGGAGAAATATTCTGCATCGGCATTCTCCAAAAGATTTACCGGATAATTCTTTGAAAAGTTCTTCATTTTGCGATTGACCCCACGCGGACACAAATTTCCGAGCCAGTATTCCCCGAAAATCTTTTTGGCGCGAACAAAAATCTCAGCCTGTTCGCCTTTATTTAAGGCAAGCATATTCGTATAAAGCGGCAGCTGACGGATTATTCTCTAAATAATTCCTAACACCACTTGAAATTTCAACATCATTTAGATCTATGTTATTGAAAGCACCGTGTTTAAACAGTTCAACTAACGGTTTGTTTTCACACCCGATTTTTAAAAACAGGTATGTTTTAATGGCATCGATTTGAGCATCTCTCATCAGTCCTGTTTTTGTAATATATTTAACGATTCCTGAAATAGTGCAATATTTGGATTAATACCATTTATCACGAGCCGTTTCAATCATTTTGTAAAACATATACTGACCTCCTTTTGTAAAACTTATTACAATATTCTCTCACAATCAATGTTCCATTAAAGACTATAGTGTATTTATTTCATCTTCAAGCTGTTTAACCGCATTTAAAATTACATCAAAATCTGGCTTTTTGCCGTAAATCATATTTTTCATGTGTTCGTAGTCGTCTTTCAGAATTTTGATGTTTTTCTCTGAAGGAATCAATTTCATAGTACCGGGCTTGGCTTCGCCGTACCTTGCCCATGAACAGCGATAAAACTTGTCTTTAAACTGAACAACCTTGTCAAGCAAATCCAAATCGGCAAAGGCTTCTGTTTTTACAGACGAATTTGCCATACAATAAAGGTCATAATAATGTCGGGAATACCTTGTGGGTACTGTGCTGTTTTCAGGACGGTATGCCTCACGGTGAAGAATCGTAACCTTTTCCCAAAATGTTCGCTTCGGCAAAACGGTCAAGATTTCCGTGCTCGGTTGCTTGAAAAGTCTGCCGTATTGCTCGGCGGCATAGGGAGTTATCGTTTTTCGGGCGGCAGGAGTCCACGCCGCAAGTGCACCGATTTCAAGACGGATAACCGGCAGGATAGAAGTGTCATCAAAGCTACGGTTATAGGCGAACACAACGGTCTGCGGATCGTCGTCCTCTATGTAACAATTCACATTACAGCCAAGCTCGTTTTGCAAATCGGCAATAACGGCAGGCATAAACTCATTTTTCAAAAACGCTTCGGTTCTTGTCCCTACCTCTTTGTTAAAGGCGTCCTGCTTGGTATTGCTTCTGTCTGCCCACGGTTCGTCCTTTTCATAACCGAGAACGCGCCAATCGAGAATCAAATCTATATCTTCGGAAAAGCGTTCAATGAGTCCGTAAGATTTTGAAAGACTTGTGCCGCCCTTAAAAGCAATATTATTTTTCCAAGCAGAACGGTGAAAAAGATAGTCGAGCATATAACATACCCAAAAGTCCTTTTCAATAATGGCATCGGTCATACCCATTTTAGCGGCAGTATTGTGGAAAAGCGCCTTTTTGTCTTTTTCACTTAACCTTGCAATATCTCTCATTTTTCTTCATCCTTACAAATTATCTTAATAAGTTCTAAAACCCACGATGTTGCAGATTTCGACTCCGCCAACATCTTTTCTTTTTCTTCATCGGTCAATATCTTTTTCAGACGCAATATTACTTGCTCGGTGATGTTTTCTTTGCCGAGCGCTTTCAACGCCTGAATGGTTAGCGCCGTTTTATAGGAAACCTTTGATATTTCCTTGTTTGTGGTACGCTTGAATTTGATTGTTGTGTTATCAAAGGTGTACTCTTTGTACGCGCCGTCGGAAACATATACCCACTGAGACGGGACTTGCGTTGAAAGTCCCAAAAGATTCAAAGCCGTATCGCCGCAGGGGACAATAGTCCATCCGAAGTTACGTGCGAGAGCGTGAGCCACCTTGTTCGGTGACGGGGCAACGGCTTCGCCAAGCAGCTCGCTGAACTCCGGCTTGTAATAAACTCCGAACAAGATTTTTTTTATTAAGCCCTCATCCGCAAGGCGAATAAGACCCATATTCACCGTTTTCTTATCGGTTATATCTGTAAAGTCTGTCGAAACAAACACCGAACCGGCTTCGGCTCTTTCGATATTGCCTCGTATTTGATTCAGATAATCCGGACGTTTCATAAAGCATAACCTTTCATAGAAAATTGCAATTCTACTAAAACAATTTTTATTATATACTATTTTCTACGAAAAATCAAGCGTTACTTGAAAATAGTA
>CAKSGV010000021.1 GCA_934454845.1 uncultured Eubacteriales bacterium | reverse complement strand
TTGAAAATTCGGTCCGATTTTCCAACAAAGCAGGTTGTATCGCTTAAATACAACCTGCTTTGTCTACAGTCTGAAACCGCTTTAATAAAAGCGGTTTTTGAATTTTATTTTATCTTCTTTCCGTCGCTGAAAGCTTTTCCAACCGGCCTTTCGATAACGGCATAAGTATTATTGAAAGGATCAAATGTTATTGGTTTTGCCTTATTTATATCTACTTTCCCGTTTTCATCCAAAACGCTTTCATTTACGCTTACATTGACGATCTCCCCTACAAGTCTGCCGGTTTTTTGATCGTAGCTTTTAAGTCTGCATTCAAGAGAAACGGGCAGTTCGCTTATAAGCGGAGCATCAACAAATTCTGATTTTAAAGCGGTAAATCCGGCTTTTTTAAATTTATCCTTTTCACTATTCCCGGAAACTATTCCCACATAATCGCAAGCGGTTATATGAGCCTCGTCTGCCATACTCACGGTAAAAGCCTTTTTAAGCAATATATTTTTTGTGGTTTTGTGAGAAGCGCTTATGCACATTGATATTTCGTTTGAGTCGCTTATTCCTCCCCACGCCGCGTTCATAGCGTTAGGCGTTCCTAATTCATCGAAGGCGGCAAGAATAAATACAGGCTGCGGATAACAAAGCGGTTTTGCTCCGAAGTTTTTTCTCATAAATTATCTCTCCTTTTTATTTTGTCATAAGTTCGCAGATTATTCTTGTATGTTCGGCAGGATTGTCTATTGATCTTCCGCCGATTAGGCAAGCCTCATCATAAAGAAGCTTTGAATAATCCTTAAGTAAATCTTTATCAGAATCGAAAAGAGATTTCAGCTTATCGGCAACAGGGTTAGAGGTGCTTATTTCAAGAACCGTCTGTGCTTTTACAGGCGTGTTCTGCCCCGGCATAGAGTTAAGCGTTTTTTCCATTTCAACCGAAATACCGCCCTCGCTAGTAAGGCAAACAGGATGATTTTTAAGCTTATTTGTAAATCTTACGGAATTCACTTTAGTGCCTAAGCTTTCTTTTATAGCATCTAAAAGCTCTTTTTGATCTGTATTTATCTTTTCAAGCTCTTTTTTCTCTGCTTCGGTGTCCAGATCAAGGTTTTCGTCGCACACATTTATAAACGCTTTTCCGTCGTAATCCCTCATCATTTTAAGAGCAAATTCATCGATATTTTCGGTAAGATAAAGAATTTCATAGCCCTTTTCTTTCACGGCGTCACACTGAGGAAGCAATTCTATGCGCTCTATAGTTTCCCCGCAGGCATAGTAAATATTCTTCTGATCATCTTTAGCCCTATTGACATATTCCGAAAGGGTTACGGGCTTTTTCTCAAAGGAAGATGTGAAAAGCAAAAGGTCTTTTAATGTATCTTTGTCAAGGTCGTAGTTATTATAAACTCCGAATTTTAATTGGGTTCCGAAGTTTTTAAAGAATTTCTCGTAGGCTTCCCTATCGTTTTTGAGCATTTTTTCAAGCTCGGATTTGATTTTTTTCTCGACTGTTTTTGCAATTAATTTCAGCTGTCTGTCATACTGGAGCATTTCGCGCGAAATATTAAGCGATAAGTCTTCACTGTCCACAAGACCTTTTACAAAGCTGAAATAATCCGGCAAAAGATCTGCGCATTTATCCATTA
This sequence comes from uncultured Eubacteriales bacterium, assembly GCA_934454845.1. Lineage (GTDB taxonomy): Bacteria > Bacillota > Clostridia > Oscillospirales > Acutalibacteraceae > UBA737. The sequence goes on along the minus strand of CAKSGV010000021.1, from coordinate 28,521 downwards.
TAAGAACGCCGCGCGAGTAAAGCTGAAGCCCTTTTTCAAATTCTTTGGTATAATAATCGAACGGTGCGGACTGCGGGATAAACATCAGCGCGTGAAAAGTCGCCTGACCTTCGGTGCTCGTGTGAATAACACGGGCGGGATCTTCGTAATCCATAAATTTTTCTTTGTAGAAATTATTGTATTCCTCGGGTTTTATTTCGCTTTTATTCTTTTTCCAAAGCGGAATCATACTGTTAAGCGTGCGGATCTCTGTCACATCCTCATATTCGCCCTCTTTACCCTCAACCGGCTTTTTAGTCACAAAAGGCATTTTTATAGGATGGCGGATATAATCGGAATACTTTTTGATAAGCTCGCTTATTCTGTACTGATCGAGATATTCGCTGTATTTTTCATCTTCGGTATCAGGTTTTATGTGCATTATAACTTCCGTGCCGACGGTTTCCTTTTCGCAAGGTTCAACAGTATATCCGGAAGCGCCCTCCGACTGCCATTCATAACCGCTGTCGGAATCGACAGATCTTGTCTTTACAGTAACTTTATCACTTACCATAAACGCAGAATAAAAGCCTACGCCGAACTGACCTATTATGCTGACATTTTCATCAGTTTCCTTATTTTCCTGTTTAAAGGCGGAAGAGCCGCTTTTTGCGATAGTACCAAGGTTTGAGTCAAGCTCTTCTTTTGTCATTCCGCAGCCGTTATCGGAAACGGTAATGGTCCTGTTATCTTTATCAAGAGAAATATTAATAGCAAATTCATCGGGTTTTATTCCTATGGAGTTATCGGTAAGACTTCTGAAATAGAGCTTATCGATAGCGTCGGAAGAATTTGATATAATTTCCCTTAAAAAAATCTCTTTATGGGTATAAATGGAATTTATCATCATATCCATAAGCTTTTTTGATTCGGATTTAAATTGCTTTTTTGACATAATTATCACCTTTGATTAAATATTAAGATTAGACAATACAATCAGGATACAACGCTTCTAATAGCGGAAAATTTGTCCGATTGTATTGTCTATTATAATACTTATTTTTTAATAAATTGTGAATAACTTTAACGCTTTACTTGACAAATCGCTTTCTAATTGGTATTATATTTTTTGCGGCATATATTTGCGGATATGGCGGAATAGGCAGACGCGCTAGATTCAGCTAACGTCACCTTGGTGTAAGTATTAAAAACTGAAATTTTCAGCGCGATTTGAGCTTACACATAGCTTAATTGCTGTTTGTATATATTGTGGATTAAGCGAAATGCTCCGCCTCGGATGTCCTCACCGTGTAAAAATCAGAGGATAAAAACTTAATATGCGGGTATGGCGGAACTGGCAGACGCGTATGATTCAGGTTCATATTTTCGAAAGGAAGTGCAGGTTCAATTCCTGTTACCCGCACCACCGCTCAAAGCCTTTGTTTATGCGGCTTTGAGCGTTTTTCTTTGCCTAAAATTTTCATTCAAATTACTTGTCACAAGCCAAAAAACGGGCGCGCAACATAAAGCTGCACGCCTGCCGAGTATGCTATATTTACAATACAAAAAACTGATATGGCGGAGGTTTAACCCTCCGCCATACTTTCCCAATTCGGGAAATACCATATTTCGGCGTGCCTGTCGGTTATATCTCCGCTTTCATCGTAATAATCGATATGCGTGCGGAATTCTCCGTTAAGCGTTATTTGAATATCAAGCTTTCCGTTCTTTTCGTATATAACGATCTCATCCACCAACATTCTGAGATGCGTATCGCTTATCGCACCGTCGGCTATAATACCGTCAAGCAGTTCGACGCTTTTCTTCATTTGCTTTTTGCGTTCCTTTACCGTATTTTCAATATCCTTCATTTCCCGAATTCTGTTTTCAATTGTTTTAATATCCGTTTCGCAGGAAACAAGCATTTGAGTATAAACTTCGGCGTGTTCTCTGTCCCGTATTCTTTCAAGCAGTATTTGCTGTTGGTCGTTTTTCCGCTGCGCGAGCTTTTCTTTAAGCGCTGTTATCTGCTTTTCGGCGGATGGTCGGTCAGCAAGCCACTTTTTCAGTTCTTTGTCAACCCTTTTAAAGTTTTCATGGGCCATTATTTTAAGTTCCTCAAGCTCTTTGAGTATCAGCCCGTCAAGAACTTCCTCACCTATCTTATGCGGTGAACAATTTTCCTTTCCGTAACGGTGGTAGCCGTTGCAAACATATTCCATTCTCGGTGGATTATTACGCCAATATCTTCTTTTACAGCTGAATGAGGAACCGCAATCGCCGCATTTTATAAGTCCTGTGTATCGGTGATGTGTATTTCCGCTTGAAGCCCTTACATTTCTTTTCGGCTTTTGCTCAAGTATAAACTGTGCCTGCTCCCATATCTCTTTCGGTATGATTGCAGGCACAGCGTTTTCGTGTTTAAAATGTTCTTCGGGCGGCAGTTCCTTTCTTATATGATTTATTTTGCTTGTATAGGATTTGTGGCAGATAAGATTCCCGATATAAAACTCATTTTGCAATATTCTTTTTACACCTGTATTTTCCCATAAAAATCTGTGAGCGATTTCGGGTTTGTTATATCCGAGATTTTTACCGAGCAGTTTTTTCTGATAATATCCCGGCGATTTAATGCCTTCCTCATTCAAAATTTTAGATATGGCTTTAAGCCCGTATCCAGATACATACAGACCGAATATCTTACGGACTATTTCGGCGTGTTCCTCAACTACCGTAACCTTGCCCGTGTTTTTATCCTTGAAGTATCCGAGCGGTGGTATCATCACGATACCGCTTTTTTGTTTCTGCTTATATCCCGCACGGATTTTCTTGGATATATCTCTTGCGTACATATCGTTGAATATCCCTTTAAAGCCAACCATCAGATCGTCATCCTCGTTGCTTGTGTCTATGTTTTCGGTTACCGAAAGAACACGCACATCATTTTCACGAAGATAGTCTATAAACATTGCGGTCTGCGTTCTGTGCCGTCCGAGTCGGGACAGGTCTTTAACGATTACCGCGTCAATGCTTTTATTCTCAACGGCGGCGTATATTTTATTTATCCCCTCACGGTTAAAATGCATTCCGCTGATGTTGTCATCGGCCGACTCACCTATAACGGTGCAGTTATTGTTTGCCGCATATTCCCGCAATATATTTTGCTGATTGGTAAGTGAATTTAACTCGCTGTCCTCGTCACGGGAGAGCCTTGAATACAGCCATACTCTCATAGCAATCACCTTTCTTTTTTTCTCGGCAGGCGCGTGATATCCTGTCCACGCAACAACATACCACAACACCTGCCGTAAGTCCAGATAAATTACGCTGATTTACTGTTTTCGCAATCGACCGCCATTTTATCCGTACTGATATATTCTTTTATTGCTGAGCTTAAAAAGCGGTCAAACTTTTCTTCGTCGCCGTTATAGTAAAACTCAACCCGTTCAATGTTGTAATCGTTTTTCTCCATAGATTCCTTTCCGCCGTAAGGCTGTTTGGTATTTTTACATTCCGCCCATAACAGGACCGGTATTTTTCTTTTTATGCCGATATTTTCGCTGTAAAAAGTGCAACCCCTAAATCAGCGAGGATAAAATTTGAGCAACCCCTAATCGCCTTTTTTGAAATAATCCGAAAAAGTCGACCAAAGCCCCTTGCGGTCGGCGTTGCCGTCCGCCGTGAGCCGCCGAGGGAAAGCAACGCAACCCCTCGGCTTTCTCCTGCTTATTTTCGTACCACTGCGTTTTTTGCGAAATAAAGCGTAATTCCTCAAAAACAACGGCTGATTTATGCAGAACTTTAGTTTCACAGCAGAAAAGAAAAAAGGGACGCACACGCCGTTTACAGCGCCGTATTTTGCCTTTGTGAGGCTCGGTCGGGCGTTTGCTCGGTTTTCCATTTGCTCGGTGTACAGGGCGTTTTCTGCGGCTGTTTCGGCAGAGAAAAAATTTACTCCTTATTTCTTTTTCTGTTGTAACATATACTCAGTGGGTTTAGTTCTATGGGTATAGTTCTGCAATACCGTTTCTTACACCACCCTGTACGAAAAAATTACACTACCGAAATAACTTGACCGTATAGGCGTTGCTTGTGTTCGATCCGTCCTGCCTGCGGCGCTTTTTCTTTTTTACAAGCCCTGCTTTTTCAAGACTTTGGATTGCTGAGTCCAACGTCTTTTTATCAATACAGCACTCCTTGGCAATCAGCCGCCGTGACGGAAAGCAGATGCCGTTTTTATCGCTGTGTTTTACAAGGCAGCAGTAAACAATAAATTCCCTCGGTTTAAGACCTTGCTTAAATATGCTGTTTGACAGCATAAAAAAATTGCCGTTTTTATTTTGCGGCACAATCATTCGGCATCAGCTCCCTTTATATAAAAAATAAGAGAGATAAATCTCGGTACGCATCAGACACATTCAACGGGTGCTATCTATGCTCCGAAATTTATCCCCTACTTATTAGGACAGTTAAAAGCAGTTTGTAAACTGGAATTTGAAAACTAACTTTTCTTAAATCATTATCGCTTGTTGTAGGGCGTTAATGAATTCCTCTAAAAGCCTTGAAAACAAAGGTTTTTTCGCAAACAACTCATTTCAACTGGTTATGACTTATTATTTCGTTTTACCCTTGCCCAAAAGTATTATAAAGGCAAAATCAAGGGCAAGAATCATCTGAATTTTAGTTTTTAAGTATATTGGAAGACGAATTGTTGCAATGTGAATTTACAAATGAATTGAGGAATTATCGTGAAGATATCCAAAATATTTGCAATCACATTGCAGACAAAAATTAGACTGATTTTCTTTGCTATTGCATCTGTCTATAATTTACTATTAGGTTTATATTTAAAAGATTTCCTTTTTTTATCTCAAACGTTTACCGTATTCTATTTGTTGTCAGCTTTACCGTGTTTGTTTTTAGCGTTTGAGATAAAATCAAAGGCAATGCGTTCAGGCATATTTATTTTACTTGCACTTATTTTTTTGATGAACTTTGTTTACGCTGTATACTGTCGCAGAGTTTTTCCGTTTTTAGCAATCATCTCTATTGCTATTGTCCTTACATATTTTACAGTTTTTGCTGATAGTACGCATAAGGACAATCTACTGACGAAAATATATGTTTTGATAGTATCGACACTTATAATTGCTTTGCTTTTTACTGCATATATTTTCGTCTACAAACAGGATGATGTTTCTCTTACCAACGGTCTGGCAACACTGTGGGACATAAATGCAGTAGAACTTGCCGACGAAATTTGTGCCGATTGCTATACTACTGAAGAAAAGGTAAAGGCAATATACGAATGGATAATATATAACTTCGAGTATGACTATAAATGCGAACCCATTGTTCAATATTTTAACATTAGAAAAACCATATCTACTCAAAAAGGTATCTGCTATGATTTTGCCCATCTGTTTGCAGCACTCTGTCGCAGCCAAAGCATCCCTTGCTTTGTGATTGACGGAACAAAAATTGACGTTGCAAATTATCATCACACTTGGAACCGTGTTTATTATAACGGCGCTTGGTGGAATTCAGATATAACCTACGACTCTACTGACAAAGGAAAAGTTAATCCTTATAGTTTCATTAAAATTGATAGTTTTAATTCTTACGATGAAGATTTTATAATAACGAAAATATATTAATCACAAATAATTAGTAAAATATTATATAATTAATTAGTAAAATATTATACAATGATAATTGACAAATCTCCTAAAATATGGTATATTATAAGTAACGAATTGAAAGGATTTCTACTATGAAAGGTGACCCTTTTTAACAAAAGAAAAACATTGTATATTTATATTTATAAAGCACAAATTTTTCCTATTTTAGCATAGGGGGAATTTGTGCTTTTTTTGATTAACTTTATTTGGGCACATCAATATTTGTTGCGGAACTAAGGAAAAATATTTTTGGTCAATTAAGTGTTATCTGTGATTGTGTAGATACTGTCCACTATTAAGATGTTAGTAAAACTCTATTGTTTAGGAAATAGTCGTAGCTTACATCATTAACAACAGCATTATATGAATTTGTAGCGAAGTTTGCAAATGATATATCGACATAACTATATTAAAGGAGAATGATTGTGAACAATAAACTTATAATTAAGGGCATTGAAACTAAAACCAAGACAATTTTGTTTAATGATATTGATAAAAATTATAAATTGTTTAATGGTCATATTTTAAATGAATTAAACGCTATTGCACATAAATATCCCAATATTAATGACTCAGAAAAAAATGATTGTTTTTTCTTAATTAACGAAAGATTAGCACAAACCAAAGATGCTCGAATATTTGACTCTGCAGTTAATGATATTAGCAAAAATTATTGTACTATATTTATTGATTTAAAAAACAATGGTTATGATAATAGTTTAAACGAAGAAATTGAAAAGCTGATTGAGTCAAAAATGTGTTTGTATACAATTTTAATGAACTTTGAAACCCTTTCAAAAACAAATTTCCAAAGTTTTTATGATTTTTTGTGCAAACATACATTTAATATACAATTAAATATTAGAAATTTAAACACACCCTTAATCGAATATATAACTCCACTTCCAAACAAAAGTTTAATAATTAGTGATGAAACTGATTTTTTTAATAAAATCAGTTATGCTATTGAAGAAGCCGATTCTATACAAGTTCCACTAATTGGTCTTCCTATTCAAAGAACTGTTGAAATCATCAATTTACTACATCCTATTGGAAAAAAAGTTTTTTGTCAACCATATAACAAACCTTTTCCGAATTGTTTTGATGAAGACATAGAGCTTAATCGAGTAATCGATTTATATGAATCGATACGAACTGAAATAGATGATGTTGATTACAATATGTTTATGAACTGCTTTGGATTGTTTGGAATGAGAAATTTTGAAAAAAAGCCCCATAAACTCTATGAGAGTAAAAAAATAAATTTATTTATTTCTAAAATTAATAGCAATATTCCATATGAATGTAGCCAATGTAAAATAAATGCTATTTGCTCATGTTCTAATAATGTTCCATCTGGATGTGTATTAGAAAATTATGTTTTACAAATATAGGAGGTAGTGATGAATTATATAGTTTGTTTTACAGTTGACAATGAAACATTTCACATAGTAACTAATTCTAGCTGCGTAAAGAATTATTTATTACATGAACTTTGGGATGCTACATGTAGTAATGAGTTTACTCCTGATTTGTGTGATGGATATATAGAAATAAGACCCCAACAATCTGAATATGGACAATTTGCATTTTCAGAACACAATGTTATTAACGGGATTAATGGGAAGAAAAGACTATTGCAGTTATTTTCGCTAAAATCAATGCAGCCAATAAGAATATTTGTTAACCATATTATTTCAATTAGATTAGTTGATAGAAGGATTCCAATTCATGCATCAACAATATGTTTAGATAACAAAGGTATAATGTTTTGTGGAATAAAAAATTCAGGCAAATCATCACTATCATTAGCAAGTGTTTTGTGGCATAATTGCAAGTTTTTAACAGATGATATATCATTTATTGATGTTAAAGACGATAACGATGTTTGCAGTGTTTTAAGAGGAATTCATATAGGTTGCGGGGAAATATCTTTAATCAAAAACAAATTTCTTATAAAAAAAGATTTTTTAAGCACCCCTGAAAGAAAAGATAGAATTATATTAAATAAAGACTATTGTTGCAAAAAACAAAAAATCAATCACATAGTTTTTCCGATTTTGCAAAACGAAAGTAAATATTTTTCAGTATTCAAACTTTCAGTTGACGATGCTGCTAAAAAGCTTATGGAAAATTCAATAAGTTTTGGCAATAATTCTTCTTGTTTTGATATGGATTGCGCTAAACAAATAATCAATAACATAGATTCTGCTTTTATTGTACATATTGGTACGGACATTGATTTTAGTTGCAACGAAATTATCACTTTTATCTCTTAATTTGAGATTTAGTATTAGCAGAGTGAATAAAAAGGAAAGGTGATAATATGGCTGGTTTATTTAGTAAATTATTTGGTACATTAGTTGGTGATGTGGCGTCCACAACATCTACAAGATGCGGCTCAGATGGATGGTGCTCCCCTTCATCAAATTGTCCTACTAACTGTCAATTTAGCACATATAATGTAAAATCGAACAATGATGTGACAGTTTATTCAAAAACATCTTATACATAACATTTAATTAAACCATTCACTCTGCTATTACTAAGTCTCTGTAGGCAATACAGGAAAGGAAAAAGATATGCTCAAAGTCCTAGAAATAAATAATGAATATTTTTTATATGATGGTAGAACTAATAGATTCCACAAAATCAATGCTAAAATTAAAAACGATCTAGAAAAGAAAAAAATCAAACAAAACAGTTATGATATAAAAAAGATTGAAAATGTTTTTGGTTGGAATATTTTTTCTGATTTTGAGTTTGAAATTTCTATGCCATATAGCATTGAACAGTTGGATTGGATATGCAAAAACATTACAACTCAACTTGTTTTATCTATTACAGAAAAATGCAATATGAACTGTCATTATTGTGGGTATCATTATAAGCGCGAAAAATGGAATAAGATTTTTTTGGATATGGAACTTTCAACTGCTTATAAAGCAATCGATGAATTATTTAATAGATCTCTAATAAATGACACTATATTTATAAGTTTTTATGGTGGTGAGCCCCTATTGAGAAGAGATTTTATAGATAAATGCATTGAATACGCTAAAAATAAAAATGTTTTGCATAAAAAAGTATTATTTACAATGCCTACAAATGGCACATTGTTAAATGATGACACTTGTCAATTTCTTATTAAAAATAATATTTTGTTAACAATAAGTTTAGATGGGCCCCGTTCCATTCATGATAGGTACAGAATATTTAATGATAATAGTCCAACATATGATGTTGTTATAGAAAATTTAAAGAAGCTATATTATTTAGACAAAAATTATTTTTTAGATTGCGTTATTTTTTTACCTGTACATACTCCACCGTATTTTGATGATATAGTATATGAATATTTTGAAAATCTACCTTGCCTTAACCAATTTTCATCATTGAGTATTACGCCTTATTTTAAAAAATACCTTTCTAATATGGATTTTTCCCAACAAAAAATTCTTACTTTTGAAGAAACGCAAAAATTCAGAAAGCAACATCAAGCTATGGAAACTATAATAAACAAGTTCGAAAACACCTCCATAATTCCAACAAACGTTATGAAAGCGTTCCCGGCAGGATGTTGTATACCCCTTAACAAAAAACTATATGTCCACGCTAACGGTAATTATTATATTTGTGAAAAAGTAGACGAAGACGATGATTCAAATATAATTGGTAATGTTACAATGGGTATAAATATTTCTAAATTGTTCAATCAGTATAGAAAACTAGAAGATGTATTTACAAAAAATAAATGTGGTACGTGTTGGGCAATTCATTTTTGCACTGCATGTTTTAGAGATTATAAAAGCATTAATAAGGAAAAATGTACGCAAATAAAGCGAACGTTAGAATATGAAATGAAATTATACATCAAAGAAAAGTTCAATATAAAATAAATTATTAAAAGGAACATAAATATGTTGAGTACAAAAATATTAAATGTTACCAATTCGATTAATTTAAGTGAATTTGTGGAAAATATAACTAATATTCTATCTTCTTATGATGCTATTTATTTATCTGATTTTGATATTCATAAGTATATAAATTGGATCGGTTCGAACACTAGATGTAAAATGATTTTTAATGACGAATATGTTTCTATCAATAGTGAAATATTTAAAATCACTGTTTCAAAAGAGCAAGCGAGTATTTTAATAAAGGATGATAAGATTTACTTTAATCACTATGAGACTATTAATAAACAAATATTTGATTTTTTGGATGTCCATCCGTTATTGAGTTCAGAAAATATAATTGAAGTGCTAAAAGAAGAAGCTTTAAATGAAAATTCAAGCATATCAACACTTTCAAATTCGGTCTTTGTCCCAATCGGCATACGAGAAGAAGATATAACTAATATATTATCGTTATTAAATGATGATATAATTGGGTATTTTTCCATTTTAGAGAATGATTTTGTGGATTTTGATGGGAACATTGTAGAAACTGATAAGTATAATAATATCTATATTATTAATAATTTTACTCCCGAATGGGATTCATCGGTATTAAAAGATAGGTACATAAATAAAAATTTTATATATTTGGGGAATTTTAGAGGAATCACCCAAAGAACCGATTCCGTTTCTTTTGATGATTTACATGAAGAAAGTTTAATTAAAAGCAAAACACCTATTATTATGATTTCCAGTCTGGGAAGTAATATGTCAAAGTTTGTAGTTCAAACAACCTTGCAAAAAGCTTTTAATAACGATGGTATTGATTCACAGTGTATAACATATAACCCGCTTGGAGCTATTTTAAAAAACACTATATTTTTAAATTATAATACAAATGTCGAAATGAAAGTCAATGTAAAAAACATACAAAGTCTAATACAATTCCTTGACAAACAAAAAGAAAACGATGCAATAATTATTAATGTAGGTGGCGGTGTATCTCATATAGATAATCTCAACAATGATTATGGCTTTTTAACTTATTCCTATCTGTGTGCTTTAAATATTGATGTTGCAATATTGTGCATAAATATTCAACTTACTTTAGAGAAAATTCTTTCAGAAATAGCATATCTAAAAAGCAGAGGTATTGCTAAAGTTTTTCTAGTAATTTCCGATAATATTTATATAAAAAATTTACAACCCAATACTGATTTTTTCAATTATTATACTTGTGTAGATAATAATTGTTTTGAAGATTGCAAAAAAGTCTTATCAAAATATGAGGAAACATTTACATTACGGGATGTTAAAAATAACAAATTATATAATCGTATTTACGAAATTTTCACTAATCATTAATTAATCACTAAGTTGAATTGAAGTCAAAATATAATATAGTAAACCCTAAACAATAGAAAGAGGAATGTTTTTTGAAAAGTTTTAAGAATTATATTTTTTTAGTTAAAAGTTTTTTTTCGGTAGGAAAGAGCTATTCAATTATGTTATTTTTGAGTTGTTTGGTTTCCCCAATTTTAGTAATGATTGATACTACAATAATAAAATTTGCAATAGAATCACTAGAAAAAAATAGACCATTTATTGAGTCAGTATGCATTTTGTGTGCTTATTTTTTTATAGCATTTTTAGCTCATCTAGCATCCATTTTGTTAGGTAGATATTCTTGTGTTGAGATCATTAAAATTAAATATAAAATGAATTTATATATATATAACAAAGCTCTTCGTACAGATTTAGAATATTGTGATGACCCAGAGTATTATAATAATTATTCATGGGCAATTCAAAATTATTTTTCCAAATCACACGACGCGATTATGTTATTGACTAAATGTATTTCAGTATGTTTTAATATACTAGCGCTTGCTTCAATAATAATAAGTTTAGATGCATTCATAATAATAATCTCTTTTGTTAGTGTAATTATTGAAATAATATTAAGCATGTTAAATAATAAATTAAATTATGAGCAAAGTTTGCAAAATATTAAATTGAGCAGAATTAGCAGTTACATCCATCGGATATTTTATCAAAACGAATATTCGCTTGATATAAGATCGATAGGAATATCAAATATTTTATTTTCAAAATTTCGAAAAAATACAGATGAACAGATGAGCTTGCAAAAAAAATTTAGAAATAAAAATGCATTGCTTTCTTTTATACTTCATATAAATCCTGTCCTTCTTTTTATAATTACGATAATATACTTATTATTTAAAGGAATGAAAAATTCTCTCCAGACTAGTGATTTTGCATTATTAATTACTGCTTCACAGAACCTAACATACCAATTAAGTTCATTGACAAGTATTTTCCCCGAGTTGTTAAAACAAGGGTTATTTGCTAATAAATTATTAATATTTTTAAATTTAGAATCTAAAATTGAAAATACTAATAACAAAATGGTGTTAGAAAATTCTCCAACTTTAATTGAAATTGATAATTTGAATTTTAAATACCCAAATACATCTGAATATATTTTGAAGAATATCAATCTCAAAATTAATCCAAAGGAAAAAATAGCAATTGTTGGAGAAAACGGAGCGGGAAAATCAACATTATTAAAATTATTGTTACGATTATATGACCCTTCTTTTGGGAAAATAATGTTTAATGGAAAAGATCTCAAACAATATAACACAAAAAGTGTAAGAAGTAATATCGGGATATCATTACAAAGTACGAATATATTTGCGTTCACGCTAAAAGAGAATATTCTGTTCGATTCTTTTATAGAAAACGACCAAATCGATTTAAATATCAAAGCATTATTAGATGAACTTTCGATGGAAAAATATGATTCAAAACTAGATACAGAATTAACAAGGGAATTTTCTGAAAATGGTGAGGTTCCGTCTGGAGGCGAAAGACAAAAATTAGGGCAAATTAGAGTACTACATAAATATTTTCCGATTTATTTCTTTGATGAACCCACCTCAAGTATTGATCCGTTGTCAGAAAAGAAGATAATGGATATTATCTTTAGCAAGACACAAAAGAGCACGGTTGTGATGATTGCGCATCGATTATCAACAATCATAGATTTTGATAAAATATATGTTCTTAAAGGTGGAACAATTGCAGAATACGGCACACATAAAGAATTGATGGAAAAAAGAGGATTATATTTTAATATGTTCTCGCAACAAGCAAATGCATACACCAGTAGCAAGGAGTGTTTATAATTTAATGGAACATCTTTATATTTCGGGAATAAAAATAGCATCAGATATTCCAAAAGATTCTTACTTGCAAAAAATCCCAATGATTCAATTTCTACTACAAAACAATTATTTTTCTTTTAAAAATGCGGTAACTTTTTTTGTGGGAGATAATGGAGTTGGAAAATCTACGTTGTTAGAAGCACTAGCCGTAGGTTCAGGCTTAAATGCTGAGGGAGGCTCACGAAATTTCAATTTTTCAACATATCATACTGAATCTGAACTTTATAAGTATTTAACGATAATTAAGAAAAACTATGAAAAAGATGGCTTTTTTCTAAGAGCGGAAAGTTTTTATAATGTTGCAACAAACATCATTGATAACCATCTAAATCTTGATGGTTATGGTGGAAAATCATTACACGAACAATCACATGGTGAAAGCTTTTTATCTTTAGTACAAAATAGATTTCGGGGGAACGGATTGTATATTTTAGACGAACCAGAAGCTGCGTTATCACCAACACGTCAAATGACACTTCTTTTAGAAATAAAAAGATTAGTGGAAATGGGGTCTCAATTTATAATTGCAACTCATTCACCTATTGTTTTGGCTTATCCTGATGCTATTATTTTTGAAATTTCAAATGCGGGCATAAACGAAAAGCAATATAACGAAACAGAAGCATATCAGGTAATGAATAAATTTGTTAATGAACGCGAAAAAATGATTCATTATCTTTTTGATAAATAAACTTTTAGGTTAACCGTAGCTAAAAAGGACGATTAATATGTTTAAAGCTGTATTGAATTTTATTAAAGATGATATTAATAATGAACAACGATTAGATTATTTGGTAAAGAATCGATTGTTGCTTATATTTCGTTATGAACATAATTTTGATTTTAATTTTTATGAAAATGAAAAAATCAAAACTATCTATGCACAAAACAAAGGAAAATACTTATTGCAGAAATTAGAAACAATAAACATAGATAAAGCCTTAAAATCTAATGGAATTAATCCTATACACTTTAAGGGAATATCATTAGCTTTATATTTATACTTATCACCGGATTACCGACAAGTTGGAAATGATATCGACATTTATGTAAATCAAAAAGATTATGATAAAGCAAAAAAAGTTCTATGCGATTTGGGATATATATCGCTAGAAAAGGAGGGTGCCAATAATCCTCACCATATAAAATTAAGAAAACATTTTTTCATTATCGAATTGCACAAAAATATTTTTAATCCTTTTACAAATATAGACGAAGAATATCTATTGAGAAATATCATCAAAAATGATTTTGATATATTTACATTTGATATAACTACATCTTTTCTTCATTTAATATATCATCTATATATGGATACATACTTAGCTGCGGGCAATATATATTATTTTTATACAAATGCAACTATTCCAAAAGCCACCGGATTTATATTTCGAGCATATGAAATTATTATGTTTTCTAAAAAATACTTCAATGAAATAAAATGGAAAGAAATTATAGATCACATAAAAACACATAAATTTCGCATTTTTTTAAAAATATGATTCAAGACATTCTTGATATTTATCCGGAAACCTTTCCTAAACAATTTATAGATACAATTAATGTTCTAAATTATGTTGATGATGAGATAGATTACTTGTACAAACGTATAACAGAATCAAACTTACCTAAAGAAAAAATAGACAATGTTTTATGCGGATTTATAAACACACAGTGGTCTAAGAGAGAAAATATCCAAATTTATAACAATGGCGATTTTGTGTTAGATAATACGATAATTAAAGATGATGAAATTGCAAAAGACTATCAACTTGCGTGTGTTGTGAATGTAGAAAGTGTCGGTGATGATGTAAAATTACAATTTAAGATATCGAACGATGACTTTTGTTTTAGCAAAATTGGAAACTATGATACACAAGCTAGTGATGGTGTACATTTAATTATTTGCGGAACGGAAAAATATTCCTATAATAGTCTTTTCTTATTCCCAAAAGAAATTGATAATAAAATTACTGTTGTGCCGGTAGATGTCTTGAATAGCGTTAATCGTAAAATTGATGAAAATTACATTTCCGCTACATATGATGAAAGTGAGGCGGAATATACAATTACGGCAATTCTAAAGAAAGATTTTCTTCAGAAATTCAACTTGGAAAAATATTTTTATTTGGGTTTAGTAATTTCTGATTGTTCTAGCAAAACCAAAACAAGAAAATCTGAGCTGATTTTGTCAAACCCTCATAGTGAATGGTACAATCCAATTCATTTTGCAAAGATTAATATTTCTCAGAAAACTGAAAATTGATTATCAATTTTATTAGTGCCAAACAAGGTGCAATAATATTTTGCCCCAGCCAATTCACAACTTTGTTTTTTATTAAGCACAAAGCATAGCTTCGGGCTTAATGGTTTACAAAAAATTCACAAACGCGGGAAAGAGACACTTTATTGCCTCTAACATATTCTAACATGCTCTAATTGCGTATAATTGCATATTTTGTGAATTTGACAACAGGAAAATTTTGGAGTAAAATATAGTCAAACTGAATATTGTGCCCAAAGGTTATCTTGATTTTTAACATAGCTATTAATATTTAATAGCACATAAATTTTTAGTGCATCCCCTTTGGTATCACTAAGTCGATACTTACATATACATAACGAGTTTAGTCTTAGTCTAACCAATTAGGACTTTCTTGTTGTGTGTATGTATATAAAGAAAACTGCTAAAACATTTTGAGATGATGAATCACTTTCATTTTGAAATGAGTGACCCCTATAACTCGTTTTAAAATGATATATGACTCTCATTTCGAAATGACGGGCGGCAAAATTTTCGTACAGAGAATAATTTTCGTTAATAAAATTCGGAAAGGTTTATAAACGAAAATAATGATTTCTTGAATCGAGATTTTTTGTTTCCCATATTTATAGAGAAAAAATCAGCCCCAAGGTTTTATCCTTAGGACTGACTTCTAAAATTTGTGTTCTATGATCCAAGCTAATATTTCTTTGTAATCTTTACTGCCGTCTGCGACACAGAGACCAAGAGAAATAAGTTCGGGTTGTGTGTAATGAAGTTTTACATTGTTAAGCTGCAAAGTCATTAACATTGTAAAAACAACAATGCGCTTATTGCCGTCAACAAAAGCGTGATTGTTTGTGAGAGCAAACATAAATCTTGCGGCTTTTTCTTCAACCGTTAGATATGCTTTGCTACCCTCAAAGCCGGACATAGCACTGTAAACCGCAGATTCCAAAAGACTTTGGTCACGAAGTCCGTGGCTGCCACCGGTACGATCAATAAGTTTATCGTGGAGCTCGATTATTTCTTCAACTGTAAGTGAAATCATTTAGCCAACTCCAGTAATGCTTCCATATTTTCGTCAATAAGTTTATCGGCGGCGCCGTCAATTTTGGTTTCGCGCATTTGAAGAGCAGCGGCAATGTTGTTGTATTCACCAAAATCAACAACGACATATCTCGGCTTGTTGTTTCTTAAAATAACAGCCAAACCACTTTCGTCAACAGTGCGGACAACCCTTGAAAAATTTTGATTTGCTTCTGTCATAGCAACTAAATTATCGGTATTAACCATCATTTTTATCACCTCTAGTATTATTATACCCGAAATATAGGATAAATACAACCTATTTTTTCAAAAATATTTTCCTCTCGAAACTTCCAAAAAGTTTCGCTATATATTTTGTTATCAAATCAAGTAAATAGCATTGCCTACATAACTTAGAAGAAGATTTGATGTGGCTCTTTTAAGCTTGCGAAATAAGTGTAAATTCATAAATTATTTAAAATTTCACATAACTCTTTACTGCTGTTACATAACCCTACATAACTCTACGGGGTAGGTTTTGAACACTAAAAGAGTAGTAAAATCAGGGTTGACAAAGGGTTTTACCCATGTTAAACTAATAATGACCTATTTAAAATAAAGCAGGAGTGTTTTTAAAAGATAACGAAAACAGCAATGTACCGAGAGGGTTAATTGCGCTTGTTTGTTATGCTAAACTATACTCCTGTGTATAGGATAAGGCAAAAGGACTGCAAGTGAGCACTTACCTTTCGGGGTATGTGCTTTTTTGTTATCTTTTTGCCTTCTTTTTATGTTTTGTTCTCCGGCAAGTGACGGAGTCAAAATTAACGCATAAAAGAAGGGGTTCAAAATGATTGTATTTGACATGGGAAGTTACAACAACGCAAGGCACAAAACGGAGATAGGGGCTACCAAACGCAGGAAAGTCCGAACAGTGGACTTCTGTGACACTTTGGCAGAGATTCTGAGAACTGCCAAGCTCGAACAGCACAAAAACCGTTTCAAATATGGCGAATTATACCGCCTCAATTATTACTGTGAGGTTAAGGAAAAAGACCGCAATTACTACGAGGTCTATACACTACCGAGAAACGAGAAGGTTCCCGAGGGATACAAAGAGATTTCTTTTGTATGCTTAAGACCTGACGGGGCGTATGAATCTCCAAGCACGATCGGTATTATGTGCAAACGGGCAAGCAAAAAGGTAGAGGGTCTCGAAGGGTTTCATTTCCACCAACTGCGCCACACATTCACAAGCAATTTGCTCTCTAATGGAGCAGCGCCGAAGGATGTGCAGGAACTTTTAGGCCATGCCGATGTAAGTACCACGATGAACGTTTATGCTCACTCCACAAGAGAAGCAAAACGCACTTCCGCAAGACTGCTCGATAAGGTAGTAGGCGGATAAAAACAAAAACTTTCCCTTATTTTCGCTCATAAGGGCAAAAACAAGGGAAAATACATAACAATTAAGTTTAAAGTTGCTGAAAAGGCTAGTAATATCAAGGTTTTTTAGAGTGTAGGACAGTTAATGTCTGACAAACCAAAATTTTAAAAAAATTGCAAAAAATACGGAAACCTATGTTTCCATAAGTTCCCGTATCCGGCTCAGGAGTTTTTTCAGTTGTTTTGATATTGCCGTTTTACTCACTCCGAGTTTGTCTGCGATTTGCTGCATAGTGCGTTCCTCAAAAAAGTAGCACCGAATCAAAAAGAAATCTTCAAACTCAAGGTCGGCAATGATTTTTTGCAGTTTTTCAAAACAAAGGTTTTTAAAAGCCGTTTCAAAGGTAGGATCGCTGACAGCCGTAATTTGAGCAGTTTGCAGCACTGTTTCGGAATCTCTCTTACTCGTGTGCCGGCGGTCGCTCCGACCTTCCGCCGCCTGCCTTTTTCTATCAGCCTCTAAAAAATCCGCAACCTCTTTTGAAACTGAAACCGTACCTTCGCCGTACTTAACAATGGTATTCCCCAAATGAATTCCTTTCCGCCGTGGGAAAGGTCGCAGGGCTGCCGAAACAGCACCATTAAACTGTTGACTTCAAGGTTTATCCTATCTACAGCTGATTGCCTTAGGAGCTTCGGTGAAATCTGAGGTCACACAGTTGTGACCTCATCGGCACATAAATTTTATTTATCACACGGCTGCTGCCGTTGTGATCGGAAAGGATATTTTAATTATATCAATGTGGCAGACTGTTTTCAACAAAAAGCAACTTAAAATATTACTCAGTTATTTCACATGTTCATTAGTTTCTGCTGATTTGGTACATAGCCTTAATAATCTAAAAGCTGTATGTTTGGCTCATATTTAGTTTTTTCAGTGAGGAAATCAGTAAGCTTAAGAAGTCAATCAATACCCTCCAAACATAAGTTGGTCATGCCCGTTTTGGAGTAGCCAGTTTATTTTTATATACTGACTTTAGCAAAATAAACAGGATTATACCATTCGTTATATGGGTTTGATAAAATTAATTTTCCCTTGCGCTTTTTTGTTTTGCTAGAGCAATCCGAAATTACCAATCCTAAATAAAAATGTTTCTCAATATTATTCCTTTTAAGAAACTCGTTTTTTAAAACGGCTGTAATAATATATTCAGTTTCAAATTTTTGATAAGAAGTAGAAATTAATAAATCGCTAATTTCGGAATTCTCGCTATTCAAAACATTTACTGGTATAACAACTATCTCATCATCTACGATCTTGGGAAATAGAATGTTAATATGTTATACAAAAGAGCATTAAGCTCTTGCCCTGTAATGACTTCGCAGGAATCAATTTACTCAAACGAATTGTGGTATGCATTTTTTGGAGAAAAAGGAATGCCGATTTATGAAAACCACAACCTTATATATAATTCCAGAAAAACTCCTATAATGCAACATAACGGTAGATTTTATAGTAAAACCAACTCAAAAATAGATGCCGTTGTATTTTGTTTTCCAAATTCAACAATAATTTATGAAAATCCGCATAGTCTAAAACCACTCCCAAATTGGTTTATAAAAACCATGTTTACTGTGCGCTGGTTTAGTTTTCAAGGTTCAAAAATTAATTATCCATCAAACGATTTAAAGAAACAACTTGAAATAGATAAAAACACTATCTATTCACTTTATAAAAATGAGGAGGTTTCAGAAGAATGACAGGTGTAATTTATGCACGATATTTAAGTGAAAATCAGCGTGAAGAATCAATTGAATGTCAACTTCGTGAATGTAAGGAGTCTGTGAAATACAACGAAATGAATGTTGTAAACACATATGTTGACCGTGCCTTGTCTGCAAAGACGGATAATCGCCCCTAATTTCAAAAAATGATTAAGGACAGCTATAAAGGCGGTTTTGATGTGATCATCTTTTGGAAGTTAGACCGTTTTGCCCGTAACCGCTACGATTCTGCACATAATAGGACGCTCCTCAAAAGGAATAATGTTCGCGTGATATCTGAAAAAGTCTATTCCCGAAGGCACAGAGAGTATTCTGCATAAATCGCTCCTTGAGGGCTATACTGAAGTTTGATTAGACTGTTTTCTCTGTTATTTTACCTTTCACCGAGGTGGCGTTACCATCAGGTTCTAGTGGTAGCAATACCATGCAGGTTCAACTCCTGTTATCCGCACCAAACAGTACAAATCCGAACCCTAAACCAATCGGTGAAGGGTTCGGATTTGTCATTTTTATAGACTATCCGAACTTTAATTCAAAACGCAAAAACTAAATTCGGAGGTTATTTATTATGAAAACAGAACTTGAAAACATCGGCGCTTGGGGCAGAATGCATTATGATTTTCTTTACCGCAACAATCGGACGGTCATCAATGTTATGCGGCTAAACGAAACCCTAAACAATTACCTTGCCGACATGGATCGTGATGCCTGCGAAATGTTTGATTCTTTAGTCCGACAAACGGCTGAAAATGAGGGTGTAACCGAACAGTTAAAAGTTTCCGATCAAATGGAATGGATCAGACGGATGAACAACATTCAAAGCAGAGTACGGGAATTTATCTTGAATGAGCTAATCTATCAATAGGGACGAAAAGGCGGGGGATTCACCCCCTCCTTTTGCTTTATGTTCTTTTCTTCTTATTCTTTTCATATTCCGCTTTCCAAGCGGCAAACTCCTCCTGTCCCTCTTTGGAAAGGAAAAATTCGCGAATATCTGGCAGCATTGTGCGAGCAATGGCTTCAAGAATATTATCCGGAATCTCCGATGTTCCGAAACGGTTTCCTAATATTCTGTATTTGATACGAACAAATAGTTGCTTGAGAATGTTGCCGTATTGCAGATTGTAAATGTCACGCCAATACGGAATCAGCTGTTTTTTGAGTTCATTTATATCCATAGAATTCTCCGTTCAAAGGGTTTTAGGGATTTGCCCTAACAAGGTCGTGTGGACACAGGCGGCGATGCTCGCTAAGCCAAGTGTGGACACAAAGACGATGCTTGCTAAGGCAATGCCGCAGCAACATCACCCGAATTTGGATAGCCAAATTCAGTGCTTGCTGAGACAGTTTCTTAATTTTGGTCATCAATAACAAATACCATTGGCGGCGTTGCTTTTTGAATTTCAAAGTCTTTTTGCTCAACTGCTTTTTTAATAAATGCCATTGGTATTGCATAACAGGAATACCGTCTGAATTCTGCAACTCGTCCTACAAGATGCTTAGGAATGTCTATTCTTAACAAAGGAAATATTTCCCGAAGCCAAGGCTCAAGCATATTCGCCATTTTATGCATATATTCAATCCGCGTTTTATCAAGTAGCCTGTATTCATCCGGTGTCAGGATTGGCAGGTCAACAAATGGTTTTCCGTTATTGATTCCTAAAACACCGCATTCTGCTAAGTGCGGTATATCCTCTAAAAACATAGTTTCAAATCCTGCGTGTTCAAACGGAATTCCTCTTGAAATAATATAAAGCAACCGAACAAGGACATCATCATGCATTTCAATGGGACCGCGTTGATATTTGTTAAGATCAGGCTGCGAATCGTATAAATACAAGTGTATGGATTTTGCTCCTAAATAATTTTCATCATATGATCTTCTTTCACCGCCGTAACAGTATTTTCCGAAACGATAGTTCTGGAAATCAAAATTTTGAGGATATTGCGTTCCCATTGCAATCCACCTGCCGCCGTCGGGACGCTGCGGATATTCCTCTTTAGAAGGTACGATTCGTTGCGTTGCGGTGTAAAGGGCAGAAGAAAGCAAATGTAAAATGAAATAATATTCAAGCTTTCGTTTTTGAGTTTCGGTAAATCGTAAGAAAAAAGAGCTTTGTAATGTTTTTAGATAATTATTGATGAAATTCAGTATCTCTGCATAATGTGCTTCCACTAACGCAATTTCAGCATCTAAGCCTTTTAGCAGCTGCTCCGGCTTCGCAATCATAAAATCAGTAAAGTATTTGTTATTTACCTGTTTCATCAATTCAGAGGAAGTCAAATCTTCAATTGCATTTTCAATATAGGCAGTCGGAATGCCCATGACTCTGCTGATTTCAACTGCGGTTAGCGGTTTCTGATATGCGGCAATCAGTATGTTTTGTTTCATCATATCATTTGCCACCAGCGACCACGGCTCGTCATGAAATCCCTGCCTTCCGTGGCAGCTAATCTCCAACCTCTCGGGCTGATAACTGTATTTTTCATATAACTCCATTTCTTCAAATCCTTTCCGCATTTGCTCTCTGCCACTTGAAAGTCTTGATAGGACAGTTCCCTTCGGCACTCCGAGACTGTCTGCAATATCTTGAACCTTTTCTCCGTTGAAATAGTGACGAACAATAACCGTGCGATATTTATCGGCAAGATAGGATACTTCACGCCTTACAGAAGCAGAATCCGGGCAGTTTTCAACTTCTTCTGCACAAAAGCACTCCGATTCATCAGGTATAAAGTCTATACTGATTGTCGGCAGCTTATATTTTCTGCGGAGCATATCGTAGTATTTATGGTTCAATACAACCGAAAGCCATGCCTTAATATTCGATATTTCGGCCATGGATTGTAAAGCAGCCAACAATACTTCCTGCGTAAGATCTTCTGCGTCACTTATATTTTGGCATTTTTTCAGTGCGGCATTAAACAAATACTCTGTGTATTTTTGTACTTCGGTTAACTGCATTTGTTCACCTCATTTGAAAGCTTTCACTTATAAGTCGCAGATTTTAAATTTGATTCGATACGTTGTTTAAATTATTTTAATTCCACAATATCGTCAAGAGTGCATCCAAGCACCGCACATATTTTTTCAAGAGTTTCCTGCGTTACGGTTTCGTCACGACCGAGCTTTGCCATAGCGTTTGTGGTTATACCCGCTGCTTTGCAGAGTTGGGTCTTATTTATTTTTTTATCAATCATCAGTTTCCAAAGTTTGTTGTATGAACGCGCCAATACGATTACCTCCTGAACTTACAATAACTTATGTTATAGTATAGCATAGATTTTATAAAACAGCAATAGATAATATTGAAATATTCAAGAACAATTTGAATATTTCACGATTACATATAGACATTATAAATCAAATATGCTATAATCAAACTGTCAAAAGTGATATTGTCTCATCAAGCACTGAATTTGCTACAGCAAATTCACTTGTTAGGGATAGCCTAACACCCCAAAATCCAGATAACATCAAGGAAAACTTGTGTTATACACTCCAAAAGAAAGGTAGGTGAAAAGAAATGAAAGGCGTAATCTATGCAAGATATTCTTCGGATAATCAGCGTGAAGAGTCCATTGAAGGCCAGTTGCGTGAATGCAAGGCCTTTGCCGAGAAGAATGACATTCAAATTGTAGAAACCTACATCGACCGTGCATTGTCGGCAAGAACCGACCGCCGCCCTGACTTTCAGCGTATGATAAAAGACAGTGCGGGCAGAAAATTCGAGGTTGTTATTGTTTGGAAACTTGACCGCTTTGCACGGGATAAATACGATTCGGCGCACTACAAACGCATTCTGAAAAATAACGGCGTAAAGGTCGTTTCCGCAACTGAGGCTATCTCAGCAGGTGCGGAAGGTATTTTGCTTGAATCAATGCTTGAAGGTATGGCGGAATATTATTCGGCTGAACTTTCCGAAAAGGTCACGCACGGACTGACCGAGAACGCACTGAAATGCAAATACAACGGCGGAACATTGCCAATCGGTTATATAATCGACAGCGAGCAGTATTTTCAAATTGATCCGCTTACGGCTCCGGCGGTGCTTGACGCATTTAAGCATTATGCAGACGGGGCGTCAATGCGTGAAATTACCGATGAAATGAATTTGAAAGGTGTTCGCACTAAGCGCGGCGGAAAAATCAGCATAAACAGCGTCACCCGAATGTTACATAACCGCAAATATATCGGCGAATACAGGTATAACGATATTGTTCACCCAAACGGTATACCGGCAATTATCCCCGATGATTTATTCAACCGTGTGCAGGAACGCATGGCGGCAAATAAAAAAGCTCCGGCAAAACATAAAGCCGAAGACGAATATCTGTTGACAACAAAGCTGTTTTGCGGCAAGTGTCAATGTTATATGGTCGGTGAAAGCGGAACGGGCAGGAACAAGGTTCACCGTTATTACAAATGTGCAAGTGTAAAAAATCACAAGGGCTGTGACAAGAAAACAGTTAAAAAAGAATGGATTGAAAATCTTGTGATTGAGCAGATCAAGAAGTTGATTTTTGACGATGAACTGATTGAGAAACTTGCCGATACGGTAATGAAATTGCAAAGCAAGGAAAACACCGCACTGCCGCTGCTCAAAAAGCGTTTTGCCGATACGCAAAAATCCATTGATAATATGCTTGATGCCATTCAGCAAGGTATCTTAACCGCTTCTACAAAAGAACGGCTCGAAAGCCTTGAAAAGCAAAAAAGCGAACTTTCCGTTCAGATTATCAAGGAAGAAATGGCAAAGCCAACGCTTTCCCGTGAACAAATTATTTTTTGGTTTCATCGGTTCAGAAAGCTTGATACCAAGAGGCTTGACCACCGTCGCAGGCTGATTGACAGCTTTGTCAATGTGATTTTCCTTTATGACGACAGGATTACGTTCACATTCAATTACAAAGACGGCACTAAAACAATCAATTTCACCGAGCTCGAAAAATCGGGCTTGGGTTCGGATATTACTGCACTCGCTGCACCAAAAAGCTTAATAGCGGAACCGAAAACTTTTAGTTTTCGGTTCCGCTATTCTATTTTTATAATATAACAGCGAAATAGAATAAACTCAGTCCTAAATTTAAAATACCTTCTGTCAAGAAAAAAGGCCGGGCAAATAAGCCCGGCTTTAAATTCCTGCTACATTAAATTTTCATCATAAACCGCCCGCTCGCCGCCGATAAATTTCGGTCTTACCCTTGCCGCGAGCACTATCGCTTTACCGATATTTCTCTGCTTAAGCCTTAGCGGAACGGCAACCTTTTTAAGGTGCATTCCTATAAGGGTTCCGCCTATATCTATTCCGGCGTCGGCTTTTATTTCTTCTATCGCCACAGGGTCATTAAAATTTTTATATGCCGCCGTAGCAAAAGAGCTTCCCGCTTTAGGCTGAGGCACGACATTTACTGTCTCCTCGCCTTTCAGCACTTCCCTTTCGACGATTATCGCTCGGTTTAAATGCTCGCAGCACTGCGCGGCGATATAAATCCCCTTTTTTGAAAATACGGAATAAATGCCTTTAAAAATCGCGTCGGCAATTTCGGGAGTGGAATGATTTCCGGGATTTTCCCCTATCACTTCGCTTGTGGAACAGCCTACAACGACTGTCTGACCCTTCTTAAGGCGCGCGGCCTCAAAAAGCTCTTTTGCGGCATTATTTGCCTCTTTTTCGATCTGCCTTAAAAACTCTTCGTCGGATGTATGAAAAACTGTTTTTGTCATATTAAACCCCTATTTAAATAATTTTTGTTTTAATCCGGTTTTTTCAAATATCATCGCAAGCACTGTTCCGATTATAAGACCTGCCGCTGCCTGAACGCAGTTGCCGGGTATACTCAGCGCCGCGGCGCTTCCCTTTCCGAGGAGCAAAGCGGCATATCCGAAATATCCCAAAACCATTACAGCCTCGCTTGCAAGACCGCTTACGATATATCCTGCCGGAGCAGGAGCGGATTTAAAAGCTTTTATAATTATCGCACAAAGCGCGCCCATTATTGCTTTTATTATAAGAGTGCCCGGAGCATAGTAAAGATATCCCGCAATCACATCAGTGAGCATTGAGCCCACACCTGCCGCCGCAGCGCCGTACCACGGGCCTAAAAACCACCCCGAAAGCAACACAAAGCAATCTCCGAGGTTAACATACCCATTCATCGGAGAGGGAATTTGAATTACAATTGTTGCAACGCATACGAGCGCCGCCATAAGAGCGCTTATTACTATTTTTTTAAGATTTTCCGATTTCATATTCATCACACCTGACTTTTTGTTAAAAACAGTATAATGTGATTTTGGTATTATTTCAATAGTCAAAACAAGATAAAATATAAATACCAGATTATATAACTTCTATGGAATATATTTCTTCAAATCTTATTTTTTCGTTATCCAAAGCGAGGTATTTAAAAGCGAGATTTATTTCAGTCACTTTTCCTTTAAACATTATATTATGAAAATCTTTAAAGCAATCTATTTTTACATTCTGACCTTTTTTAAGATTAATAATTATTTTAGAATTTATTATCTGCTGTTCTTCGGGAATCTCGTGAAGTTTTACGCGGCTGTGCTTCTCTTCCTTTTCGGCGAGAGCCTCTTTAAGGCCTTTCATAGCGTCAAACGGAATAAATTGCTTTGCTCTGTTTTGCCTCTCCATCATATTTATGCATTATGGCCTCCTATCAGCTTATTTCTCTCAATCTGCATAGCGCTTTCGAGAAAATCTGTGCCTTTTAAAAGAGAATTTTTTCCGAATTTTCCGTAGAGAGAAAGCACTGTTTTATTAAGCTCCCTTTCACGTCTTATCTCGTCAAAATCGGAAAACAGGTCATATCCGTAGCAGTCCTCGCTTTGTATACCGCCGAAGCTTATTCCCACTCGCCTTATCGGAGCATTTTTATTTTTTATACCCTCATAAAGCCTGATCGCATAAGGCAAAAGCTCAGAATAAAGCGCGGTGGGAGCGGTTATTTTTATTCCTTTCCTATAAGACCCTTCATAATTCCACGAATAACCAATATAAAGATTTATCTTCCCTGCTATCACTTTTCTTTTCGTAAGCTCGTAAGTTCCCGATAAAGTCATTTCCCTTATTATGGTTTCAATCTCTTTATAGCTGTAATCCCTAGGAAGTATCTGAGAAAGAGAAACCGATCTGCTCTTGCTGTTATAGTTTTTTATATCCTCCATAAGACAGCTTTCTTTCCCTAAAGAATGATCTATCATAAGCTCCGCGTCTATTCCGAAAAGCTTATATAAAATTTCCTGCGGAGCAAGCGCAATATCGCGCATCGTGAAAATTCCGCGGCTGCTTAGCCGTTTTGCCGTGTTTGCGCCTATCATCCAGAAATCCGTGAGAGGTATGTGATCCCACAGCGTTTTTTTATAAAGCTCTTCATTTAAAAAGCCTATATGAGAAACAGTATGCTTGGCGGTGATATCAAGCGCCACCTTTGCAAGATAAAGATTTGTGCCGATACCCACCGTGGAAGGAATGAAAAGCCTGTTTGCTATTTCATTCATCAACTTTTTCGCGAGCGATAAAGCGTCTGTTTTCATACTTCTTAAATATCCGGTAACATCAATAAAAGATTCATCTATAGAATAAGTGTGAATATCATCGGGGGAAAAATAATCAAGATATATAGAATATATTTCTGCGCAATAATCAATATAAAGTTGCATTCTCGGGCGAGCAATAATATATTTAATATTTTCGGGAATCTCGGAAATTCTGCAACGATTTTTCACGCCGAATTTTTTTAATTTCGGAGAAACGGCAAGGCACAGCGCATTTTTCCCCCTTTGCGGATCTGCAACGGCAAGGGGTGTTTCAAACGGATTAAGTCCTCTCTCGGCACATTCCACCGAAGCATAAAAAGTTTTCATATCTATGCATAAATAATACCTATTCGGCATTTTAATCTTCCTTTTTTTAAGAATACCAAACATTTGTTCTTGCTCAATTATACAAAGACAGAATTCCAATGTCAAGCGGATAATTATTCCAATTTTCAGCTGTGCTTCTTTTTAATTTCTTTCGGAAGTTTCCCCGTGACGGATTTAAAAACATAAGAAAAATATGCCGGAGAAGAGAATCCCAGCGTTTCCGCAACTTCCGCACAACTTTTCCCCTCTTTAAGAAGATCATAAGCCTTGCTGACTTTAAGTTCGGTAAAATATCTGCCAACACCTATATCGACAGTTTTACTGAATATTTTTTTTAATGTTGTTTCGCAAACACCGCATACTTTTGCTATATCGTTAATACCCGGATTTTCATTAATATTCTTTTTCATATATTCAACAGCCGCCGTATAGACGGGTGAAATCGAGTTTTCCGACTTATGTGGCGGATTTTCTTTAAACATCATATCCAAAAAAACATCAAAAAGTTTTTGCACATTTTCCGAACTCTCTTTTTGTGAAATTATGATTTTCAAAAGATCCCGGCAAGACTTTGAAAGCTTAAAAAGCAAAAAGCTTTCTTTGAATGAAATTTTCGGACAATCAAACATAAATACTATAAATTTTGTATCTTTAATGCATTTGTTTCTGTGGAAAAAGAAGGGTGCGCCGATCAAAATATCGTTTTTTTGCAATCTCAACACAGAGCTGTCATAAACAATTTCCATCTCGCCCTCAAGAACTATATTAATTTCAAATCCGCCGTGGCGATGCCCGGAAAACATATAAGAATTATTAAAATTATAATAACAAAAATTATTTAATGCAGAATTCATAAAACACCCGATTTTATAATTTTTATGCCCGATTTCGTATTTACAAACCGATTAATTACGATTATACTATAATTTAAATTATATTACAAGAAAAAAGGTGAATAATAATGGAAATTAAAATTCTTGAAAACGAATATTGGTGGGGATGCGCGAGTCATTTTAATTCCTCACAAAAATTTCCGTTTGGGGAAAAAGATAATTTCAGCTTTGATTTAAGAGTAAATACTTCGAATCAGTCTGCGCCTTTAATGGTTTCTTCAAAAGGAAGAGTACTTAGCAGCGAAAGACCTTTTGCCTTTGAAGTTAAAAAGGGTGTTATAAAAATAACCTTCGGAGATGTTGAATTAAGCTCCGGAGGAAACTGTCTTAAAGACGCTTATTTTAAAGCGATGAAAAAATATTGTCCTTTTGAGAAAAGGACAATTCAGACAGTAGACAAAGTCCTCAGCAAGAGGGCTTTGTTTTTTTGCAAAGAAAGAGAAAATCATCGAAAAAAGGGA
>CAKSGV010000020.1 GCA_934454845.1 uncultured Eubacteriales bacterium | reverse complement strand
TTTTTTCGATGATTTTCTCTTTCTTTGCAAAAAAACAAAGCCCTCTTGCTGAGGACTTTGTCTACTGTCTGAAATGAGCCTTTTTAAGGCTCATTTTTTTGAATTCAATATAATTTTAAATCGATCCAAAGGTTTTCGTAATAATTTCTTATTTCAGGGTCGATATCGTGATAGTATTGCGTTTTCGGTTTATCCATATCATCAGGGTAAAGAATTTCGTTTTTATAATAGCAGTAGTCTTCGTTCTCTACAACAGCAGTGTTAGGCGAAGCGTAACCGATATATTCCGCGTTTGCAAGTGCAATTTCGGGTTCGAGAAGGAAGTTGATATACATTTTAGCGGCTTTTAGGTGCTTTACGCTTGACGGGATACAAACTGCGTCTACAAAGATATTGGTGCCTTCTTTCGGATAGAAAAATCCGAGATCTTCGTTATTTTCTAACATTGTTAAATAATCGCCTGCATAATAAGGGCCTATAGCGGCTTCGCCGGTTTCCATTTTACCGTAAATCTCGTCCATAACATAAGACTGCAAAACAGACTTGCCTTTTTTGAGAAGCTTTAGCGCTTTATCCCAGTCGGCTTTGTTTGTCGTATTGAGGTCCTGACCTAAAATCATCTGGGCTGTCATAAATCCGTCGCGCGGGTTGCTGAAATTAAGCGACATATCCTGATATTTTTTATCCCAAAGCGTTTTCCAGGAATGCTCAGGCTCGCCGATTAGCGCTTTATTATAAATAACTCCAACCATACCGACATTATAAGTTACAGTGTACTCATTGTTTTCATCATAGAAAAGATTTTTATATTCATCGGAGATGTATTTATAATTTGAAAGCTCGCTTACATTGAATTTTGTGAGCATATTTTCATTTTTAAGACGCTCTATCATATAATCAGAAGGGATTATTATATCATATGATACTCCGC
The DNA here is from genome assembly GCA_934454845.1 of uncultured Eubacteriales bacterium. Classification (GTDB taxonomy): domain Bacteria; phylum Bacillota; class Clostridia; order Oscillospirales; family Acutalibacteraceae; genus UBA737. The sequence continues at coordinate 31,724 of CAKSGV010000020.1, read as the reverse complement.
CGTTTTTAAGCTGGGAATACATTGTTTCGTTGCTCTCAAAAGTCGAATAATTGACCTTAATACCTGTGAGTTTTTCAAATTCGCGGTTGACGTCTATACTGCCATCGGAACCGTCGGAAATATATTCGCCCCAGTTATAAACATTAAGCGTTGTTCCGGCAAGCTCTTTTGTATACTCGCCTTTCAGATCAAGCTCGGCATAATCATAACCGCAGGAAGAAAGTATAACGCAAATAACAGAAACACTTATAAATATTGAGAGGAATTTTTTAAATGCGGACATTTGCATTCCTCCTTGTTTCACTTTTCGACTGCAGGGCGTTATAAAGCACAAGCAGAACAAAGACGCTTATAAATATAACCGTTGAGAGAGCATATACATCAGGTCCTACGGTTTTTTTGGTCATATTGTAAATTACAATAGGTAAGGTCTGATAATGACCGCAGGTAAAATAGCTTATAACAAAATCGTCAAGGGATAGAGTGAAAGCCATGATGAAGCCTGTGAAAATTCCGTTTGAAACAGAGGGAATTATAACCTTGAAAAAAGCCTGAACAGGCGTGCAACCGAGGTCTAATGCCGCTTCGTGAAGGTTTTTATCAGTCTGAGCAAGTCTTGGCATAACAGATAATATAACATAAGGTAGGTTAAAGGTTATGTGAGCAATTAACACCGTTAAAAAGCCTAGGGATTCCGAAAGACCTATGATCTTGCCTATAAATACAAACAAAAGCATAAGCGAAACGCCTGTTACAATATCCGCATTCATCATAGGTATGTTTGTAACTGTCATAACAAAGCTTCTTGATATTTTCTTTCTAAGCGCTGTTATTCCTACTGCCGCGGCAGTTCCGAGCACCGTTGAGATTACGGCTGATAAAACGGCTATAATAAGGGTGTGCTCTAAAGCCGAGAGCATTGTACTGTTAAAGATAAGGCCTGCATACGGTTCAAGCGAAAAGCTTTCGAACACCCAAACGCTGTTGCCCGAATTGAATGAGAAAAACACCATTACTGCAACGGGTGCGTAAAGAAAGAATATAATAAGTCCTACATAAAATCTTGAGAGAGCTTTCATACCGTCACGCTCCCTTCATCATCCGAAAACTTATTCATAACGGCAAGACAAATAAGGATCATCACCATTAAAACAAGCGAAAGAGCGGAAGCCACGCTGTAATATTCGGGGCCTGTATTAAAAAGATATTCTATAGCGTCGCCTATAAGCAAGGTTTTGTTTCCGCCGAGCTTTTGCGATATATAGAATGTGCTGACGCTCGGCACAAAAACCATAGTGATTCCCGAAATTACTCCCGGAAGAGAGAGGGGAAATATCACTTTTTTAAGCTTTAAAGGACCGTTTGCTCCGAGATCCTCGGAAGCCTCTAAAAGAGAATTATCTATTTTTGACATTACCGTGTAGATAGGCAGAATCATATACGGAATAAAATCATACACCATTCCGAGAATTACAGCACCCGGCGTATTGATAAGCTTAAGCGGACCTAATCCTATTTTGCCGAGCAGTGAATTTATTATTCCGGTGTTTGCAAGGATAGATATCCAGGAATAAGTTCTTATAAGAAAATTCATCCACATTGGGAGCATAACTATAAGCATTATCATCCGCTGATTGCTTATCTTCATTTTAGTCATAAAATATGACATCGGATAGGCTAGAATTAATGTTATGACAGTGGCGATAGCCGCATAAATAATCGATATGAAAAAGGCATTCTTATATTTTCCTATCGATTTTAAATTTTCTAAGGTGAAAGCACCCGCCTCGTTTGTAAGCGCAAAATAGACCATTATAAAAAGAGGCACTATTATAAAAATTGCGGACCAGACGATATACGGAGCGGCGACAAGTCTTGAGCCGAAAGATTTTTTTTCCATTATAAATCCTCCACCGGCAGTTCGGTATCGGAAAGATGGTCCATTTCTTCGCTGTAAGAGCTGTAATCGCCGTAAAGTCCCGAATACTCGGATTTTTTCATAATATGGATGGCATCGGGCTCAATATAAAGTCCTACTTCTTCTCCCACCTTATGTTCGTCGGTAGTCTGGATCATCCATTTAAAGCCGCCGATATCGACAATTATTTCATAATGAACGCCTAAGAAATCGACCGAGGTAACCAAGCCTTTTAACATTCCGCTCGATATATCCACTATATCTACATCTTCCGGTCTTACTACGACATCGACCTGTTCGTTTTCCTCAAAGCCTTTATCGAGGCATTCAAAATTATTGCCGGAAAAATTTACAAAAAAGTCTTTTATCATCGTACCGTCGAGAATATTCGATTCGCCGATAAAATCTGCCACGAAAGCATTCTGCGGCTCGTTATAGATATCTTGCGGAGTGCCGACCTGCTGAATTCTTCCCTTATCCATAACAACCACTCTGTCCGAAAGAGTGAGAGCCTCTTCCTGATCGTGGGTTACGAAAATAAAGGTAATTCCGAGTTTTCTTTGAATATTCCGAAGCTCTTTTTGCATATCCTTTCTAAGCTTGAGATCGAGGGCGGCGAGCGGCTCGTCAAGCAAAAGCACTTTCGGCTGATTTGCTATAGCTCTCGCAATAGCTACTCTCTGCTGCTGACCGCCTGAAAGTGTGTTTACTCTCCGCTTTTCAAAGCCATCTAAATTGACAAGCTTAAGCATTTCTTTAACATTTTTTTTAATTTCAGCTTCTTTTTGCTTTTTTATCCTCAGACCGAACGCGATATTTTCATAAACATTCAGATGAGGAAAAAGGGCATAGCGCTGAAAAATGGTGTTCACTTGCCTTTTATAAGCCGGAACACCGTTAATTTTTTTGCCTTCAAAAACGATCTCGCCCTCATCAGGCTCCAAAAATCCGGCGATAATGCGCAGGGTTGTGGTTTTACCGCAGCCCGATGGACCTAATAGAGTGATAAATTCTTTATCACGGATAGAAAGGTTAAGCCCGTCAAGCACCTGCTCGTCGTCAAACATAACTCTGATGTTTTTAAGGTCAATAATATTCTGTTTTTCCATTTTTTGCATCCCCCTTTGTTCACGCACGAAGCATTGGCAATTTCTTGCCCGAACAGCAGTAAAATTGACTGAATACAGTCATACGTTTACCCTGTGATGCCCGCGGAGTTCTGCAATGCCCGAACAAAGGGCTTTAAACAGCTTTTTTAAAAAATAATCCGTTTTCAGCTGCGGCATTGCATTATAATTTCCGCGTGCCGGAGAAAGATCCGGCTTTATAACTACACAGATGCGAAAAAAGCGCCGAAAAAACATTCGACATTAATTGAATATAAACTAAAAAACCTTAATTGTCAAGATAATTTTACGCATTTTCTTTAAAGTTTTAAAGTATTTTATTATAAAAATCTCAAAATCTACTGTTTTCTTTAAAATGCTCACTTTTTCTCATTTTTTGTATTAAAAAAATTTGCTCCGATTTTCTTAAAATCGGAGCAAATTTATAGCTGCAAAATAAGATCTTAGAAATTATCTGTTGTTCTGGTTGCTCTTATTCTGTCCGTTCTGATTTTTCTTGGATTTAGAAGACTGTTCTTTCTTGTTCTTGTTATTATTGTTTTCCATTGAAAATCACCCCGCTTTCACAAATATTATCTGCCAAAGCTTTGATATTATTCTCAATTTAAAAATAATTTCATTGCGTTTTCAAAAGTAATTTTTAACAGCTCTTCATAAGAAATATTTTTAATTTCCGCAATCTTTTCAGCGGTAAATTTTATCATATCCGATGTGCATAATCTGCCCCTGAAAGGCTCCGGCGCAAGATAGGGACAATCTGTTTCAAGCAAGATCCTGTCAAGCGGTATTTCAGTAACAATTTCCGGAAGCTTTTTTGAGTTTTTAAATGTTATAACTCCGCCGATACCTATATATAAACCGGCGTCAAGAATAATTTTTGCGCTTTCAAGACTTCCCGAAAAGCAGTGAAGCACGCCTTTCGGTCTGTACTTTAAAATAAAGTCAAGGGTATCCTTATGAGCGTCGCGATCGTGAATTATCACGGGTTTTGAAAAAGACTTTGCAATTATAAGCTGATCTTCAAATATCTTTTTCTGAATTTGGGCCGACTCTTTCTCATAATGATAATCAAGGCCTATTTCACCCAAAGCTACGCACTTTTTATCAATTAAAAGCTCGTTTAAAAATTCCGTATCCGTACCGTCGCAAATATTTTCGGGGTGAATTCCTGCGGCAAAATAAATATACTCATATTTTTTTGAAAGCTCGCGCGATTTATATGAAGAGGCTTTATTTACTCCGCAGGTTATAATATTCCCCACGTTTTTTGAGGGAAGGTTAGATAAAATCTCTTCCCTTATTAAATCAAACTTTTCATCATCATAATGAGAATGGGTATCGAAAATTTTGAACATATTATTTATCGAACTCTCGAACCCGGCTCGGTTCCGTCTGCAAAGATGACCTTTATTTCATTATTGCTGTCGGCGGCTAATATCATTCCGTTGGACTCTACTCCGCAGAGCTTAGCAGGCTTTAAATTGGAAACCACTATTACAGTGCGGCCGAGAAGGTCTTCAGGGGTGTAAAACTCCGAAATTCCGGAAACCACGGTGCGCGGCTTATCGGAACCATCATTTAAAGTAAGCATTAAAAGCTTTTTGGATTTTTTAACAGGTTCGCAGGAAATTATCTTTGCGGTCAAAAGCTCTGCTTTCAAAAAATCATCGATAGAAATTTCAGAAAGAGTAACGGTGTTCTCATGTTTCTTTTCTTCCTTTTTAATCTCCTGCGCTATTTCTTCAAGTTCTTTTTGCGTATCAAGTCTGGCAAAAAGCGGGCTTGCTTCGTTTACTTTAAAGCCTGTGTTTTTAAAAGTTTCAAGCGATTTATCATCACAGTTTATCATTTTTGCTATTTTTTCACTGCACTCGGGCATGATGGGATTGAGCATTACGCTTAAAAGCCTTATACATTCGAGAAGATTATAAAGAACATTTTCTAATTTATCTTTTTTATCTTCTTCTTTTGCAAGGAGCCATGGAGCTGTTTCATCGATATACTTGTTGCAGCGCTTTGCAAGGCTTAAAACCACATTGCATGCGTCTGCATTATGGAAAGAATCCATATATTTGCGGTAATCGGAAAGAGAGTCTTTCGCGGTGCTTATCAGATCGCCGTCAAACTCGGTAGCAGCTTCGTTTTTGCCGACCTTCCCCGAAAAATACTTATTTGTCATAGCGACAGTTCGGTTTACTAAGTTTCCGAAAGTATTAGCAAGATCGGAATTGAATTTAGTGATAAAGGATTCGTAAGTAATTGCACCGTCTTGCGTGAAAGGAATTTCGGAGAGAAGATAGTATCTTACAGCGTCTGCGCCGTACCTGTTTGCAAGGTAGTCTGCATAGATAATATTTCCCTTTGATTTAGACATTTTATCATCGCCTGTGAGTACCCAGGGGTGACCTAAAACCTGTTTAGGTAAGGGAAGACCGAGTGCCATAAGGATTATCGGCCAGTAAATCGTATGGAATCTTACAATATCTTTGCCTATAACGTGCAGATCGGCAGGCCACAGTTTTTTAAACTGCTCGCTTGATTTATCGGTGTCGTAACCGATACCGGTTATATAATTTGTAAGCGCGTCGAGCCAGACATAAATGACATGGCGGTCGTCAAAGGGGACAGGAATGCCCCATTTAAAAGAAGATCTTGAAACGCAAAGATCTTCAAGTCCCGGCTTTAAGAAATTGTTTATCATCTCATTCTTGCGGGATTCGGGCTTGATAAAATCGGGATTTTCCTCATAATATTTTAAAAGCTTATCCTGATATTTTGAAAGCTTTAAAAAGTAAGCTTCTTCCTTAGCGTCGGTCACTTCTCTTCCGCAGTCCGGGCATTTACCGTCAACAAGCTGTGAAGCGGTGAAGAAAGATTCGCAGGGAATACAGTACTTGCCCTCATATGTACCCTTATAAATATCGCCCTGATCATAAAGCTTTTTAAATATTTTCTGAACAGCTTTTTCGTGGTCGGCGTCGGTCGTTCTTATAAACTTGTCATAATCGGTATTAAGACTTTTCCATACGCTTTTTATCTGCCCTGAAACATTATCTACATATTCTTTCGGAGTAATACCGGCGGCTTTTGCTTTTTCCTCTATTTTCTGACCGTGCTCATCGGAGCCTGTCTGCAAAAATACTTCAAAGCCCATCATTTTCTTGTATCTCGCTATCATATCGGAAAGCACGATATCATAAGCGTTGCCGATATGAGGCTTGCTTGAAGTATAAGCTATTGCGGTGGTAATATAAAATTTCTTTTTTTCACTCATTTTTATTTCTCCTTAAGGCTTAGTAATCAAAAATGTCAAAACAGATATCAGCGTACCTGAAGCGGCGCCAATAAGCGGCAGAGCGGTCTGTAGGTCGCCGGTGCTTCCTTTTACTGCCGAATAATATGCCATAAAAAGTATTCCCAGTAAACAGAACAGTGCATAAATAAATGATAAAACACTGTTGCTTTTCTTTATTTTTGACGCACAGTTGAGTATTGAAATAAATGTCAGCTGACTGCTTCTGAATGCGGCGGGTGCGGAACAGCTTTCCGTTTTTTCGCAAAGCGTTTTATACATATGAACTCCCGCATTGCTCATAACTTTTACCGAATTCGAATAAAGGCCGAAATAATCGCAGAGCATTTCTTCGCTTATGTTCGGATCGCAGTTGTTAACAAGCACCGTTACGCCCGAATTCGTAATAGTCCTAAGCTCTCTTACGACATTTTCATCAACATCATATTTAACGACCAAAAGTGCGCAGGCTGTATTTTTGCTTGCAACATATATCGGGAAACATCCGTTATGAAGAATTTTTCTGTCTATTTCAATGCTCGGAATATCTATTCCGTGAGCCTCCATAAGTGTTCTGTTTCCGATAAACAGAAGCTCGTTATCTACCCAGCCCGAAAGACCTAATCTGTCCTCATATTTAACAGTATCGGAATCGGGAAGGGTATAAGCAGAATTGGTTTTGGCTATTTTCTTGAAAAGCGGAGCAAGTGTGCTTGATACAGCTTCTGTAAGGGATGCTGCTCTTAAAAGAGTATCATCTATATTATTGTTTGAAAGAACTTTGAGATTTTGAAGAGTTATTGTTCCCGCAGGGAAGAAATCAGCCGAGGAAAGCACGGCCGTGTTTGCCATTTCAAGGCGCTCTGCGGCGTTTTTTCCTGCGATCATAGCGCCTTTTTTGTTTAATTTTGAGGCGGCGCAGAAATTTGGCAGCTCATCGATCAAAAACAACGCCGGCACAGCCGCAAAGCTTACTATTGCCGCAAGCACGAATGAGGCGGAGGTTAAATCCTTTGTCGAAGAATAATTTATCACGGCGGAAATAATTCCCACGATCAAAGAGGTAAGAGTTATAAGTCTTAATTTTCCGCCCAAAACGGATTTATGCTTTGTGTATTTAATATAATCGCCGACAAATTCGGTCGGGTGAGACAGAGCAACAAGTGCGTCGCCGTCTACGGCGTTTTTAGCCATAGCGAAAGTTGCTCCCTTATCGCCTATCAGCGAAACGGCTTTTTTGGGCCGCTTAGTGGCAATCTGTCTTAAATTTGAAAGCTCGTAACAGGTTTTAAAAAATTGCGATAAAGCTCTTATGAAAATTATAAAGAGGCATAAAACCGCCGAATACAGGCAGGACATTTCAAGCAAAGAGCCCTTTTTAAGGCAATAGCTTAAACAGTTTATAAAAAGGAAAATACCCGCAAAAAAGCAAGGAATGTCGGTGCTGCATTTTTTAGTGAAAAAGGTTTTAAAAGAAAATACGAGATCGATATTTGAAAGTATCGAAAGTCCGCAGAAAACCGTGAGGATCACAGATACAGTCGACGGATAATCCTGGTTGAGATCCAATAGCGGAGGTATCATAAATAAAATTCCCGCAAAGAAAAGCAAACCGCTTGCGCAAAGCTTTAAGAACGCCGAGCGCTTTGCGATTGAAAATTTTCTTAAGAATTTTTTTGATTCGCCGAGGTTTTTGAATTCTTCCTCTTCTGTTTCTCCTTCGAATTCTTCAAATTCCTCTGCAAGTCCGCTTTCAGGCTCGTTTTTTTCTTCAAGTTCTAAAAGCTCTGATTTGATATCAAGCGGGCGGGTCATATTGCTGATTATTATTGTTCCCGTATCGCTTTTTTCGTCTTTTATGGGAGTAAATCTTACTGTCTGGGTGTTCGATATATTATTGCTTTCTTCTTCAAGCTTCGGCGAACCGCCGTCAAGATCGGAAATGTCGGGGGTATCGGTGCTCATTTCCTTTACTTCGACGCCCTGCTCTTTAAGCCCCTCTACAAAATCCGGGGCAGTCTTTTCTTTTAAAGACTCGGAAACCATTTTTTCAAAAGCTTCTGTCCTTTTTGAGCCTTTTTCTTCGGGCTTTTCGGAATTTTCGCCCACATTTTCCATTTTTTTGCCGAGATCGTCAATAGTCATATTGCATTTTTTCGATAACTCGTCAAGCGCGAAATTATTTTCGCTCCTTAAAATATCGGAAACCGATTCAAGAGTATAATCCGATTTTTGATTCTTTGAAAGGTCGTTGCCGTTATCATCCACAGTATAAGCGCTACACTTTTCAAGGAGGCTTTGATCTCTGCGCTTTATAGCCGATTCCACATCTATGAAAAACTGCTCGTTTTCATTAACATTGTCGTGCTTTTTAGGCATATATATAATAGGCTTATCGTGATTTTCCGCAGGCAGAGGATTTTCTTCAACGCTCAATATATCAGATTTAATCGGAGCCTCCGTTACATCGGGGAACATCCCGACGGTTTTATAGCTCCTGTTTTCTGTTTTATCCGTTTTTTTCTCCTCTTCGGCTTCGCTCTCATCCGAAATCTCGGGAAGATTTGAAAGCATTCTTTTTTTCAAAGCTTCAAGCGGGCTTGAATTTGAAGGCTCTGCCGTCGATGAAATTCCGGGCTTGATATTTGATAGAACTTCGCTCGGAGTAAGCGAATAAGAAGGTTTAAAAACAGGCATTTTTATTTCTTCTTTTTTTTTCTCGGTATAAAGACTTTCTTCCATACTTTCAAGATCGAGAAGTTCGTCTTCTTTTTTAGATCTTTTAAATAACCCCATTTTTAACCCTCCCTTTTTCTCATTACTTCAAACATTAATATTCCTGCCGCTACCGAAGCGTTTAAGGAATTAAGACTTCCCTTCATTGGCAGGCTGATTATTTTATCGCATTTTTTAGAGGTGAGCGCACCTATTCCTTTGCCTTCGTTTCCTATAACAAGAGCGGTCGGAACGGAAAAATCGGTTTTTCTGAAGTCTTCGCCGCTCATATCCGCACCGAATATCCAAAGACCGCTTTCTTTTAATTTATCGATAGTGTTTGCAATATTTGTAACTCTTGCAACTTTCATATATTCAAGAGCTCCTGCCGAGGTTTTAGCCACGGTCATATTAAGCGAAGCGGAGCGTCTTTTGGGGATTATAATTCCGTGCGCACCGCAGCACACTGCAGTTCTGATAATGGCTCCGAGGTTGTGAGGGTCCTCTATTTCGTCGCAAATAACCACGAAAGGAGCTTCGTTTTTTTTCTTAGCGTAATTTAAAATATCTTCAACTGTGGAATATTCTCTTGAGGCAAGCATTACTGCGATGCCCTGATGATTGGCACCGCCGCAGAAATAATCCATTTTCTGAGGGCTGATTTCTTTGATCAGTATCCCTTTAGCCGCGCATTTTGCGGTTATAGCCGAGATCGAGCCGCCGCTCACACCGTGAGCTATTAAAAGCCTATCGATCTCTTTCCCCGACTTAACCGCTTCCATAACCGGATTTCTTCCGCAGATTATGTTATCACTGTTTTTTTGATCAGTCATATTCTTCTCCATATTTAGATTTTTACAATCTTTCTTATTATAACATACATAATAAAAAAATAAAAGGGGAAAATACAAAAAAGAACGGAGTGAAAACAAATGAAAATAAGAGATATAAAAGGATATGAATTCATCGATTCGAGAGGAAATCCGACTGTTGCCGCTAAGACGGTTTTAGACGACGGAACTTTTGCGCTTGCTATTGTTCCGAGCGGTGCTTCCACAGGTCAGTTCGAGGCGTGCGAGCTGAGAGATAATGACGCCGACAGATATTTCGGGAAAGGAACTTTAAGAGCGGTCGAAAATATAAACGAGGTGATTGCCTCGCTTCTTATCGGCGACGAGGCTTATGATCAGGCGGCCGTTGACGGTAAAATGATCCGATGTGACGCAACCGAAAATAAAAGCCGGCTCGGTGCCAATGCTATTCTTGCGGTTTCTCTGTCTGTAGCAAGAGCGGCGGCAAAAAGCTTAAAGCTCCCGCTTTACAGATATCTCGGCGGAAGCGTGAAAATGACGGCGCCCGTTCCGATGATGAATATTTTAAACGGCGGCGCGCACGCGGCGAATAATATCGATATTCAGGAATTTATGATAATGCCGGTCACCTGTAAAAGCTTTAAGGAAAGATTAAGAGTGTGCAGTGAAATATATCACACTCTCGGCAGACTTTTAAAGGCAGAGGGACTATCCTGCGGAGTAGGCGACGAAGGCGGTTTCGCCCCCGATCTTGACAATGATTCTTATGCTCTTGAATTTTTAGTTAAAGCGATAGAAAAAAGCGGATATAATACCGAAAGTGTAAAGATCGCTCTGGATGCGGCTTCGAGCGAATGGTATGATAACGGCGCTTATAAAATGCCGAAAAGAGGCACGGAGTTCGATTATAAGGGTCTTACGGAATATTATGAAGAGCTTTTGAGCAAATATCCGATAATATCTATCGAAGATGGGCTCGGTGAAACAGATTTTGAGGGCTGGAAATATATGACGGAAAAGCTTGGAAAAAGAATTCAGCTTGTGGGCGATGATCTGTTTGTTACCGATGAAAAGCGACTGAAAAAAGGAATTAAAAACGGATCGGGCAACGCAATACTCATAAAACCAAATCAGATAGGCACTCTTTCTCAAACGCTCAGCGTAATAAGATTCGCTCAAAAACACGGTTATAAGACCATAGTTTCTCACCGCTCGGGCGATACGGAGGATTCATTTATAGCGGACATCGCCGTGGGAATGAATTCAGAGCAGATAAAAACAGGCGCTCCGCAGAGATCTGAAAGAACGGCAAAATATAACAGACTTCTTTTGATAGAAAGCGAGCTTGAAGCTTTTTAAAAAAGAGTTGACAAAATAAAGATTAAATGATATATTATTGAGAGGGCCATTGTCTGAGGATAATGGTCCTATTATATTTTTTTGGAGTGAAAAAAATGGCAGGCTTAAGTTTTGATACGGTCATAATAGGCGGCGGAATAGGCGGCCTTATGGCGGCATACAGACTGAAAAAGAACAGCCCCGAAATGAAGATCGCGGTTACGGAACGCGGAAATACTCTTGAAAACAGGAAATGCCCCGCAGGAAAGAATAATACCTGCGCACATTGTAAAATTTGCTCTATCACAAGCGGTTTTGCGGGAGCGGGCGCTTTTTCCGACGGAAAATTTAATCTCGGCACGTCTTACGGCGGAACGCTCGGCGAGGAATTAGGTGACGATACCGCGAATAAATATATAGCCGAGGTCGATGAGATTCTTAACGAATACTGCACTTCGGGTATTCCTAAAGTTTATAAAACCAATGATGAACTGAAGCTTAAATGCATTCAGAATAATCTGCGTCTGCTTGATATGAACGTTAAGCATTTGGGAACCGATAACAATTATATCACAATGCAGAATCTTATAAACGCTATCAAAGCCGGCGGCACCGAGCTTTTCAGCTTTTATGACTGCATAAATGCGGAAAAAGAAAACGATATTTATAAGCTCATTTATTCAAACGGCGAAACGCTCACCGCTAAAAATATCATAATCGCAACAGGAAGAGGCGGTGCCAATTTCGTTTCCGGATTCTGCAAAAAATTCGATGTGAAAACAAAGTCCAATCATATCGATATCGGCGTAAGAGTCGAAATGAAAGATATAATCTGGAGAGAATTTTCTTCAAAGATTTATGAGCCTAAAATTCTTTATAAAACAAAGACATTTGAGGATCGCTGCAGAATGTTTTGCTTTAATCAGGGCGGTCTTGTTTCGGCGGAAAACAATCACGGTATAATAACCGCAAACGGCCACTCTTTCGCACAGGCGGATAAAAAGACCGATAACTGCAACTTTGCTATTCTTTCAAGCATAAGATTTACAGAGCCTTTCAATCAGCCCACGGAATATGCCGAAAATATTTCGAGAATCGCTAATATGATAGGTAAGGGAAATGTCCTTGTTCAGCGCTTCGGCGATCTTATAAGAGGAAGAAGAACCAATGACCACCGCCTTTCTCAAAACACCGTCATTCCTACTTTGAAAGCGACTGCCGGAGATATTTCTCTTGCTCTTCCGCACAGAATACTTACAAATATAATCGAAACTATTTATGCGCTCGATAAAGTCGCTCCCGGAACGGCTAACGACGATACTTTGCTTTACGGCTGCGAAAGTAAATACTATTCGATAAGACCTGTATTTATGAACGATAAATTTGAGCTTATCGATAATGTTTATATTATAGGCGACGGCAGCGGAATTTGCCGAGGCCTTTCACAGTCGGGAGCAATGGGAATTTATGTTGCCGATTGCATTACAGAAAAATAAAAAAACCGCGCCGAATTTTTATCGGCGCAGTTTTTTTATTCAAAATTGTTCGTTCTAAGCGACTGCGTAAGCTTTTTTGCGGTGGGAGTGGCGGCAAGACCGCCGTTCCCCGTTTCACGCAAAGCCTCGGTTATCGAAGAGCCGATCTCTCCCATAGCGTCTATTACTTCGTCTGCCGGAATTATGTTTTTAATTCCCGCAAGCGCCATATTTGCCGAGCTTACCGCATTCATTGCACCTATCACATTTCTTTTTATGCAGGGTATTTCCACAAGTCCCGCAACAGGATCGCAGACAAGCCCTAAAAGGTTGCTGAGCGCTATAGCAAAAGCCTCGGCGCACATTTCATCGCTTCCGTCCATAATGTGAACAAGGGCTGCCGCCGCCATAGCGGAGGCGGTGCCTATCTCTGCCTGACAGCCGCCTTCGGCGCCCGAAATACTCGCGCGGTCGGCTGTAACCTCGCCGAAGCCTGCGGCTATCAAAAGTCCCTCGGTTATGATATCGTCGCTGATATTTTTCTCCTGCGCCAAAGGAATAAGCACAGAGGGGAGAACTCCGCAGCTTCCGGCTGTGGGAGCGGCGACTATTCTTTTCATACAGGCGTTGCATTCCGCGGTTTTAAGCGCCTCTTCGGTAACCCTTAAAATATAGTTTCCGCCGAGCAGACTTTCTTTAAAGCTGCTTATTTTTCCCGCGTCGCCTCCCGATAAGCCGCTTTTCGACCTATCGGAAGAAGAATAATTTTCGCTTGTTTCGCGCATAACATTCCATAATGCCTTAAACTGCGCTTTTAAAGCGCTTATTTCTCCTCCGTTTTCCTCGCAGTCGCTTTCGGCAATAACGAGGTAAAGCGGTTTTTCGTGTTTTGAGGCTGTTTTTAGCAGTGAAGAAATGCTTTTCATAATTCTTCCTCCTGATTGAAAACGGTGACCTTTTTAATTCCCTTGATATGCGAAAGCTTGTTTTCAATATCCCTCGGTATCGGCTCGTCGCACTCAAGAATCATTACGGCATACCCTCCGTGAACGCTTCTGTAAAGCTGCATAGTAGCAATATTGATATTTTGTTCTTTAAGCGCCGCAGAAACCGCCGCAACATGGCCCGGCACATCCTGGTTATGAACGATAAGGGTGTTGTGCTCGCAGTAAAAATTTGCCTCTATGCCGTCTATATGGCTTATGTGAATTCTGCCTCCTCCGATGCTTTCGGCAATTATATCAAGCGTTCGCCCGGTGCATCCGCAAAGCTTTATCTGCACGGTGTTCGGGTGGGCGTTTCTTATATTCTTCACGGAAAAAGAAAATTCAAGCCCTTTTTCCTCGGCAACAGAAAAGCTTTTTGAAATCCTCAGATCATCCGGTTTCATTCCGAGAAGACCTGCAATTATCGCAAGATCCGTGCCGTGGCCGGCTCCTGTGAGAGCAAAACTGCCGCTTAAGAAAATATCGGCTCTTTTCGGGCTTTCACCCAAAAGCTTTAAGGCCACAAGACCGATTTTCACCGCTCCTGCGGTATGGCTGCTTGACGGTCCTACCATGACCGGACCTAAAATATCGGTTAGTCGCAAAAGATTCACCCTCTTTTTAAATTATCTGAAATTATATCACTTTTAAAGAATGGCTACAAGTATAAAACTATAAAAAATTTCTGTTTTTCGTCACTTTATTATTAAAATATACTAAAGTTGACAATTTTGAATTTCACTTATTGACAAATGGAATTTTTTATGTTACCATATGCTTGTAAAATTTAATAGCTCACCGATATAGGTTTGGATAAATGGCCCAAATGTTTCTACCGCAGCGCCACAGCAGCGACTATTGGTATTAAAAAATAACGCATATATTTATATATGTGCTGTGCGTTGTTTATATCGGTAAGCAGATCTTTTTGATCTGTTTTTTTATTTTGTAGTGGGAGGGAACTTTTTTGAAAGCATTAGAGCAGAAAATAATCAATGAAGGTAAAGTTCTCCCGGGTAATATTCTTAAAGTCGGCTCTTTTTTAAATCAGCAGATAGATGTTGCCTTTTTGCGCGAAATAGGCGAAGAGATCAAAAATATTTATAATAACTGCGGCGTTACTAAAATTTTAACTATTGAAGCGTCGGGTATTGCTCTTGCGGTTGCGGCAGGAATGGCTATGAATATTCCCACGGTTTTTGCAAAAAAAGGTAAGAGCGCAAATGTGAGCGGTGATGTTTATAAAACAGTCGTTCATTCATATACACATAACAGCGATTACGATGTTGTCGTTCCGAAGGATTATATCGATTCTTCTGACAATGTTGTGATCGTTGATGATTTTTTGGCGAACGGTAAGGCTTTAGAGGGCCTTATAGATATCGTCAATCAGGCGGGAGCAAAGCTTGCAGGCTGCACCTGTGCGGTGGAAAAAGGTTTTCAGGGCGGCGGCGACGCATTGCGTGAAAAGGGCGTAAGGGTTGAGTCCCTTGCCGTTATCGATGAAATGAATGAGGATAAAATTCGTTTCAGAGAGATTTAATTCGGTGTAAATTTATTTACATATAAAAAATTTTGGGGGAAACAAAAAATGAAAAAGTTATTGGCAGTTCTTCTTGCCGGACTTCTCACTGTAGGCTGTCTTGCAGGCTGCAAAGGAAGCTCGAAAAAGACCGCAAAGGGCGAAGGCGCAGAGATCCTTCCTCGTCAGGAGATCAAATCAGAAGTAACAGTTCCCGATGATTTCAAAATCGGAATGATCTGTCTTCACGATGAAAACTCCACTTATGACAACAACTTTATACAGGCTCTTAAATCGGTTCAAAAAGGTATGGGTCTTAAAGACGATCAGGTAGTAATCGTTACCGGAATCGGTGAAGACAGCAAATGCTATGATACCGCAGTTGACCTTGCCAAGAATAAAGGCTGCAAAGTTATCTTCGCAGATTCTTTCGGTCACGAGTCATTTTTAAAGCAGGCAGCCGCTGAATTCCCGGAAGTTCAGTTCTGCCACGCTACAGGTACTTCCGCAAAGACCGCAGGTCTTGCTAACTTCCACAATGCGTTCGCTTCTATTTATGAAGGCAGATATCTTGCAGGTATTGCTGCCGGTATGAAGCTTAACGAAATGATCAAAGACGGAAAGATCAAAGCTGATGAAGCTATAATCGGCTATGTCGGAGCTTACACCTATGCAGAGGTTATCTCCGGTATGACTTCATTCTTCCTCGGCGCTCGCTCTGTTTGCGAATCCGCTACAATGAAAGTTCGTTACACAGGTTCATGGTATGATCAGGCTAAAGAGCAGGAAGCTGCTACAGCTCTTATCGAAAAAGACAAGTGCGTTCTTATAAGCCAGCATGCTGACTCTCTCGGCGCTCCTACCGCTTGCGAGCTTGCAGCCGTTCCGAACGTTTCTTATAACGGAAGCACTTATTCCGCAGGTAAAAATTCATTCATCGTGTCTTCCGCTATCAACTGGGCTCCTTACTTCCAGTACATCATTGAGTGCGTTGTTAAGGGCGAGGCTATCGATGCTGACTGGTGCGGAGATATAGCTTCAAACTCTGTTGTTCTCTCAGGTCTTAATGAAGACGTTGCGGCAAGCGGAACCGAAGAGAAGATCAATGAAGCTATCGACGCTTTCAAAGCAGGATCGCTCCACGTATTTGATACAAGCAAGTTCACTAAGGACGGTAAAAACCTTACCGAGTACCTTGCTGACGTTGACGGCGACTTCAAGGGCGAAACCAATGTAATCCACGACGGTTACTTTGACGAGTCAAACGCTAAGGATTTCCGTTCTGCTCCTTACTTTGATATGATCATTGACGGTATAACCAACCTCAATGAAAAGATGTAATTTAAAGTCTTTTTAAAACTTTCGGCACAAGGGGACTGTAAGCTCCCCTTGTGTATTTTGATTTTTAAAAAGGAGGAAAAAAGTGAACGCACTTGAAATCAGAAATGTTACCAAACGATTCAGTAAGATAGTTGCCAATAAAAATATAAATTTAACCGTTAAAAAAGGCGAGATACTTGCTGTTTTGGGAGAAAACGGCTCGGGCAAGACCACACTGATGAATATGATAGCCGGAATTTATCACCCCGATGAGGGCGAAATTCTTGTTAACGGCGAAGTGGTTTCCATTAACTCTCCTAAGGACGCGTTTGATTTAAAGATTGGTATGATCCATCAGCATTTTAAGCTTGTTGATGTTTTCAGCGCTACCGAAAATATAGTCCTCGGAATTAATGACGGGGAAAAGTTTAATTTAAAGGAAGCTGCTTCACGCGTTGCCGAAATTTCCGAAAAATACGGTTTTGAAATAGACCCCAAAAAGAAGATTTATCAAATGTCTGTTTCTGAAAAACAGACCGTTGAGATAATTAAAGTTTTATACAGGGGAGCGGATATCCTTATCCTCGATGAGCCTACCGCTGTTTTGACCCCTCAGGAAACAGATAAGCTGTTTGCCGTACTCAAAAGAATGCGTGATGACGGAAAATCCATCATCATTATCACTCATAAAATGCACGAGGTCCTCTCCGTGTCGGACAGGGTATCTATCCTTCGCAAAGGCGAATATATAGATACTGTTGTAACGAGTGAAACCAACGAATCCGAGCTTACCGAAATGATGGTAGGCAAAAAGATATCGCTTAATATTGACAGATCAGAGCCTGAAAACAGCATTGACAGACTTTTTGTTAAAGGTATCGACCTTTATGATGAAAACGGCGTTAAGGTTCTTGACGATATAACCTTTACCGCTAAAAGCGGAGAAATTTTAGGAATTGCGGGAATTGCGGGCAGCGGCCAAAGAGAGCTTTTGGAAGCTATAGCAGGTCTTCAGCATATCTCCGGTGGCGAGATAATTTATAACAATCCTAAAAACGGACTTGAAGAAAATTTAAGAGATAAAACTCCTATGCAGATAAGAGAGCTCGGAGTAAGGCTCTCGTTCGTTCCCGAGGACAGGCTCGGTATGGGACTTGTGGGCAATATGGATATTGTCGATAATATGATGCTTAGATCCTATACAAGAGGCAGATCGATGTTCTTAAACCGCCAGTCACCTAAAAAGCTTGCAGAGGATATTATAAGAGATCTCGAAGTCGTAACCCCGAATGCAAACACACCCGTAAGAAGACTTTCGGGCGGTAATGTTCAGAAAGTTCTCGTAGGGCGCGAGATCGCCGCTTCTCCGACTGTGCTTATGGCGGCTTACCCTGTAAGAGGTCTTGATATCAATTCCTCTTATATGATATATAATCTTTTAAATCAGCAGAAGAAAAACGGCGTTGCGGTAATTTTCGTCGGCGAAGACCTTGATGTTCTGACCGAGCTTTGCGACAGAATAATAGTAGTAAATTCAGGCAGAATAACCGGTATTGTAGACGGCAGGGAAGCAACCAAGGAAGAACTCGGATTGCTGATGACTAAATCGGGAGGCAATAACAATGAAAGATAATTTAAAGCATCATCGCGAGCCTCTCGTGTATATCTCAAAAAAAGATAATGTTCCCTTTAAAACCAAATTTCTTGTAAGATTTATAGCGATAGTTTTAGCGCTTGTCGTCTGCGGAATAGTTACTAAGGTTTTAACAGGCGATAATCCGATATCGATATATAAGACCATTATTCACGGCGCAGTAGGACAGGGTAGGCTTTTAGTTACTATCCACGATATTGCAATTCTTCTTTGCATTTCGCTAGCTGTAACGCCTGCTTTCCGAATGAAATTCTGGAACACGGGTGCTGAAGGTCAGGTGCTTATAGGCTGCCTTGCAACGGCTGTTTGTATGTTTTATCTCGGCGGAAAGATTCCTGAATTGGCACTCATTATAATAATGATAGTCTGCGCTGTTGCTGCGGGAATGATTTGGGGAGTTATCCCTGCGATTTTCAAAGCTGAGTGGAAGACCAACGAAACGCTCTTTACGCTTATGATGAACTATGTGGCTATTCAGCTCGTTGAATATTTCCTTAAAATTGCCGATAAGAGCGGCTCGAATGTTGTAGGCCCCGACCTTTTAAGCCACGGCTGGCTGCCCGGTATTTTCGGAGTTAAATATCTTTTAAATATCATAGTTGTAGCACTTATTACCGTTCTTATGTATATCTATCTTAAGTACAGTAAGCACGGCTATGAAATTTCCGTTGTCGGTGAAAGCGAAAACACCGCAAGATACATAGGAATAAATGTTAAAAAGGTCATTATCCGCACAATGCTTGTTTCGGGAGCTGTCTGCGGAATAGCAGGTCTTTTGCTTGTCGGCGGATCTTCGCACTCTATAGATTCAAACCTTGTCGGAGGCAGAGGATTTACCGCAATTATGGTTTCCTGGCTCGGAAAATTTAATCCTATCAATATGATATTAACAACTCTCTTGCTTGTTTTCCTCGGCAGAGGCGCAGATGAGGTAACTTCAAAATTCGGTTTAAACGGGGATTTCTCCGATATCTTAACAGGAATTATTCTCTTCTTTATAATCGGATGCGAATTCTTCATAAATTATAAGATAAACTTTTCTCACCGCAAAAAGGAGGAAAATTAATGATAGCTATAATTAATTTTATTCAGCGCGCTATTTTGCAGGGCACTCCTTTGCTTTACGGCTCAACCGGTGAAATTTTAACAGAGAAGTCTGGTAACTTAAACCTCGGAATTCCGGGAATTATGTATATCGGAGCGATATCCGGCGTTGTCGGCGGATTTTTATATCAGACGAACGCCTATGAGGTTTCTCCGTTCTTGGCGGTTTTAATTCCGCTTTTGTGCTGCCTTTTAGGCTCGTTCCTCGTATCGTTGCTTTATTGCTTCTTAACTGTTACTTTAAGAGCCAATCAGAATGTTACAGGTCTTGCCATCACCACTTTCGGTATCGGCTGCGGAAACTTCTTCGGCGGATCGCTCATAAAAATTATTAAAAGCGATGTTCCTTATCTTTCTTTGGTGGAAATTGCAAGAGCATTTAAAACCACTCTTCCTTTTGCCGAAGATATGGGAGAAGTCGGAAAGCTCTTCTTCTCGTACGGCTTTATGGTATATCTCGCGGTTATAATAGCGATAGTTGTAGCGGTGTTTTTAAAGAAAACAAAGTTCGGTCTTAATTTAAGGGCGGTAGGTGAAAATCCTGCCACTGCCGATGCCGCAGGTATCAATGTTACCAAATATAAGTACAGCGCCACCTGTATCGGCGGAATGATCGCAGGCCTCGGCGGACTTTTCTATGTTATGGATTACTCTAACGGTATCTGGTCCAATAACGGTTTCGGCGACCGCGGCTGGCTTGCAATAGCGATAGTTATTTTCGCAACCTGGAAGCCTTCGCTCGCGATAGCAGGCTCTTATCTCTTCGGAGCGCTTTATATTCTTTTCAATTATATAAACGTGCCTATGCAGATGATCCCGCTTATCCAGATGTTACCGTATGTTGTAACAATTATCGTTTTAATAGTAGTCAGCATTCGCAAAAAACGCGAAAATCAACCTCCTCAGGCTCTCGGTCTTTCCTATTTCAGAGAGGAAAGATAACATTAAATTCAAATCCGCTCTTCTGCTTTTTGCAAAAGAGCGGATTTTTTGATAAAAAATAATATTTTTTGTTTACAAAAGCGTGGAAAAGTGTTACTATATATTAGTATGATACCGCTTTGCGGTATTAGCGGATATAATCTTATTTATTATTTTACAGGAGGAATTTTCCATGGCAAGAAAGTTCAAAACTATGGACGGAAATAACGCCGCGGCTCATGTAGCCTATGCGTTCACCGAAGTAGCCGGAATTTACCCGATTACACCGTCCAGCCCTATGGCGGATTATGTGGATCAGTGGTCTGCTCAGGGTCTTAAAAATATTTTCGGCACAAAGGTAAATGTTGTCGAAATGCAGTCAGAAGCAGGTGCTGCGGGTACTGTTCACGGTTCGCTTGCCGCCGGTGCTCTCACCACCACATTCACAGCTTCACAGGGTCTTTTACTTATGATCCCGAATATGTATAAAATAGCAGGCGAGCTTCTTCCCTGCGTATTCCACGTTTCGGCGCGTTGCGTTGCAAGCCACGCTCTTAATATTTTCGGCGACCATTCCGATGTTTACGCATGTCGTCAGACGGGTTTTGCTATGCTCGCAGAAACAAATCCGCAGGAGGTTATGGATCTTGCCGCTGTTGCTCACTTAGCTTCTATTAAGAGCAGAGTTCCTTTCATAAACTTCTTTGACGGATTCCGTACTTCGCACGAAATTCAGAAGATTCAGATCTGGGATTATGAAGATCTTAAAGAAATGTGCGATATGGACGCTGTAAAGGCTTTCCGTAAGCGCGCTCTCAATCCTGAACACCCCGTTATGCGCGGTTCTCACGAGAATGATGATATTTTCTTCCAGAACAGAGAGGCATGTAATAAGTATTATGACGCTGTTCCGGGAATCGTCGAAGAGTATATGGGCAAAGTCAATGCCAAGCTCGGCACCGATTACAAGCTCTTTAACTATTACGGCGCGGCTGACGCTGAGCGTGTAATAATTGCCATGGGTTCTGTATGTGACGTTGCCGAAGAAGTTATCGATTACCTCACCGCAAAGGGTGAAAAAGTAGGTCTTGTTAAGGTTCGCCTTTATCGTCCTTTCTCTGCCGAAAAGCTCGTAGAGGCTATCCCCGCAACAGTTAAGAAAATAGCTGTTTTAGACCGTACCAAAGAGCCCGGCGCTCTCGGCGAGCCTCTTTATATGGATGTTGTTGGCGCTCTTGCCGCAACAGGCAGAAAGATTGACACCGTTATCGGCGGCCGCTACGGCTTAGGTTCTAAGGATACTCCGCCTGCCAGCATTTTTGCAGTTTATAAAGAGCTTTCTAAAGATGCCCCCAAGGCACAGTTCACTATCGGCATTGTCGATGATGTTACTAACCTCTCTCTTGAAGAAGAGGAAGCTCCGAACACTGCCGCAGAGGGTACTATCGAGTGCAAATTCTGGGGTCTCGGCGGCGACGGTACTGTCGGTGCTAACAAGGACTCTATCAAGATAATCGGCGATCACACCGATAAGTATGTTCAGGCTTACTTCCAGTATGACTCAAAGAAAACAGGCGGTATCACAGTATCCCACCTCCGTTTCGGCGATAAGCCTATTAAGAGCTCTTATTACATAAACAAGGCTGATTTCGTTGCTTGCCATAATCCGTCTTATGTTATCAAAGGCTATAAGATGGTTAACGATGTTAAACCCGGCGGCGTATTCCTTATCAACTGCCAGTGGAATGCCGAAGAGCTTGACCGCCATATGCCCGCAGAGGCTAAGCGATATATCGCTAAAAATAATATCAAGCTTTACACTGTTAACGCTATCGATATCGCGGCAAAAATCGGCCTCGGCAAGCGTACTAACACTGTTTTGCAGTCCGCTTTCTTCGCTCTTGCAAAAGTTCTTCCTGTTGATGAAGCTATCGGATATATGAAAGAAAAAGCCCAGAAATTTATGAAGAAGGGTAAAGAGATCGTTGAGATGAACGAAAAGGCTATCGACGCCGGTGCTACCGCATTCGTTCAGGTAGACGTTCCCGCTTCATGGGCCAATGCTGAAGATGTTAAGACGGTCGCTACTGAAAACGGACCCGAAAAGCTCGTTAAAATGGTTGACGGAATTATGAAACCTGTCGGCCTTATGAACGGTTATGAGCTTCCTGTTTCCGCTTTCACCGATCATGCTGACGGTACTTTCGAGCAGGGCGCTTCCGCATTTGAGAAACGCGGCGTTGCAGTAATGGTTCCCGAGTGGAATAATGAAACCTGTATCGGATGTAACAAATGTGCGTTTGTCTGCCCCCACGCAACACTTCGCCCGTTTGCTCTTTCCGATGATGAAAAAGCAAAAGCTCCCGCTAATACAAAGTATGCGGTTAAAGAAAAAACTGTTTCGAATAAAGGCTATACTTATGCTCTTACCGTTTCTCCGCTTGACTGTATGGGATGCGGAGTATGCGTAGGCGTTTGCCCGACTGCTTCTCTTAAAATGGTTTCTCAGGAATCACAGCTTGATGAGCAGAAGGTATTTGACTATTGCGTAGCAAATGTTTCGGAGAAGAAAGAAGTTGCTACAGACGCAAATGTTATTACCTCTCAGTTCAAAAAGCCGCTTCTTGAGTTCTCGGGGTCCTGCGCAGGCTGTGCCGAAACCTCCTATGCAAGACTTATCACTCAGCTTTTCGGCGACAGAATGTATATTTCTAATGCAACAGGCTGTTCTTCTATCTGGGGCGGTCCTGCGGCTACTTCGCCTTACACCACTAACGCAGAGGGTCACGGTCCTGCTTGGGCAAACTCCCTCTTTGAGGATAACGCTGAGCACGGCTATGGTATGTTCCTCGGCCAGACGGCTATAAGAGAGAGACTTATTGACGACGCTAAGGCTATCTCGGAATCCGACAAGGCTTCCGCAGAAGTTAAGGCTGCCGCTGATAAGTACCTCGAAACATTGAATGACGCTAAATTAAACGCAGAAGCTTCTAAGGCTTTAACTGCTGCCATCAAGGCTTCGGGCGCTGATTGCGATAAATGCAGGGATATCCTCGAAAATTCCGAGTATCTTTCCAAGAAATCCGTTTGGATATTCGGCGGCGACGGCTGGGCTTACGATATCGGCTTCGGCGGTGTTGACCATGTTCTCGCAAGCGGAAGAAATGTAAACATTATGGTATTCGATACCGAAGTTTACTCCAATACAGGCGGTCAGGCTTCCAAGGCTTCCAATATCGGCCAGGTCGCACAGTTCGCAGCTGCCGGTAAAGCAATAGCTAAGAAGAGCCTTGCAGAGATAGCTATGTCTTATGGCTATATCTATGTAGCTCAGGTTGCAATGGGCGCAGATCAGAATCAGACGCTCAAGGCTTTAAAAGAGGCTGAGGCTTATGACGGTCCGTCGCTTGTTATCGGTTACGCTCCCTGCGAAATGCACTCAATTAAGGGCGGAATGGTTAACTGCCAGAAAGAAATGAAGAAAGCTGTTGACTGCGGATATTGGGATCTTTTCCGTTACAATCCTGCTCTCAAAGCAGAGGGCAAAAACCCGTTCAGCTTAGACAGCAAGCCTGCTACCACCGATTATAAAGAGTTTATTCTCGGTGAAGCAAGATATTCTTCTCTTACCCGTTCATTCCCCGAGCGCGCAGAGCAGCTCTTTGATAAGGCGGCCCAGACTGCTAAGGCAAGAAGAGCTCATCTTGAAAAGCTTGTTGAGCTTTACGGTAAGTAATCTCCGTTAAAGTTAAGCGGTATAAAACCGGAAGGTGTAAAAGCCTTCCGGTTATTTTTTTGTAAAAAACTTGACAAGTAACCGAACGGTTGCTATAATTAAAGTGACCATTCGGTTACTTTATCTTAAAGGAATGAAATTTATGTCTGGGAATACAAAAGAGCGAATTTTAGAAGCGGCGCTTGAGTTGTTCGCCGTCAGCGGATATAAGGGTACTTCTATGAGCAATATAGCAAGCAAACTGCAAATCACCAAAGGCGCTCTTTATAAGCACTATTTAAGCAAGCAGGGAATACTTGACAGCATTGTTGAGCGAATGAATAAAACGGACTATGATCGCGCCGAAGAATACGAAATGCCCGAAACCGAACCTGACGGTTTTGCAGAAGCCTACTTAAACGCGCCGATAAATAAGATAAAAGCTTATGCGGCGGCGCAATTTGACCATTGGACAAAGGAGCCTTTTTCTTCAAATTTCAGAAAAATGCTGACTTTGGAGCAATACCGCGATCCGAAGCTTTGCGGGCTTTATCACGATTATCTTGCAACTGGACCGACAGAATATATGGCGGCTATTTTCCGGAAACTGACTGATTCGGATTCTAGCGCTATGCAGCTGGCGCTTGAGTTTTACGGTCCGATGTTCCTGCTTTACAGCATTTATGATAAGGCAGAGGAAAAAGAAAGCGTTTCGCGGTTGCTTCTGGATCATATTGACCGCTTTATTGCAAAAATAGAAGCGGACTACAAAAAGTGAAAAACTGTAAAGTATTTTTTTAAAGAAAGTGAGATTTTATGAAACTTTATTTTGAAAACGCTGTCACCACGGCGACAACCTTGATGATCCTTGCATTGCTCGGATTTATCGGATATTCGATCTTTAATCGCTCAAATATTTCATATTGGGGGCGCAGGAGCGCAATTTTGCTGATTTTCGGCCTTGTCGTTTGTTGCTTTGCCGCCGCGCGCGACGGTCTTGATAAAACCATTCAGCACTCTATAGACGGCAGCTGTGCGCCCGGAATATTTGCGCTTTTGAGCATTCCGACTATTGTGGGCTGTATCGGTGCACTGCTGATTATAATTGCCGCTATCGGCACGCCGATAGCAAAATCGCAGAAAGTAAGAGAAATATGGTTTTATATTATGTCGGGCGGAGCGGTACTCAAGATCGCAACAATGGAAATAGCAAGAATAATTTTATGATACTTATTCTCTTCATAACGAAACTATCAGCCGATTTCGCCGAATGATGACTATTGAGCAGTTCCGTTCTAATGAACTTGCAAAGCTTTATTCCAAGCAATATGTGGAGATGATAGTAGATTATCACGCAGATATTTTCCGCGCTTTTATCGAATCGGGCGAGATATGCGCAGAAGATCCCGAGGGATATTTTGTCTGCGAGAAAGACCCTGAGGGTTTTGAAAAATTTGAAAAAGCTTTTCCTAAAAAGGAAAAGTTAAAACTTCTCTGTCAGCTGTTTTAATAAGGGAAATCGGCAAAAAAGAGGTGGGATAAAATGGCGTCAGGCAAAGAATATCTTTATTTTATTTTGGAGCAGTTATCTGATTTAAGCGATGTTTCTTATCGTGCTATGATGAGAGAATATATCCTCTATTACCGCGGCAAAATCGTCGGCGGAATATATGATGATCGGTTACTTGTAAAGAAAACAAGTTCCGCTTTAAAACTTATGCTTAACGCTATTTGCGAGCCGCCGTATAAAGGCGCGAAAGAAATGCTGTCAGTTGACGAGGTCGACAGCAAAGAGTTTCTGGCAAAGCTGTTTATTACTTTGTACAATGATTTACCCTTGCCCAAAAAGACGGTTTAGCTTTTTTAAAGCTGACGTCTTTGTTTTTATCCTTTCGCGCTTTAAAGAAATCCATGGTTTTATTTTGTAACTTTTTGTAACTTTTTTCGTATATCCACTTGAAAAAAAGGCGAATTTTGTGTACAATAATAATATTATAACAGACAGGGTGTGTAAAATAGATGTCAAATCGCTTGTTTCAGGGTGTTATCCACCAGATGAAAGATTCTATTGATAAAACTTTCGGCGTCCTTGATGAGAATTTTATTGTTATTGCATGCAGTGAGCTTGGCAATATCGGCGATCAGTTTTCGGCTGTTTCTGTAAGTTCCGGAGAAACTGTGACTGCCGATGGCTTTACTTTTAAATCTCTCGGAAATAAAAACGGCGGCGATTATACCGTTTTTGTTGAGGGCGATGATATTATTTCGGATAAATATGCCTCTGTTTTAGCGGTCGCTTTCGCTAATATCAAATATTATTATGATGAAAAATACGACCGCGGCAATTTCATTAAAAATATAATTCTTGATAATATTCTCCCCGGAGATATTTATCTTAAAGCAAGAGAACTTTATTTTAACAGCGAGGTCAACCGCACTTGTATACTTATCAGAAATCTTGAGCCTAATGATGTGTCGGTTTATGATGTTCTGCAAAATCTTTTTCCGGATAAATCAAAGGATTTTATTATAAATATAAATGAAACCGATATTGCGCTCGTTAAAGAAACTCCCCCTGAGATAGAGCCTAAGGATATTGAAAATCTCGCTTCGTCGATCGCAGATACTATCTCGGGCGAATTCTATGTAAGAGCGGTTATAGGAATAGGAACGACTGTCGATAACCTAAAAGACCTTGCCCGCTCGTTCAAAGAAGCACAAACGGCTTTGGAAGTCGGAAAAGTTTTCGATACCGAAAAAACTATAATTTCTTATAATAACCTCGGAATTGCAAGACTTATTTATCAGCTCCCCACCACACTTTGCGAAACATTCTTGCGCGAGGTATTCAAAAGAGGATCGATCGATACTCTCGATCAGGAGACCTTATTCACCATTCAGCGCTTTTTTGAAAATAATCTTAATGTATCCGAAACTTCAAGAAAGCTTTTTGTTCACAGGAACACACTTGTTTACAGGCTTGAAAAGATCAAAAAGATAACAGGTCTTGATCTTCGTGAATTCGATCACGCGATAATCTTTAAAATTGCTCTTATGGTAAATAAATATTTAAAGAGCAATCCGATAAAGTATTAAAAGAGAGGAAGACACCTTTAAAATGTCTATCGAAAATTCAGAGCAGCCGGGAATAATCGCTCCCGAGAGCCCCTCTAAGACTATAATTGAATTCCGCGGCGTATCTAAAACTTACCCTACGGGCACTCACGCTGTCGAAGACCTTAATGTAAGGATAAACAGCGGAGAATTTGTATTTGTGGTTGGCTCTTCGGGAGCCGGTAAAAGTACATTTTTAAAGCTCATTATGCGCGAAGAAAAAGCTAATACCGGTCTTATTACCGTTAACGGTTTCAATTTAACTAAAATGCCTCGCCGCGAGGTGCCTATGCTCAGGCGCACAATGGGAATAGTATTTCAGGATTTCAGACTTATTCCCACAATGAATGTTTTTGAAAATGTGGCTTTTGCAATGCACGTGGTAGGAGCTTCAAACAAGGAAATAAGAGTAAAAGTATCAAAAGCCCTTTCAAAAGTGGGCCTCGGCGATAAAGCGAGATCAATGCCGCGCCAGCTTTCGGGCGGTGAGCAGCAGAGAGTAGGACTTGCCCGCGCTCTGGTTAATTCTCCCGAACTTATTATAGCAGACGAGCCTACGGGAAATGTCGATCCCAATATGTCTTATGAAATAGTTTCTTTGCTCACCGAGATCAATAAGCGCGGAACTACTATTCTTATGGTAACTCACGATCATAATCTCGTTCGTGATTTTCATCATCGCGTTATTATGCTTGATTCCGGTCACATTGTTGCCGATAACGCAGCAGGAGGTGTGGACTGATGAAAATTCAAAGCGTGAAATACCTTTGCAAAGAGGGAGTTAAAAACACCTGGGCAAACAGATTGATGTCGCTTGCTTCTATTGGCGTGCTTGTTGCGTGTATGGTCATAATCGGTCTTGCTGTGCTTATATCTGCATGCGCCGATAAAGCTATAGGCAGACTTGAGCAGGAAAATGTCGTTATTGTCTATATGAAAGACTATAACTGGGCGCTTTATTCGGATAAGAAAGATACCTCTTCTTCCGAAACGCAGTCCGAAGAGCAGGCTGATAAAAACGGTATAAAAAAGAGTGATTATATCATTCACGATGATGAAGAGGGCAAAAAGCTCTGCGAAGAGATAAAAAAGATTCCGAATGTCAAGGAAGTCGAATATATTTCGAGTGAAGCCGGGCTTAAAAACGCCAAGGCTGCTATGCTTGACGAAAGCCAGGGAGAATTGTTCAACTTTTTAAACGATGAATACGGAAATCCCATTTCCGCCTCCGCAAAAGTCACTATGACCGATATGTCTTTGTTTGACGCAACGCTTGATAAAATAAAAGCACTTGACGGTGTTGATGTTATCCAGTCAAACAGCGATACCGCAGAGAAGATAACTTCTATCAAAAACGGCATTGCGGTTGCCGGAGCAGTTATTATGGCAATATTGATTATTATATCTTTGGTTATAGTTTGTAACACAATCCGTATTACAATGTATAACAGAAAGCTTGAAATAAGCATTATGAAAGCGGTCGGAGCGACCGATTCGTTCGTAAGAATTCCGTTTGTTGTAGAGGGTATTCTTATCGGAACAGTTTCGGCTCTGATAGCGGAGGGACTCATTTATTTCTGCTACCGCGTCGCTACTGAAACGATCGTTAAATCTTTCGGCCCCGATTCTTTGGTTAAATTCAGCTCGCTTTCCTGGCAGCTGCTTTTGATATTCATAGGAGTGGGCATAATTGCAGGAGTGCTCGGAAGTGTTATTATAATCGGAAAGTATTTAAGGCGAGAGGGCAGCGAATTTGCGGCAATATAATTTTTTAAGGATGATAGCTATGAAATCGAATAAAATTATTTCGGTATTTTTATCTGTGCTGATGATAACTTCGGCCGTTTCGTTTTCTTCTTTTTCAAATACTTCTGCCGCAAAGTCGGCTTCTCAGGTTCAGAATGAAATAAATGAGCTTGAAAGGCAGTCGCGCGAGCTTGAAAAGCAGATATCATCGCTCAGCAAGCAAAAGAATAATCAGAAGGCGGTTGTCAGCACCATTCAGAAAAAGATGAATGTTGTTGAAAGCCAAATTATAGCCTGCAATAAGCAGATAAGCTCAATAAATTCAAAGATTGCCGCCAATAATGCGCAGATAGATGAAAAAAATAAAGAGATCGAATCTGATAAACTCACATTCAAGAAAAGACTCCGTGCTTCTTATATGAGCAATACGGATAGTAATATAAAGGTTTTATTCGGAGCGCAAAGCTTTGCCGAATATCTTCAGCTTTCTCAGCTTATGAAAGCGGTAAGCTCTCACGATAAAGCGCTTATGGAGAAATTGGAAGTCGCTATAAAAGAGCTCCGGGATAAAAATGCAGAAAATGAAAAGCTTTTAAACGATCAGGTTGCCCTTAAAAACACTATTGCCGAAAAGCGAAAAGAGCTTGAAGCCGATAGGGCAAAGGAGCAAAACACCTTAAACAGCATTTCTTCTCAGCAAAGCACCACTGTTAAGCAGAATAAAGAGCTTGAATCACAGATAAGAGAAAGACAGAATTATCTTTTGAATTTGAATTCAAATGTCAATATCGTTCTTGATGCGGAGAGGTTTATCTGGCCTCTTCCGGGTTATTATAATGCAACTACCTACGGCGGTCACACCGGGTATGATATTCCTACTAACAGAACACCGGGTGTTCCTATTTTAGCTATGGCTGACGGAGTTGTAGTAGGAGTTCAGAGCGGGTGGAATGCCTCTATGGGAACTTACGGAATGGCAAGCTACGGAAATTATGTAACTATCGACCACGGCCGCACTCCCACCGGTAACACATATATTACTCTTTATGCACATATGATGAGAACTGCCGTTTCAAACGGCGCTCATGTTAAGCAAGGTCAGGTGATCGGCTATGTCGGCACTACCGGCAACTCGACAGGCTATCATCTCCATGTTGAAGTAAAACGCAATAATGTCAGACTTTTAGGCGGAACTCTTCTTACTTATATAAGAGGAAATATGAAGCTGTAATGAATAAATCTGTTATCTTCGGAATTCTTACCGTTCTTTGTATGGTTCTGATTTTCTGTTTCAGCGCTCAGAATTCCGCAGCCTCCGATAAAACGAGCGATTCTTTCACTGTAAAAGTGCTAAGCACCGTTTCGCCTAAATTCAAAGAATTAAATGAGAAAGAAAAAGTAAAAGTGGTAAGCGATCTTACCTTTCCTGTCAGAAAATCCGCTCATTTCAGCATTTATTTTGTTTTAGGTATCTTTTCTGCACTGACATTTTTAAATTTGAAAAAACCTAAATTTATAGTTCGCTCTTTGCTCGCCTTTGCGCTTTGCGCGCTTTACTCGGTGAGCGATGAAATTCATCAGTATTTCGTTCCCGGCAGGAGCTGCGAATTAAGAGATATGCTGATAGATTCATCGGCGGCGCTTATAGCTGTAATATTAGTTACGCTTTATTTTAAGAAAAAAAGGAGAAAAGCTTGTGAGAAAGAAAAAGCTTCTTGAACAAAATACACTTCTTTTTGAGCAGGTAAAGCACCTTGAAATCGAGCTTGCGCTTCTTAAAAAGGAAATTTCTAAAAAAGACGCGCGCATTAAAGAACTTTTAAAATCCGAAGTGGAAGAAACTAAAACACCTTTGCCTGAGATAAATGAAAAGCCTAAAATTATAGAAGAATCCGATCTGATAAATGATATCACTTCTTTCGGATCGGATATTATAGGCGAAGTTGTTTTAAAAGCGACCGAGTTATCTAACGAATTATCAAGTGAAAAAACAGGCGAAAATAAAGAACTTATAAATTTGATTTTGGGAAGAACTGAGGTCGCAAAGTCCGAAATCCTTGCAATTTCGGAAAATCAGAACTTCGATGCGGAAATTAAAAATAAAATGGAAAGCGTAAGAGATAATGCTTTTGAGTATTTCGAAAGCGTTATGGCTCAGAGGGACCGAAATGTTTGACGGAAAATTAAAAGCGCTCACTTTCAGCTTTGATGACGGTATCACCCAGGATCAAAGACTTATAGAAATATTCAATAAATATGATCTTAAATGCACATTCAATATAAATTCGGAACTTTTAGGCAAGGCGGGCTCGCTTGTAAGAGATGAAGTAACCGTTGCTCACTGTAAGCCGAGGGACTGCGAAATTGCAAAGATATATAAGGATCATGAGGTTGCGGCTCATACGCTTACTCACCCACTTCTAACTTCTCTGCCGGATGAAGAGGTTATAAGGCAGGTTGAAACAGACAGGATAAACCTTTCAAAGTTCGTCGGCTATGAGGTTAAGGGAATGGCATATCCATGCGGCGGAAAGAATAATGACGAGCGGGTAGCAAAGCTTATCAAAGAAAATACGGGTATAAAGTATTCAAGAACTATAACTTCCGCTAAAAGCTTTGATCTTCAAAATGATCTTATCCGATTCGATCCCACTGAAAGACAGGGGAATCATAAATCGATAGAAGAATTGACAAAGAAATTTATCGATCTTAAACCGGATTCTCCTAAGCTTTTCTATATTTGGGGCCATTCTTTTGAGTTTGATACCGATAATTCCTGGAGCTGGTTTGAAGATATCTGCAAAGAGCTTGCAAACAGAGACGATATTTTTTACGGAACAAATTCACAGGTTTTCGGAGTATAATAAAAAAGCGACTGTAAAAATACAGTCGCTTCAGACTGTAGACAAAGCAGGTTGTATTTAAGCGATACAACCTGCTTTGTTGGAAAATCGGACCGAATTTT
>CAKSGV010000019.1 GCA_934454845.1 uncultured Eubacteriales bacterium | reverse complement strand
CTTTTTTCGATGATTTTCTCTTTCTTTGCAAAAAAACAAAGCCCTCTTGCT
The DNA here is from genome assembly GCA_934454845.1 of uncultured Eubacteriales bacterium. Lineage (GTDB taxonomy): Bacteria > Bacillota > Clostridia > Oscillospirales > Acutalibacteraceae > UBA737. The sequence goes on along the minus strand of CAKSGV010000019.1, from coordinate 43,818 downwards.
GAGGACTTTGTCTACTGTCTGAGAGGAAAGACATCTTAATTGTCTTTCCTCTTTTTTAAGCGCCTTTATAATAATTTACCGCTTTTTTCATAAAATCCGCAGTAACCCCGAAGTATTCCGCCAGAGAATAAACGTTGTCGTAGCCGTTTTTAAGAGCGGCTTTGAATTTCTTTTCGGGAACAAGCGTCTGAATTGCCCAGAGATTAGCTTTTCTTTCGTGCTTTTCTCTTACATCAAGCTTTGAATAATAATTATAAAAGCTGAATGTGATACAATGACCGAGTTCGTGTGCAAGGCACACCTTTTCGGCCGCGCCTTCAATATCATTATCCATTCCAACAAATAAAGAGCTGCCGATTTTAAGCGAAACAGAACTGTTTGCGGGGAGAGAAAAGCGGTCTACCGTTATACCGTTTTTCTCAGCTATCCTGTATAGCTTAATTGTTTCCATTATTCCTCTCCTTTATAAATTCGGCATATCGCTTTACCTCGTTCCACATTTCATCGGTAACTGTAGTTTCTCCGCCGAATAACGCGACTTTCACCGCCTCGTCGTCAGCAGGGGTGATGCCGCTTTCGGTAAAATAATCTACGCTTACTTCGAAATAGTCCGCGATTTTCGAGAGAGTTTCGAAAGAAAGGGTTTTAGTGCGACCGTTTTTAAAATCAGAAAGCTTGGCGCGGGGAATAGAGCAGTCAGAGCAAAGCTTAGTCACATTAATATTCTTTTTCTTACAAAGCTCTTCGATTCGATCGTAAATGATAGCCATAAAATTTCCCCTTTTAAAATAAATTACGGAAAATCGTAATTTACTCTTGACATTTACGAAAAACCGTAATATAATAAATACGCATTACGGGAATTCGTAATTTATTCATCTTATTTGTAAGTATATTACATAATTCCGTAAAAGTCAAGAAAATTTATAAGGAGAACGAACAGTATGTACAAAAGTCAGGACTTAGAAAAAAATTATTTTTATTGCCGCTATTGCGGAGCGAAGTTAAAAGACGGCAGGACCGAATATTGCGACAGTCGTTGCCGCCGAATGGGACAGCACCTTTGGGAAAAACAGCAAAAAAGGAGAAGAAAATGGTTGCAAAGCCCGCTTGCTAAAATCGTTTCAAAAGTTGAAAGCTATAATAAGGCGTTTAATACAACTTATTCCTACGGTTATTTTGTAGCTTATATTCTTCCTAAGCTTATTAAAGGAGAGATAAAATATGCAGGAATATGATGAAAAGCGAAGTTTTTTAAAGCAGTATAAATTTTTGCTTTCAAAGATAAGAAGACTGAAAGAAATGCTTAATATTTCTCCCGAAAATTCCGAAAAATACTTAAAAGGCATTGAAGAGGCAAAAAAAAAGCGGGATGAAATAGAAGAAAAAATAGATAAAGTCGACGGAAATATCCTTTCGGAGATCCTATCCGAAAAATATATCTGCGGAAAAAGTCTTGAAGAAATAGCTTATTCGCTGTGTTACAGCAAAAGGCAGGTCGAAAGACTTCATCTTAAGGCTTTAGGAAAGTTAAAATGCTTTACATAAGATAAAAATTGCTATATAATTGAATAAAAAGAGGAGGGATACCGTGAAAAAAAGAACTATTCTTCATTGCGATCTGAATAATTTTTTTGCGTCGGTATCCCTTTTGTATAACCAGACGCTGGTCGGCTTGCCGGTCGCGGTTTGCGGCAGCGAGGAAGAAAGACACGGAATAGTGCTTGCAAAAAACGAAAAGGCTAAAAAATTCGGGGTTAAAACTGCGGAAACAATACGAGAGGCAAAGAAAAAATGCCCGGAGCTTGTTATTCTTCCGCCGGATTACAAGGCCTATAAAAAATATTCTCATTTAGCTAGAGAAATTTATTCGAGATTTACCGATATGATAGAGCCTTTCGGGATCGATGAATGCTGGCTTGATGTAACAGGGAGCGAAAAGCTTTTCGGTAGTGGTTACGAAATTGCCGAAAAAATAAGAAAAACTATAAAAAAAGAGCTTAAAATAACAGTTTCTGTGGGAGTAAGCTTTAACAAGGTTTTTGCTAAGCTTGGCTCCGATATGAAAAAGCCCGATGGTGTGACGGTCATATCGGAAGAAAATTTTAAAGAAAAAATATGGAAGATAAGTGCAAGCGATCTTTTATATGTCGGAAAATCCACAGCACTTAAGCTTAAATCGATAGGTGTTATGACTATCGGCGATTTGGCTTGCTGTGACGAATACGCTTTAAAAAAGCTGCTTGGAAAAAACGGACCTTTGCTTAAAGCTTATGCAAACGGCTCTGACAGCTCGCCTGTGAAAAATGAGTCCGAAAGATCGGTGCCTAAAAGCATAGGAAAATCGGTAACATTGGATCACGATATCGAGACCTTTGACGAAGTATGGAAAATACTGCTTGCTCTAAGCGAAGATATTTCTTTTCAGCTTAAGAAAAACAGACTTTTTGCAGGCTCTGTTCAAATTCATATCAGGGATACCGGACTTAATGTTAAAGAATTTTCTTCTCAGCTCACTTTCGGCTCTGACAGCTCGCTTGAGCTGGCAAAATTCGGATTTAAGCTTTTTAAGAAAAACTGTCCGCAGAAGTTTTTGCTTCGTTCTTTAGGAATCAGAGCAATAAATTTAAAGGCGGAAAATTCCGCCGTTATGCAGAGCTTTTTTGAAAACGGTCTTGAAAAAAAGTTGGATGAAAAAATTGAAAATTCTCTGAATATGTTAAACAATAAGTTCGGAAAAAATACTGCTCGGAGAGCTACCGTTATTGAAAAATCGGAGCAAAATTCTTGTAATTGAAAGGATAATAGTGTATAATATAATATTATAAAATATAATGAGGTGCTTTTATGCTTTCTCTGCTTAGATCGGGCAGTATCGGAGTTGCTCTGATTTATCTTTTGTCATCTTTTATAACACTTATTTTAACATTACCTGTTCACGAGTTCGCTCACGGTTTTGTGGCCTATAAACTCGGCGATCCCACCGCAAAATATCAGGGAAGGCTCACGCTTAATCCTTTTAAGCATCTTGACCTTATAGGATCGCTTTGTATCGTGTTTTTCGGTTTCGGCTGGGCAAAGCCTGTGCCGGTGGATTCAAGATATTTCAAGCATCCTAAAAGAGATATGGCACTTACGGCGCTCGCAGGGCCTATGGCTAATCTGTTGTGTGCTTTTATTTCGATGTTTTTTTATTTTCTTATAAGGCATTTTGCGCCGCCGGTTTCGGAAGCAGCTTTATATGCAATATCCTTCTTTTATTATCTTTCGTCAATAAATATCTATCTTGCGGTATTCAATCTTATTCCTATCCCTCCGCTTGACGGATCAAGGATACTTTTTGCTATATTGCCGAGCGATAAGTATTTTAAAATGATGAGATATGAAAGATATATTTATCTCGGTCTTTTAATTTTGATGTTTACAGGGATTCTCGGATATCCTATAAGGTTTATCGCGAATCTTATAAGCAGTCTTTTTGCAGCATTTTTCAATTTAATTTTCTAAAATTTGGGAGTAAGAATGGAAAATCAGCCGCTTTTTAAGCTTGAAAGCTTCGAAGGACCCTTTGATATGCTTTTAAAGCTTATTTCAAAAAACAAATTAAATATTTATGATATAAAGCTTTCTGTTCTTATAGACCAGTACCTTGAGCAGATAGAAAATTTCCGCCGGCAGGAAATGGAAATTTCGAGCGAATTTTTAGAAATGGCTTCAAGACTGCTATATATAAAAACCGTCAGTCTTCTTCCGAAGCACGGTGAAATAGAAAAGCTAAAAGAGGAATTAACGGGCGAGCTTCTTGAATATCAGACCTGCAAGGAAATGGCGCAGAAGCTTTCTTTGATGACAGGCGGATTTGACAACTTTATTAAATCACCCGAGCCTTTTGAGGCAGACAAGACTTACGCGCTTGTCCACCGCCCCGAAATCTTATTTGAAGCATACTCTGAGGCTGTCGGAAGAGGAAAGAGAAGATTGCCTCCTTCCACAGAGCCGTTTAAGAAGATAGTTGCTAAAAAAATCGTCGCAGTGTCTTCAAAAATTGTTTTTGTCTTGAGAAATCTTGTAAAATCAGGTTCGAAAAAGCTCACTGTGCTTTATTCATCGGCAAAAAACAAATCCGAGCTTGTAGCCACTTTTTTGGCGGTTTTAGAGCTGTGTAAGTCGGATAGAATAAAATTGAGCGGCGACGGCAGCGAAACGGAGATAAAACTCAATAAGGAGCACAGAAAAAGATGAACAGCGAAGAATTATTAAGCGCATTTGAGGCAGTGCTTTTTGCTTCGGGCGATCCGATAAGTATAGACAGGCTTTCAGAGATTTTTGAAATTTCTCCGGAAAAATCCGAGGAAATTGCCTTAAAGCTTGAAAATAAACTTGAAAAAAACAACAGCGGAATAAAGCTTTTAAAGCTTGAAAATAAATTTCAGCTTGCAACCCGCACCGAATATGCGGAATATATAAAGAAAGCCTTTGATATCAAAAGAAAAACTCCGCTTTCTCCCGCGGCTTTGGAAGTGCTTGCGGTCGTAGCTTATAACCAGCCGGTTACAAGAGCATTTACCGAGCAGGTAAGAGGCGTTGATTGTTCGGGAGTTATAACAACTCTTATTGAAAAAAATCTTATCGAGGAAAAGGGAAGACTTGAGCTTCCCGGTAAACCGCTGTTATACGGTACTACGGACAATTTCTTAAGATGCTTTTCAATATCCGATTTAAGCGAGCTTCCGCCGCTGCCGAAAGATAATGTTCAGCCGGCGGATATGGCGGAGCAGTTAGAAATAGATTCAGATAAGCTTGACGAATTACAGGAGTGACAGCCTATGAGCGATAATAATAACATTCAGGGTATTATGGATGTAACCTTGGAGAAATTAAGGGCTATGGTAGACGCGGACACGATTATCGGAACGCCTGTAAAAGCCGATAACTTTACTCTTATTCCGGTATCAAAAGTGTCATTCGGTCTGGTTACCGGCGGCAGCGATTTTCCGTCGAAATCGGGAGCCTCGCTCTTCGGCGGAGGAAGCGGCGCGGGAGCCACGGTTACACCGATAGCTTTTATCGCTGTAAACGGCGACGATATAAAAATGATGCCCGTGTATAATGACCTTAATACCTTTGATAAGGCTATAAATATGATGCCTGAGCTTTTGGAGAAAGCTAAGAGCCTTTTTAAGAGGCAGGAAATAAGGTTTGATGAAGAGGGAAATGTTATAAGCGAAGAGTAAAAAGAGCCTTTTTGCAGCGGTGCAATAAGTAATAAAGAGCATATTTAAGTCATAGTAATTATTCGGTGATATCTATGCTTAAATTTAAAAAAAGAGCAAAACTTATATTGAGTTTCACTCTTGCGATAATGCTGATTTTTCCGTGTTTTAAAGCAGATGCTTTAAGCGCCGCATCAGCCGTGCTTATCTGTGCCGATACGGGAGAAATTCTCTATTCAAAGAATGCCGAGGACCGCCTTGCCATGGCAAGCACCACTAAAATTATGACTGCTCTTTTGCTCTGCGAAAATGTCAGCCTTGATAAATCGGTCACGGTAACTGCGGAGCAGATAAGAGTAGAGGGCACCTCTATGGGGCTTAGAGCCGGCGATAAGGTGACGGCCGAAGATCTGCTTTACGGAATGCTCTTGACTTCGGGCAACGACGCCGCAAATGTTGCCGCATACGCGGTATCCGGAAGCACGGAAAAATTTGTGGAGCTTATGAATAAAAAGGCGGAATGCTTAAAGCTTAAAAACACGCATTTTACCACCCCCTCGGGGCTTGATGCGGAGGATCATTTTTCCACTGCCTTTGATATGGCAATGCTTGCAAGATACGCTCTTTTAAACGAAGATTTTGCCAAGGCAGCCGCACAAAGGCAAAAAACCGTCACTATAAATAATGGAACAAAAAAGCTTTATCTTGTAAATCACAATAGGCTGTTAAGAACTTATGACGATGTAACGGGAGTTAAAACAGGTTTTACAAAAAAAGCAGGCAGATGCCTTGTTTCAAGTGCAGAAAAAGATAAAAAACGCGTGATTGCCGTCACTCTTAATGATCCCGACGATTGGGCGGATCACAGAAAAATGCTCGATTTAGGACTTGAGGCGGTAAGCGTGCAGTCGGTTGAGCCTCCGATAAAAAAATTAAGAGTAAATGTTATCGGAGGAAATAAAAAAAGCCTTTGCATTCCGCTTGAGGGTTACGAGCTTTGCTCTGCGGCAAAGGCTGAGCTTACCTGCAAGATAGAAACAAAACAGACGGTTTTTGCCCCGGTCAAAAAAGGTGACGAAATAGGCGTAATCAATTTTTATTCTGACGGTAATCTGATAAAGAAAACAAAAATTTCAGCTAATGAAAGCATAGAAAGAAAAAAAGACAACGGATTTAAAAATTATTTTGATTTTTTGATCTTTATGTTCGGGAGAATTTAATGAAAGAAACAAAAATAAGACTTCAAAAGCACCTTGCGGCCAACACCGATCTTTCAAGAAGAAAAGCCGAGGAGCTTATAAAAAGCGGAAGAGTAAGGATAAACGGCAGGGTTGCGATTTTAGGCGATAAAGTCGATCCGAAAAGGGATAAGGTAACAGTCGGAAAGAAAAATATCGTTTCAAGCGATGAAAAAATATATATTATGCTTCATAAGCCGCGCGGATTTATCACGGCTATAAGTGATGACAGAGGGAGAAAGACCGTCGCGGACTTGACCAAAGATGTAAACGCAAGAATTTTCCCCGTAGGCAGACTGGACAGGGATTCCGAGGGACTTCTTATAATGACGAACGACGGCGAAATTGCGAACATTTTAACGCATCCGTCAAACCATGTAAATAAAACTTACCGTGTTACGGTAGCAGGTGAAGTGACTGAGGACAAGCTTAAAAAACTATCTTCCGGTGTAGTAATAGAAGGAAGAAAAACTCTTCCGTGCGATGTTTTCGTGATCGAGCGGCGAGAAGACAGAACCGTTCTTAATTTCATCATCCACGAGGGCAGAAACAGGCAGATAAGAAAAATGTGCGATGCGGTAGGTCTTAGGGTTTTAAGACTTAAAAGAACAGAAATTGCCGGAATTAAACTCGGAAAATTGCCCGCCGGCTCTTATAGAGAGCTGAACGAAAAAGAGCTTAACAGGCTTATGAATATTTCAAAATCAAAGGAAGAAGAAAATTGATCAGCGTAAAGCTTAATACAGATAAAGAAGTGCTCTTGCCGATATATAAGAAAGAGGGAGCGGAATTAAAAGAAAACTCCGCGGCAGTGATAGCAAAAAACGGAGAAAATATTTTAGGATACTGCATTTTTGAAATAAGAAAAAAGGATATTCTGATAGAAAAGATTGTCCCCGAAAATGATATTTCTCTTGCCGACGGACTTATAAGAAGCGCTGTTTTTTCTATGATACAAAGAGGCATAACTGAAGCTTTTTACAGCAAATCGGCTGAAGAAACGATAAAAAAGACAGGCTTTGTAAAAGATTTAAAATCAAGATCCGTAAGCACGGAAAAGCTTTTTATAAGCTGTAAGGAGTAAATTTTTATTTTTAACTTGCGATAAAGATAAAAAAATGTTGCAATAAAGATTATTATATGATATTATAGTTAAGCGAGTGTAAAAATTGATTATATAAGGAGGCTTTATATATGAGTGCTATAAAGATTATATTAGGTATTGCAGTTATAATCGTATCGCTTCTTATTATTGCAATCGTTCTGATGCAGCAAGGAAGAAGATCTGGAATTAACGGTGCTATTTCCGGAGGAGCTGACACTTTCCTTTCAAAAAGCAAGGCTCGTACGGCTGACGCTATGCTTGCAAGAATCACCAAAATCGTTGCGGCTGTATTTTTCGCTCTTGCAATTGTAGCCAATGTTATTGCGGCTTTAGGAAAGTAAATATTAAGCGCTGGATCAAGCGCTTTATATGCCGGTGTGTCGGAATGGCAGACGAGGCAGACTCAAAATCTGTTGCCAGCAATGGCGTGTGGGTTCAAGTCCCACCACCGGCACCAAGAACGACAGGACCGGACAAAAGTCTTGTCGTTTTTTTTACTTTAAAAAAGTTCTTTTTTTGCTTAGACAATACAATCAGGGTACAACAATTCTCATAGCGGAAAATTTGTCAGACTATATTGTTTCGTTATTTGAAATACGGCAGTATTCCTGCATTCCTCGACTTCATAATCAAAAAATTTTTCGCTATGAGTCGAAGATTTGTTAAGATAACGGCGCTGTTTAGCGGCGCGGCGCCCGACCGAAAAGTATTCGCGTATTGCGAGCGGAGGGCAAAAAAAAAACGAAACCTTTGTCATTTTTCCTAAAAAGCATTGCACCATGATTGTATTGTCTATTTAATAAAAAATAAAGGATTGTGAAAAAATGAAAGTTGTTATACTTGCCGGAGGATTCGGCACAAGAATTTCAGAGGAATCCGTTTATAAACCTAAGCCGCTCATTGAAATAGGCGGTATGCCTATACTTTGGCATATAATGAAAGGTTATTCTTATTATGGGTATAACGATTTTGTTATTTGTGCCGGTTATAAGCAACATGTTATAAAAGAATGGTTTGCAAATTATTTCATTCAAACAAGCGATGTCACTTTTGATTTTTCAAAAGGAAATGAAATCACTATTCATAAAAAACACGCCGAGCCTTGGAAAGTTACGGTAGTCGATACAGGCCTTAATACTATGACCGGAGGCAGAATTAAAAGAGTTCAGCCTTATATAGGAAACGAAACTTTTATGATGACTTACGGCGACGGCGTATGCGATGTAGATATAAATAGCCTTGTTGAATTTCATAAGGCAAATAATAAAATTGCAACTCTCACCGCAGTCGTTCAAAAGCAACAAAAGGGAGTTTTAGATGTTTTGGAAAACGGAACGGTTAAAAGTTTCCGAGAAAAACAGGTTAATGACGGTGCCGCTATAAATGCCGGATTTATGGTGCTTGAACCTCAGATCTTCGATTATCTTGACGGTGATGAAACTGTTTTTGAAACAACGCCCCTTGAAAGACTTGTAAAAGAGGGCCAGCTTATGAGCTATCGTCATACGGGATTTTGGCAATGCATGGATTCATTGCGCGAAAAAGAGCTTCTTGAAAATCTCTTAAAAAGCGGTAAAGCCCCGTGGAAAAAATGGGAGTAAAATTTTATGAATCTTAATTTTTATAAAGGAAAAAAAGTCTTTGTAACAGGTCACACCGGTTTTAAAGGCTCTTGGCTATGCAGAATTTTAATTTCCGCCGGCGCCGAGGTCACAGGTTATTCATTAACTCCTCCGACAACACCTAATCTGTTTGACATTGCAGATATAAAACCGCATATTAACTCTGTTATAGGTGATATCAGGGATTTTGAGACTCTTAAAAAGGCTTATGACAACGCTGATCCGGAAATAGTATTTCATTTAGCGGCTCAGCCGATCGTTAGAGATAGTTATAAAGAGCCTGCTTATACTTATGAAACCAATGTTATGGGTACAGTTAATCTTTTGGAGTGTGTCAGACTTAGCGCAAATCCTCCAAAATCGGTGCTCAATGTTACAACCGATAAAGTATATAAGAATAACGAGTGGACTTGGGGCTATAGAGAGAACGAACCGCTTGACGGTTTTGATCCTTATTCAAACTCAAAATCCTGCTCTGAGCTTGTAACTCATAGCTATAAGGTTTCTTTTCTTGATGAAATGGGTATAGCCGTTTCGACTGCGAGAGCCGGAAATGTTATCGGCGGAGGAGATTTTGCTAATGACAGAATTATTCCGGATTGCGTAAGAGCGGCAAAAAATAAAGAAACGATAATTGTCAGAAATCCTTATTCCACAAGGCCTTATCAGCATGTTTTAGAGCCGCTTGCGGCTTATCTGATGATTGCTGCGAAACAATATGAAGATATAAAATATGCAGATTATTATAATGTCGGCCCCGATGAATGCGACTGCGTTACAACGGGCGACCTTGTGACACTTTTCTGTGAAAAATTCGGCGAAGGGATGAAATGGGAAAATAAAGCAGTCGGCGGGCCTCACGAAGCAAATTTCCTTAAGCTTGACTGCTCGAAGCTTAAATCGGTATTTTCCTGGAAGCCGCGCTGGCACATTGAAGAGTGTATGGAAATGACTTGCAGATTCAGTAAAATTTGGCTGGAAAACGGCGATGTTCCCGCGGAAATGGATAAAGAAATTAAAGTTTTTTTAAAATAAAAGGAGAATAAAAAATGGCAAACTGGAACAGCGAAGAACAGGCAAGAGAACAGATAAAAGAAATGGTTGCCGAATATTATAAAGATTTTAAGGCTAAAAAAGAGCCTTTTAAAGAGGGAGACCGCATAACTTATGCCGCTCGCGTTTTCGATGAAAAGGAAATGTGCGCTCTTACCGATGCAACTCTTGACTTTTGGCTTACAACCGGCAGATTTTCTGATGAATTTGAGAAAAAATTTGCCGAATGGATAGGAGTTAAGTTTGCTCATCTTGTAAACAGCGGATCTTCGGCAAACCTCATTGCGTTCACTGTTCTTACTGCTCCTGAGCTTGGAGATAGAGCTATAAAAAGAGGAGATGAGGTAATTACCGTCGCCTGCGGATTTCCTACCACAGTTACTCCGATTTTGCAGTACGGCGCGGTTCCTGTTTTTGTAGATGTAACTATTCCGCAGTATAATATTGATTCTTCGATGCTTGAAAAAGCATTGAGCGATAAAACAAAGGCTGTAATGATCGCTCACACTCTCGGTAATCCTTTTGATCTTAAAACCGTTAAGGAATTCTGCGATAAGCATAATCTTTGGCTTGTCGAGGATAACTGCGACGCTTTGGGAAGCACTTATACAATTGACGGTACGACTAAATTTACAGGTACTTGGGGAGATATCGGTACAAGCAGTTTTTATCCGCCTCATCATATGACAATGGGCGAGGGCGGTTGCGTTTATACGAATAATCCAAAGCTTAACCGTCTGATTTTAAGCTACAGAGATTGGGGAAGAGATTGCATATGCCCGTCAGGCAGAGATAATTTCTGCGGACATAGGTATGACGGTCAGTACGGCGAGCTTCCTAAGGGCTATGATCACAAATATGTTTACAGCCATTTCGGTTACAACCTTAAAGTTACCGATATGCAGGCGGCAGTTGGCTGCGAGCAGCTGAAAAAATTCCCTGAATTTGTAAAACGCCGCAAGCATAACTGGAACAGACTTAAAAATGCTTTAATGCCCGTTCAGGATAAAATTATTCTTCCTGTTCCTGCTGATAACAGCGATCCGAGCTGGTTCGGTTTTCTTATCACTTTAAAGGAAAACAGCGGTCTTGACAGAGAAAAAGTCGTAAGATATATCGAAAGCAAAAATGTTCAGACAAGAATGCTTTTCTCAGGTAACCTTATTAAACACCCCTGCTTTGACAGTATAAGAGGAACTGATGCTTACCGCGTTGTCGGCAATCTTTCTGCAACAGATACTATTATGAAAAACACTTTCTGGGTAGGAGTTTATCCCGGAATGACAGACGATATGATTGACTATATGGCTAAAACAATAATCGAGGCTGTAAATAATGGGTAAATTAAAGGACCTGCTAAGTAATGAAAAGCTTGTTCCGTTGATTCAGTTTATAAAATTCGGACTTGTCGGCGTTTCAAACACCGCAATTTCTTACGGAATAGAAATGCTCTGCTTCTATATATTGTTTAAAAACGCCGAATTCGGTTTAACCCTAAAGCTGCTTTCGCTTTTAAGTATCAAAGCTTCGGTTAAGTCGGTCAGGATTGTTTATACTTCAATTTTGGCTTTTATAATAAGCGTAACAAATTCTTACTATTGGAATAACCGATTTGTCTTTAAATCGGGAAACAAAAAATTTAAAGTCCATTTAAAGGCATATTTAAAAACGGTAATTTGCTACGGAGTAACAGGACTCGTTCTTTCTCCGATTATTAAGGTGCTGTTAAGCAATGCGGGCATTCCTTATTATATAGCAAGCTTAGGCTCGCTGCTCATAACTATTCCTCTTAATTTTATACTTAATAAATTTTGGGCATTTAATAATAAAAAGGAAGAAAATAAATGAAAATAAGACTTGCAGACTATGTTGCGGATTTTTTGGCAAATAAAGGTGTTACAGATTGCTTCACCGTTGTAGGCGGAGGAGCAATGCATTTAAATGACGCTTTCGGCCACCATAAAAAAATCCATTGCACTTATAACCATCATGAACAGGCAAGCGCCATTGCCGCAGAAAGCTATGCAAGACTCAATAATAAGATTGCGGCGCTTTGCGTGACAACAGGCCCCGGGGGGACTAATGCTATAACAGGCGTTGTCGGCGGTTGGCTCGATTCAATTCCGATGTTTGTTATAAGCGGGCAGGTAAGATATGATACAACTGCAAGATATGCTTTGCAGTTTACCGATGGTATTCCTCTTCGCGCGGTAGGTGATCAGGAATTCGATATCACAAAATCGGTTTCTTGTATGTGTAAGTATGCCGAAATGCTTGAAAAGCCAGAGGATATAAAATATATGCTCGAAAAGGCTTGGCATCTGGCAAATACCGGAAGAAAAGGTCCTGTTTGGCTTGATATTCCGGTTAATTATCAGGGTAGCTTTATTGAAGCGGATAATCTTAAAGGATATAACCCTGAAAGCGATGATAAATTATTACCTCCGCCTGTAAGCGAAGAAACAATTGATTTAATTTTAGAAAAAATAAAGAAAGCGCAAAGACCTGTGATTTATGCCGGAGGCGGAATAAGACTGTCAGGCGGATATGAAGCTTTTAAATCAGCAATAGGAAAACTCGGCGTTCCGGTTGTAACTTATTGGAACAGCGTCGATGTTATTGAAGATGATAATCCTCTTTATTGCGGAAGAGGCGGAAATATGGGCGACAGACCGGGAAATTTCGCCGTTCAGAATTCTGATCTTTTGCTTGCTATCGGTACAAGACTGAGTTTAAGACAGGTGGGATATAGCTTTAAAACCTGGGCAAGAGCTGCAGAAGTTATAATGGTCGATATCGATAAGGCGGAGTTTAAAAAGCCGACTATTCATATAGATATGCCCATATTTGCTGATGCAAAAGATTTCCTTGAAGCGGTAGTCCGCAAAACCAAGGATTTAAAATCTCCGGTTTTCGATAAGGAGTCTTGGCGCGAAAAATGCCTTTATTGGAAGAAAAATTATCCTGCAACTTTGCCCAGACACTATGAAGAAAACGGTGAGACCGCAAATGTTTTTGCTTTTGTAAAGCACCTTTCAGACTCTTTGCCTGAAGGCTCGCTTACAGCCGTAAGCAACGGCGCTTGCTGTGTTGTCGGACATCAAAACTGGACTATTAAGAAAGATACGAGATTTATCATAAACAGTGCGATTGCAAGTATGGGTTACGGTCTGCCTGCCGCTATAGGCCTTTGTATTGCAGGCGGCAAAAAGGATACGATTTGCCTTGAGGGCGACGGAAGCATAATGATGAATTTGCAGGAGCTTCAGACAATTGTCACAAATAAATTGCCTATAAAGGTATTTTTAATAAACAATCAGGGCTACCACAGTATCAGAATAACTCAGAACAATCTTTTTAAAGACCACTGTAAAGTTGGAATCGGCCCAGAAAGCGGAGATCTTTCTTTCCCGGATTTTTCAAAAATTGCAGGAGCTTTCGGTCTGCCGTATTTTAGCGCTCACAGTAATGAAGAAATGAAAAAAGCGGTTGAAAGGACTCTTAAAACCGACGGCTTTGCTTTCTGCGAAATTTTCACCGATACCGTTCAGGTTTGGGAACCAAAGAGCAGTACAAAGCGCTTGCCCGATGGAACTCTTGTAAGTCCTCCGCTTGAAGATCTGGCTCCTTTCTTGCCGAGAGAAGAGCTTGAACAGCAGATGTTTATACCGCTTGTAGAAGAATAGTTAAAAGGGGAGAATTGTTATGAAGTCGGCTGTTGTTACAGGTGCAACAGGAATGATAGCTTCGGCACTTATAAGATACCTTGTTTCGAAAAATGTGAAAGTTTATGCTTTGTGTAAGCCGGGTAAGACAAAAAATGATGATTTTTTTAAAAATCCGCTTGTAACCGCAGTAGATGCAGATATAACAGATCTTTTATCCGCCGCAGATAAAATAAAAGAAAAGTGCGATGTTTTTTATCATTTTGCCTGGCTCGGAACTTTTGGTAATACCAGAAATGACGCGTATATTCAAAATGATAACATCAGATATACCTTAGATGCCGTTACTTTAGCTCATAAACTTTCTTGCTCCTGCTTTGTCGGAGCAGGTTCTCAGGCTGAATACGGTCCGGTTAAAGAAAAACTTACTGATCATACTCCCACTGATCCGGTTATGGGTTACGGCATAGCAAAGCTTGCCGCTGGGAAGTTAAGCAGAATTTATGCCTATAACCTTAATATCAGGCATATCTGGGCAAGAATTCTAAGTGTTTACGGTCAAAAAGGCAACCCTAACGCAATTATTCAGTCAACAATATCCAAGCTGGCAAAAGGTGAAAAGTGCTCTTTTACTCCGTGTGAGCAGGATTGGGATTTTCTTCATTGCGATGACGCGGCAAAGGCTTTTTATCTTATGGGCGAAAAGGGAAAACACGGCGCAATTTATCCTTTAGGATCAGGAAAAACAAGAAAGCTGAAGGATTATATTGTTTCTCTTCGCGATATCGTAAATAAAGATGCCGAAATCGGTATCGGAGAAATTCCTTATAATGATAATCAAGTTATGTATCTATGCGCTGATATTTCTCAGCTCACAGCTGATACGGGATTTAAACCCGATATTTCTTTTGAAGATGGCATTAAAATAACTTATGATTGGATGAAAAAATATGGCTGTTGCTGAAAAAAAGAAAATAAGTGTCCTTATACCTTGCTTTAATGAGGAAGAAAATGTCGTTCCGATGGCTAAAGCTATAGAAGTTGTTTTTAATAATGATCTTTCCGAATACGATTGGGAACTTGTTTTTATAGATAATGATTCTAAGGATAATACTCGGCCTCTTCTTGAAGAAATTTGCAGGAATAATAAGCATATTAAAGCAATTTTCAATGCAAAAAATTTCGGGCAGTTCAATTCTCCTTATTATGGAATTTGTCAGACCACAGGTGACTGCACAATTAGTATGTGCTGCGATTTTCAAGATCCTGTTGAGTTAATACCTAGATATGTTAAAGAATGGGAAAACGGGTATAGAATAGTTATAGGTATCAAAACCACAAGCAAAGAAAATAAACTTATAAGATTTTTGAGAACCTGCTACTATAAAATGATAAAAAAGTTTTCCGATGTCGAGCAGATCGAGCATTTTACAGGCTCGGGACTTTATGATAAAAGCTTTGTCGAAGTTTTAAGAAAACTTGACGATCCGAAACCGTTTTTAAGAGGAATTGTTGCGGAACTTGGATTTAAGAGAAAAGAAATCCCTTATGATCAGCCTAAGCGCCGAGCAGGTAAAACTCATAATAATTTTTATACGCTTTATGACGCCGCAATGCTCAGCTTTACTTCATACACTAAAATAGGTCTTAGAATTGCTATGATCGGCGGATTTATAATGTCGGTTCTAAGCCTTTTGGTTGCGCTCGTCTATGCAGTTCTCAAAATTGTAAATTGGGATTCTTTCCCTGCAGGAAATGCACCTATTCTTATCGGAGTATTTGTGCTTGGCTCCATTCAGCTTTTCTTTATAGGGCTTTTGGGAGAATATGTACTTAATATAAACTCTAAGATTATGAAAAGACCTCTTGTTGTAGAAGAAAAAAGAATAAATTTTGACGATTAAAAAATCCGAACACGAATATTTCGTGTTCGGATTTTTTAAAGCTTTAATATTCTTTTTGCATTTTCGCTTAAAATCATTTTCTGCTCTTTTTCGCTTAAATTAAGATCTAAAAATAATTTTAATTCGTTTTCAGGATCGTTCATCGGGTAATCTGTTCCGAAAAGCACCCTGTCGGCACCGTATCTTAAAATGATCCCTCTCGCTTTTTCAGGTGAAAGGAAAGATAGGCTCGAAGAGCAGTCTACATAAAAATTATCGGGCAGGGGAGCGGAGCAAATTTCTTTGCTCGCTGTATCCCATATGGTGTAGCCTCCGAAATGCGCTCCTATCACGGTTAAACCGGAATAAATTTTAAGTATAGGTATTAACCTGTTCGGATTTGAATAATCAAATCTTTTATCACCGGTGTGCATAAGAATGGGGATATTTTCTTTTTCGCATAATTCGTAGATCTTTAAACAGCGGTAATCATCTATTTTAAATCCCTGGATATCAGGGTGAAGCTTTATTCCTTTAAGCCCTAATTCCTTTAAATGGGCTAAATCCCCCGATATGTCAGCGCTATCCGGATGAAGAGTACCAAAACCGATCAGTTTATTGGAATTCAAAGAAACCTCGCGGGAGATAAATTCATTGATACTTTTAACCTGATGCGGAGTTGTTGCAACGGACTGAACTATCGCTTTGTCAATTCCTGTTTTTTCAAATTTGCTTAAAAGTTCCGATACCGTGCCTGAGCAGGCGGGGACACCGCCGTAAAACTTGCCTGTGGCGCTTGCGGCCTTTAAAGCTATGCCGTCAGGATAGATATGGCAGTGAGCGTCTATGATATAAAAGCTGTTATTCATTATGTTATTTTATATGATAAGTCCATCCGTATTTATCTTCGGTTCTGCCCCATTGAATACCGGTTAAAACATCATAAAGATGCTGTGTGGCGGCACCTATATTTCCGTTATTTATAATGTATTTTTTATCCTTATAGCTTAATTCTCCGATAGGAGAAACAACTGCCGCCGTGCCTGTGCCCCACGCCTCTTCAAGCTTTCCGCTTTCGGCCGCGTCGATCAGCTCATCGACAGATAAAAGCCGCTCTTCAACTTCGTATCCCTCATCTTTTAAA
This sequence comes from uncultured Eubacteriales bacterium, assembly GCA_934454845.1. GTDB lineage: Bacteria > Bacillota > Clostridia > Oscillospirales > Acutalibacteraceae > UBA737. Next base: position 26,895 of record CAKSGV010000019.1, on the reverse strand, counting down.
ACTTCTATGCATGACTTTCTCGTTATTCCGGGAAGAATTGAACCGGTGAGAGCCGGAGTGACGATTTTTCCGTCAATTTTAAACATAACATTCATTGCACCGACTTCTTCGATATACTTTCTTTCAACGCCGTCAAGCCATAAAACCTGGGAGTAGCCTTTTTTCTCTGCAAGCATTCCTGCACGGTTGCTTGCGGCATAGTTACCTCCGCACTTTGCCTCGCCCGTTCCGCCTCTGACGGCTCTTACATCTTTAGACTCTATCATAATCTTAACAGGATTTATTCCCTCTTCATAATAGCTTCCTACGGGTGACGCGATTATCACAAATGTTGCGTTTTTAACTGCGTGAACTCCCAGACTTTCATCATTCCCGAACATAAATGGGCGGATATAAAGAGAGGTTCCGAAGCTTGCGGGTGTCCAATCTTTTTCTGTTTCAACAAATGTAATCAGAGCTTGCATTGCATCTTCCTCGGGAATTTGAGGCAGGCACATTCTTTCAGCCGAGCGGTTAAGTCTTCTGACATTCTCTATTGGTCTGAACATTTGAACTTCGCCGTCTGCTCTGCGGTAAGCCTTAAGACCCTCGAATATCTCAACGCCGTAATGAAAAACGGTTGATGCCGGATGTACCGATAATTTTTCGAAAGGAACGATCCTTGCGTTATGCCAACCTTTTTCGGGAGAGTAATCCATAATAAACATATTATCAGTAAAATACTTTCCGAATCCGAGCTTGGAAATATCCGGCTTTTCGGATTTAACTTGTGATTTTTTAATTTGTATTTCCATAATAAAACATCCTTTCTTTAAAAACGCAAAAAACCGCCTCAAATTTCTTTGAGACGGGTGAAGATCATCCGCGATGCAACTCAAATTTCAGCAAGTTTCCTGCTTTTTTATTAACGCTGCAGTTATTTAAATACTCCTTTAATGACGGCTCGCACCGAACGCCGCCTCTCTGAAAAAAGGAAAACTGTTACGCAAAATATTATAGTACAAGCAATTAAATTTGTCAATATTTTTATAACACTTGAAATAATTTTTAAAGTATGATAATATAAAATTAATAAAAAGTATGGAGTGGATATTATGTTTTGTAGAAATTGCGGAAACGAAATCGATGAAAACGCTGCCGTATGCGTTAAATGCGGATTTGAAAAGGGAACAGGTAATAAATTCTGCCAAAATTGCGGAAAAGAGATAGAGCCGGGTGCAGCTTTCTGCGTTAACTGCGGTCATGTTATAGAAAATAAAATTCAGATTGATCCGTCTATGCAGAAATCGAAATTAACAGCCGGTCTTCTCGGAATTTTTCTGGGCGGTTTTGGAATTCATAACTTCTATTTGGGTTACAACGGTAAAGGAATTGCTCAGATTGCCCTGACTCTTTTAAGCTGCGGATCTATAGGAACAATATGGGGTGTTATTGAGGGAATACTTATTCTTTGCGGCAAGATTGATACCGACGCAAACGGAATCCCGCTTTCTGAATGACAAATAAAAATTCAAAGCAACTTTTAAAAAAAGCATTATTGCAATTTTCGGTGTTTTTCTTAGGAGTTGCCGCAGTTTATTTCACAGGAATAAATTGTATTTTTAAAAAAATTTTCGGTATCACTTGCCCCGGCTGCGGAATGACGCGCGCTTATCTTTCATTTTTTAAAGGCGATATAAAATCCGCTTTTGAATTTAATCCTATGTTTTGGAGCGTGCCGATACTTTTTCTCGCAATTTTAAGGAACGGAAAAATAACGGGCAGAAAAATTGCCGATGCGGTTATTTATTCTCTTATATGCTTAGGAATAACCATTTTGTTTTTTAGCAGAATATAAAAAAATCACTTCCTTTTTCGGGAAGTGATTTTTTATAAGAAGAAAAATTATCTCTTTGAGTTATAATAACGCCGTTTAATATCGTTTTATATCTTTTAACAAATCCTTATATTATGCGGCTTTGCAAGCAATATTGTATCACAAAATTTTATAACTTGCAATAGCGTTTTATAATTTTGGACATCAAACGGACATCAAATTACTTTAATTTAAGTGATACCAAGTCCGCAACTTTTGCCTTTGAACTTTGCAAAACATCAGCGTATATATTAGCCGTTGTGGAAACATCGGAATGACCGAGCAATTCACTGACGATTTTTAAATCAATACCACTATTTATTAAAAGAGTTGCGTTACAGTGGCGTAAAGTATGGAGCGTTGCGAACTCAAAACTTGTATTCTCCACAAATCGTCTGAATTGTGTATTAAGTCTTGAACGGTCAATATAATTTCCGCTTTCCGTTGTAAATACCATTTCCGGATATTTGTAAAGGCAACCGGCAGCTGCTTTTTTTATATCCTGTTGTTCTTTATGCTCTTTCAAAATATCTGCTAATACATCGGACAAACCTATAAAGCGGTTACTTGTAGCCGTTTTAGGCGGTTGCAACCAATGCTTACCGCCCACATCTGTTAGTGTGTTCTCAATATGTATTGTGCGGTTTTCAAAGTCTATGTCTTGCCAACGCAACGCCAAACATTCACCCGACCGCATACCCGTGTATAATAGCACTTTGATTATCGTATTAAATTGTGAATAGTCCTGTACCATACTCAAAAGCTCTTTTGCTTGATTTTCGTCAAGAAAAGGCTTTTTTTCTTTTGCTGTCTTTGCCTTTGGTAGTATAACCGCTTTTGTGCAAGGCGTTTCTTTCAAAAATCCCTGTTCTACGGCACGGGCAAAAACACTTTGCATAATAATATAGACTTTTCGGCAAGTGGCAGGTGCATAATCTCTTGTTGAAAAGAAAGCTGTAATTTTAGCAGGAGTAAAGTCCTTTAATTTGATATTACCTAATTCCGGCAACAGATGATTTTTTATCTGACTTTCGTAATTATATGCGGTTATTTCTTTTAATTCGTTCTTTGCGTAATTGTCAATAAACCATTCGCACATATCGACAAACCGCATATTTTCGTTTAATGAGGTCATTCCCTTGCATTTTCTTTCAAACTCAACGGCAAATTCAGCAGCCAATTTTTCAGCCTTTTTGGGCGTTGTATTCTCCGGCGGTTTGTATGTCGTTGTTTTTCGTATCTTTTTACCGTTGGTATCACGCCCAAGAGTAACAACAATTTGAAATGTATCTCCACGCTTATTTATCGCAGCCATTGTTTACACCGTCCTTATATACTTGTTGTTGTATATCCGAATAAGCTATTTTTAATTTTTTTACTTCATCAGATGAAAGTCCGCTTTTTGACAAGCAAAACTGTTCAAGGAATTTTCCGAAAAATTCTGACAAAACATACTTGCCGCCATTCACAGCCGCTGATAAGTCTGCAATTTCTTTTCCTGTTTCGTGTACTTCTTTTGCACTTGAAGCATAGCGTAATTTGACGGGTGCTGAACGAAGTTTAGAAAAATAATCATTAGTATTTTCTATTAGGTCGCAAATATCTCCACATATATATCGGTTATTGTATAATTCTTCAATTAGCAGATTAAGGAAAGATATGATCTGTTTGTTTTCGATTGAGGATTTAAAAGTTTTTAACGACTCAACTGCTTTTGACGATAAATATGTTTCTTTGCAAATATCAGTATCCGTTCTTGTCTTTTCTTCATATTCACCGAGTAAATATCCTAACTCACAATCAAACTTCTCACACATTCTAAACAATAAATCCAGAGGGGGAATGCGTTCGCCTTTTTCATATTTCCCCAATACTCCTCTATCACAGTAAAGCATACCACTTAATTCAAATTGGGATAATCCCAGTTCTTTTCTCTGTGTTTTAATTCGTTCGCCCATAATTTTCAAATTGTAGTCCAATATCTACACATCCTTATATATCATAATTGTTATGTTGATTTTTGTTTTTTTACATCTACATTATAATATGATATACTCTAATTGTCAAGAGGACAAATTCAAAAAAGGTGGTGAAAAAATGAAAATATCGGAAACACAGGAAAAGGCACGCCAAGCCCGAAATTTGTACTATCAGAAATGGCGAGCCGCTAATAAAGAAAAAGTAAAAGAAATCAATGCTCGTTATTGGGCAAAGAAATGGGCAGAGCTTTCCGAAGAAAACACAAAAAAATAATGCTACGGGCGGCAACTCATAGCATTAGGAAAGACCACAATTTGAAACCAACAAAATATAGCCTTTGTTATAGTATAACTCATTCCGTTATATTTTGCAAGGGCGGAAAAGGGGTAAAAATGAAAAATGATACTTATTTGACAATTCGGCAAGTTGCCGCAACGGGCATATTGAGCGAACACGCAATTCGCATTATGGAAAAACAAGGGAAAATTCCTTGCTTGAAAATCGGCAAAAAAACAATGATAAATTTTCCTTTGTTTCTTGAAACCTTGAACTGCGAGAGCAAAAGGGCGGTGCAGATATGAAACGGCTAACTATAATGGAACTGCTCCAAGAGGGTGAAGAAAACGCAATCACCGCAAAAGAATTAGCCAAGTATTATAATTGCGATACACGCAGTATCACGCAGGAAATACACAATTTAAGGAGAAACGGCAAAGTTATTCTTTCGGTGAATACAGGTATAAACAACGGCTTTTTTCTGCCTGCTGACCGTGCCGAAGTAGAACGCTTTGCAAGAACTATGCATAGCCGGCTAAAAAATATTAAGCTTGCCACTCTCTCGGCTGAAAAGTATTTATCAGAGGTCAACCAATGAAAAACAGTTTTGTATTATACAACGACTGGTACAGCTTGTTATCGGCTTTCAGCAATGAGGAAAAGGGCATATTATTGACCGCTATTTTTGATTATCATTGCAACGGCGTTCTTTTTGAAAGTGAAAACGCAGCCTTACAGGGTATATTTAACTTTATGAAAAGCCGCTTTGACAGCGATAATGAAAAGTACAAGCAGCGTTGCGAAAAAAACAGAAACAATGTTAATAATCGCTACAACAAAGAAGAATAATCTACGATTGTATACGAACGAATATAACCGTATACAAAAGCTACCGATAATGATAATGATACTGAAATTGATACTGATATTGTTATTGATACTGTTCTGATATTGACATTGAAAAAGAAATTGAAATTGTTTTTGTATAAGGGTATAAGGGAGCAAACGCTACCGCTTTTGCCCCTGTTCCCTTTAAGGTGATTATTATGTTTGATTATGAAATTTTTAACCGTATAGCAATTAAGCAATATAATTCCATTTCTTGCCCGTATACGCTCAATGAAGTATTAAGCATATTCAGATATTACTTTGATACTTACAGGGCTTATATGGGCAAGGAACACCCTTATTTAAAGCCGCAACAGGTAGGCGAAATAATAGAGCGTTTGCCTATTTGCGAGGATATGTACATAGAAGCCGAAGAATACCCCACATTGATAGAAAGTTATTTTAATACTGGCTTTAACGCTGATTATAATATCAACCATTTTTTCAGTGGAGCAATTCGACTAATGAGGATATACGACAATGGTTTATATTAAACCCAAAAGAAAAAAGACGATAAAAAGGGGGGTGATACCTTGAAAATCAATGACGAAAAAGTCCTTGCCGCTCTTATCTCTTGCGGAAGTGTCAGAAAAGCCGCAGAGCGTTCGGGCGTGTCTGTATATGCCATAACAAAAAGGCTCAATACAGACGATTTTAGAGCCAAATACGAGGCATTAAAGAACAACATCTTGACAGAGGCTTGCGACAGTCTTACAGCACGCTTAACACTTGCTATTGATACGCTCTGCTCTGTTGCCGAAGATGAAACGCAAAACGCAAGTATCAGAGTTTCGGCAAGTGACAGCATTTTGAGGCACGGATTGAGATATGTTGAATTAGCACAAATAAAAACACGGCTTGACCGTATAGAGAAACAATTAGAGGAGCAATAAACGCAATGAAAAAGAGTTATAAATGCGTTATATTCGTGCTTTCCCTTTGTGCAGCGTTTGTATTAGGTATGGGCATAAAAAGCCTTACAAGCAATTTTAAGGCACATACAAAGCAAATTAACACTGATACTATATCAATCACATTAGGAGAGCGGCACACCTGTCAAATAACCGATAAAATAAGCGGCACGCAATGGCGTTTTAAAGCTGTTTTACATCGCAAAGGACAGGAAGTGCCGAACGAGTTAAAAACCGCAGGAAACGAAAATATTACTATTACCGGAGCAGGGCGTTATATTATCGTTGATGATATGACAGACGGCAAGCGGTACAAAGTGAAATTGTAAGGGGGGTGAAAATATGAAAGACTTTGAAAGTCGGCTAAAACTTGCCGAGAAAAAGCTGAAAGAAAACGGCGAACTATACAGTACCGTAACATTCAAAGACGGCACAAAGAAGCGGCTGCCGATACTTGACCTTTATAGGGAAGCTGTAAGCGGAACTATAACAGAGGTTTGTTATCCGGCAGCAGATAAAGAAAAATACGGCTTTGCGGAAGCAATAAGCCGTTCATTTGGCGAGGAAGTGCGATACTATGCAGACAATCAATAAACGGCTGGAAGCCATTGAGGAAAGCATAAAAAGCAAGACAAACCTTGCCGAAGTGCAATCAATCCTCGATAAAATCAAACAAGCCGCTCACGAAAATAATATCGTAGACGGCAAAATAACAGTACATATTAAAGGAGAAAACAAAAATGGAAATTAACAAAATTAAAGACAGTTTTAACCGCTATAACAGTTGGGTAAAGAAGTATGAAAACGAACGCCAAGAGGCACAAAAGAACTATACGCCGGAAGCGTTTTACAAGTGGAACGGCGAAGCGGAAAAAAGATTAAAATCAACGGCAGCCGCCTTTATAAGCGAACTCAAAGAAAACAGCAAGCAGGAACTTGAAACGCTGAAAATGGACTCTCTCCGCAAGGTGGGCTTCCTTGATGAGAATGTAGTTAAATTCCTTTCGGCGTTTGATGACCTTTCCTCTGATGAGCTTTCCCACCTTGCCGCAACCACTTCAAAGGACACAGCAACACAGGAATATATTGCCCAGTACGCCGCAAAGAGAAACACGGCATATAATAAGCCTGTCACGGCAAAGGCAAAGTATGAAGCGGCAAACAGGCTCTTTAATAGTGCCGAGTGGATTATCGACAACGCAGCAACCGACAGAAACGCAAGAGCGCAGTTAAATCACTTTTGCACCGACAGCGGCTTTAACGTCTTTACGGCAGAGGCGGCAACGGTAATAAACGCAGAATAAGCAATCCAAATTTTACTTATAGATTAGCGGCGGCTTTGTGCTTGCCGCTTTTCTTTTTGTGCAAATACTTTCCCACTATAAAAAAGGCAGAAACTAATTTTTTAAGTGTTTGGACATCAAATGGACATCAAAAAAGGCTTGCTACAGAGTAGAAACCCTGTAAACAAGCCATTTTCTTTGATAAATAATTATCTCTTTGAGAACTGCGGTGCACGGCGAGCGCCTTTGAGACCGTACTTCTTTCTTTCTTTCATTCTCGGGTCACGGGTGAGGAATCCGGCTTTCTTAAGCGCGGGGCGAAGCTCCTCATCGGCCTGGAGAAGAGCTCTTGAAATTCCGTGACGGATAGCGCCGGCCTGACCGGTAACTCCGCCGCCGGTAACGCGGCAAACAATATCGAACTTGCCGATATTATCTGTGAGAGCGAGAGGCTGGCGAACGATAAGCTTAAGTGTTTCAAGACCGAAATACTCGTCTATATCACGATCATTAATAGTGATTTTACCGGTACCGTTATAAACGCGAACGCGGGCAACAGAACTTTTTCTTCTGCCAGTGCCGTAAAAATAAGGCTTTCCTTCAAACATTGTTTCTGTCTCCCTTCTTAAAATTCAATCTTTTCGGGCTTCTGGGCAACCTGATCAAACTTCTCGCCTTTATAGATGTGAAGTCTGGTAAGAGCCTTGCGGCCGATAGTGGTATCGGGAACCATTCCCTTAACTGCAAGCTCAACTGCGAGCTCCGGCCTGGTGTTCATAAGTGTAGCGTATTTAACTTCCTTAAGTCCGCCGATGAAGCCGGTGTGACGGCGGTAAAATTTCTTTTCAAGCTTTTTTCCTGTTAAAACTGCCTTTTCAGCATTGATTACAACAACATGATCGCCGCAATCAACATGGGGAGTAAACTCCGGCTTGCCTTTTCCGCGAAGAAGATCGGCAACCTTTACAGCGGTGCGGCCGAGCGGTCTGTCGGCAGCGTCCACAATATACCATTTACGCTGAACTTCAGCAGGTTTTGCCATAAATGTTGACATTTCATAAACCTCCAAATAATTCTAAATACGAAATTTTTTCGCACTTTCAGCCCGATTATCATACCACAGCGGAATTTAATTGTCAACACTTATTTTCAAAAAAATAAACTGTCATTGCCCAAACTTGTTTTTTCTTCGTTTTTCTCTGTTTTTCTTTTAAATGCTCACTTTCTATTTTTTGAATTGAATTTAGGGAAATACTGTGTTATTATATAATGTATATATTGAAAAATTTTGGAGATGTTTGCTTGAAAGCTTTGGCTGTTGGAGATGTGTGCTCGCTCGGTGCTTGTGAATTTTTATTAAAAAGATTACCTGTTCTAAAAAAAGAGTTTGGAGCAGATCTTGTTATAGTAAACGGTGAAAATTCCGCAGAAAACAACGGAATAACGAAGAATAGCGCAGAGCTTATTTTTGCCGCAGGCGCGGATGTGATAACAGGCGGCAACCATACTCTCAGAAATAAAGAAATATACTCTTATCTTGATGAAAATCCTTTTCTTTTGCGGCCGGATAATATAAAATCGGAATATGGAAGCGGATATTGCCTTATTGATAAGGGCAGATTCAGCGCGGCTGTTATAAATCTTTGCGGATGTTTTTTTATGGATAGGTGTGAAACCGATAATTTTATTTTGGCGGCAGACGAGCTTATCAAAAAAGCTAAAGCAGACGGCGCAAAATATATTTTCATAGATTTTCACGCCGAAGCAACTAGCGAGAAAAGGGCACTCGGATTTTATCTTGACGGTAAGGTAAGTGCTGTTTTCGGAACTCACACGCATATTATGACTGCCGATTCGCAGATACTGCCGCAAGGCACAGGATATATTACGGATCTCGGAATGACGGGACCCGAAAATTCCGTTTTGGGAGTAAAGACCGAAATAATTATCAACCGGATCAAAAATAAAGATATGTCAAAATTTGAATTTGCCAAGGGTAAAAATATTCTTTGCGGCTGTGTTTTTGAATGTGATGATTCAGGACTTTGCAAAAGTATAAAACCTCTTATAGACCGGGAATAAAGAGTAAACGGAGTGGAAGAAAATGAAAAGGCGCAGATTTTTCGCGGTGATTTTAGCTGTGATGTTTCTTGCTTTAAACTGCGGATGTAAAAATAAAAACAAATCGGGGCCTTCCGTTGTAAGTTCTAAAGAAACGGATGAGGCTTCCGTTTCTGCGGAGCTTTTGTGCAATTTCAGCGACAGCTTTGATCCTTTTACTGCCTCGACAGAGCTTAACCGAAGACTTGCAAAGCTTTTATACGATCCGCTTATAAAGGTCGATGAAAATTTTGAGCCTTATTATTGCCTTGCTTCAAGCGCGGAGGTAAATGATAAGGAATGCACGGTGAAAATAAAAAGCGTCGCTTTTACAGACGGTTCGAATGTAACCACAGAGGATATTATATATTCTTATGAGGCGGCTAAAAACTCAGCAACTTACGGTCCTCAGCTTTATGAAATCACAGGTGCAAAAGCGGTAAGCTCGGACACGGTGGTTTTTTCGCTTTCGAGGTATGACAGATATTTTGTAAACCTGCTTGATTTTCCGATAATTAAAAAGAATTCCGATAAATCCGCCGATTCCGACGGCGTTATCCTTCCTCCTGTTGGCAGCGGAAGATATAAAGCTGATACGGAAAATATGTACTTTATTCAAAACGAAGCATATTTCGGAGATAAGGGCGAGATAAAAAAAATCAAGCTTATAAATACTCCCGATTTTGAATCCGAATCGCATTATGTGGAAATTGGAGCCTGCGATATTTACTATGCCGATCTTTCCGACGGCAATATAGTAAGAATGAGCGGGAAAAGGTGCGATGTAAACCTTAATAACCTTGTTTATATCGGGATCAACGGCAATAACGAAGCGCTTGAAAACTCATATCTAAGATATGCAATATCTTCGGCTATCGACAGAAAAGCCGTATGCTCGCAGTCTTATTATACAAATGCTTCGCCGGCAAAAGGCTTTTTCCACCCCGATTTTGAGCCTACAAAGGCATTACAGACAATTAATTTTTCGTCTGATCTTGAAATAACAGTTGAGAATCTTGAAAAGATAGGTTATAATAGTCTAGATGAATCAGGTTACAGAGTAAATTCCGCCGGAAGACATATTACATTAAGTCTTCTCGTAAATTCCGAAAATGCTTCGAGAAAAGCAGCGGCCTCTCAGATAGCAAATCAGCTTAAAGAGGCGGGAATTGAAATAAGAGTAATAGAAAAAAGCTATGCCGAATATACAGCCGATCTCGCGGCGGGAGCCTTTGATTTGTATTTAGGAGAAATAAAGATTCTTAAAAATATGGATCTTTCTTCGCTTGTTATTTCCGGCGGCTCCGCGGCTTTCGGAGTGGTAAATCCCGAGCAGCCCAAAGAAGGCGAAGAGGATACGGATATTCCGGCTGTTTCTATAGAAGACGCTTATAACGGATATTTTGCCGGCACTTATTCTGCAGCTGACCTTGAAAGTATCCTTTTAACGCAAATGCCCCAGATTCCCATATGCTATAGACTTGGAATTCTGTTTTTTGATTCCGATATAAAAAGCGGCGTCAGGGCTACTGAAAGCGATATATATTTTTCCATAGAGAAATATAAATATAAAAAATAATTCAGGAGGATTTTTATATGATAATTTTTGAAACAATTAACGGCAGAATAGAGATTTCTCAGGAATATCTTTCAAAGCTTATCGGCCATGCGGTCACTTCCTGCTACGGCGTGGTAGGTATGGCGCCGAGTACAAACAAGCAAAAGCTTTTTAAACTTATTTCAAAGGATAATTCGCTCGATACCGGAATTAAAGTTACCGGCGACAGCGACCTTATAGATGTTGAGCTTCATATTATCGTTACTTACGGAATGAATATAAACGCCATTGCCGCAAGTATAACCGAAAAGGTAAAATATGTTGTAAAAACAAATACCGGAATCGATGTTGATAAGGTCGTCGTAAGAGTTGACGATATCAAAGAATAATTTTAAGCCTGAATTTCAGGTTAAGGAGTGTTTCACTTTTGTTAGACGGTAACATACTGCGCGACGCGATAATATCCGCCGCAAATAATCTTTCAAATAACAGAAAAAGGGTAGACGACCTTAATGTTTTTCCCGTGCCTGACGGCGATACGGGTACAAATATGTCGATGACTCTTTCTAATGCCGTAAGAGAGCTTGAAAAAACGCAGAACGCCACTGCCGGCGAAGTTGCTAAGATAAATGCATCTGCTTTGCTCCGCGGAGCAAGAGGAAATTCGGGCGTTATAACTTCTTTGCTTTTCAGAGGATTTTCAAAAGGAATAGCAAAGGACGAGTTTGTAACCGCTCAAAATCTTGCCGCGGCATTTAAGCTCGGAGTAGAAGCGGCTTATAAAGCGGTTATGAAACCTACCGAGGGCACTATTTTAACTGTTGCCCGCGTTGCCGGTGAAAAAGCCGAGGAGGCATTAAATGCCGGAAGTGACGAAATAGGAGTATTTGAGGCGGCTATTGAGGGAGCAAAGGTTGCTCTCGAAAATACCCCTGAGCTTCTTCCCGCACTTAAAAAGGCAGGTGTTGTAGACGCTGGAGGTCAGGGTTTCGTACTTATTTTAGAGGGTATGCTCTCTGTATTTAAAGGGAACGGAATAATTGAGTCAGTCAATAATCCGCAGGAAAAATCAGAAACTGCCGAGCAAAATTTAAGTGCCGCAGGCAGCTATGAAACGGAGATCACTTTTACTTATTGCACCGAGTTTATCGTAAACAGAAGCGCAGATTGCCCTAAAAAGCCGGAAGAGCTGAGGGCTTATCTTGAAAGCATAGGCGATTGCGTTGTAGTAGTTGACGATGATGAGATAATAAAAGTCCACGTTCATACCGACCATCCGGGTAACGCTATTGAAAACGGTCTTACATTCGGTCAGCTCGTTCATTTAAAAATAGAAAATATGCGCGATCAACATGAGCGTGCGAAGCATGATGCGGAGAATTCCAAGAAAAAGCCAACCACTTCTTCAGATCTTTCTCAAAAAATAGAGCCGGCTGAAATAACAAAACCCGTAGGCTTTGTTTCTGTTTGTGCGGGAAACGGTATAGCTGAGCTTTTCAAGGATCTCGGCGTGGATACGGTTGTTAGCGGCGGTCAGACAATGAACCCCAGCACAGATGATATTTTAAGAGCTATAGAAAGCACACCGGCAGAAACGGTATTTGTCCTTCCCAACAATAAAAATATCATTATGGCAGCCGAGCAAACAGTTTCAATCAGCACAAGAAAGGTATTTGTTCTTCATACCAGAACTATTCCGCAGGGTGTTACAGCCATGCTTAATTATGATGAGTCTGCAGAAGCCGAAACAAATGCTATCGAAATGATGAAAGCCGCTGAAAAAATCGCTACCGGTCAGATAACATTTGCCGCACGCGATTCCGATTTTGACGGTCATAAGATCAAAAAAGGCGAGCTTCTCGCTCTTGCAAACGGTAAGGTATCCTTTACCGATACCGTGCTTGATAAGGCTACTGTTCGCCTTATCCGTCAGTTGATGAATAAAAACAGCGAATTTATCACCGTGATGTACGGCGAAGATGTTTCTCAAGAACAGGCAGAAGTATTAGAAGCAATTCTTAATGAGAAATTCGGTTCTAAAGCTGAAATAACATTTATTAACGGCGGTCAGCCGATTTACTATCTTATAATTTCCGTAGAGTGAGAAAAGATTATGTCCGATTTGAATTCCGACATTAGATATTTAAAGGGAGTCGGCGAAAAACGTGCCGCTCTGCTCTACCGTCTGGGCATCGATACTATCGGTGCCCTTTTGCGTTATTATCCGAGAAGCTATAAGGATTTCTCAAAGCCTGTTCCGATTTCAAACAGCTTGTCGGAAGATAAAGTATGCGTAAGAGCGACAGTCGTTACAGAAGTCAGCGAGCATTATATACGAAAAAATATGACTCTTTATAAGTTTAATATTTCTGACGGCACCGCAGGCTTATCCGTAACGCTTTTTAATAACAAATATCTTGCAAATTCTATAAGAAGAGGCAGCGAGTATTTGTTTTACGGAAAAGTGACATCCGACGGTAATTTTATGCCGCAAATGTCCTCTCCGGAGATCTGCGGTATAGGCGCTATGGGTATTTGCCCCGTTTATAAAGCCAGCGAAAAATTATCTTCAAAGGCGATAGCAAAGCTTGTTAAAACCGCACTTAATTATGGCTTTCCGAAAGATCCTATTCCCGATAAAATAAAAGAAAAGTACAGGCTTTGCGATATTTCCACCGCTATATTTAATATTCATTTTCCCGTTAGCCTTGAGGCGCTTGAAAGCGCTAAAAGAAGACTTGTTTTCGAAGAGCTTTTTATTTTGCAAACGGGACTTATGAAGCTGAAAACAAAATCAGCGTCAGCCTGCGAGCGGGTCATAAAGACCGATTTTATGGCAGAGTTTTTAAAAACTCTGCCATTTGAGCTTACCTGCTCTCAGTTAAGTGCCGTTAAAGATTGCATAAGCGATATGGCAAGCGGAAAGAAAATGAACAGGCTTATAGAGGGTGATGTCGGCAGCGGAAAAACCGCTGTTGCGGCAGGAGTTATTTATAACACTGTAAAAAACGGCTATCAGGCGGTTATGATGGCTCCGACGGAAATTTTAGCCGAACAGCATTTTAAAACTTTAAGCAGTTTCTATGAAAACACGGGAATTACCGTATGCCTTTTAACGGGCTCCGTTTCAAAAGCTAAAAAGCAGAATTTAAAAGAAAAGCTATCAAATGGGCAGATAGATGTTGCGGTAGGAACGCACGCTCTTTTAACAAGTGATGTATCATTTAAAAACGCCGGTATTTTCATTACTGACGAACAGCACCGCTTCGGAGTTATGCAACGGGCAGGACTTTCGTCAAAAAGCAGTATTTCAAACACTCTCGTTATGTCTGCAACGCCTATTCCGAGAACTCTCGGTCTGGTGCTTTTCGGAGATCTTGATATCAGTATTTTAAACGAATATCCTAAAGGCAGGCAAAAAATAGAAACCTATGTTATAGATTCGAATATCAGAAACCGCGCTTTTAATTATGTTAAAAAGCATATCGACGAGGGAAGACAGGGATATATAGTCTGCCCGCTTGTTGAAGAGGGAGAAGAGGCTTCGGATATTTTAAATGCCGAGGATTATTATAAAAAGATAAGCGAGGGAGCTTTTTCGGAATATAGAGTAGGCTTGCTCCATGGCAAGATGAAGCCGTCTAAAAAAGACGAGATAATGAGAAGCTTTAAAAACGGCGAGATAGATATTCTTGTCTGCACCACTGTAATAGAGGTGGGTATAGATGTTCCTAACGCGGCAATTATGCTGATAGAAAACGCCGAGCGGTTTGGTTTGTCACAGCTTCACCAGCTAAGGGGAAGGATAGGCAGAGGAAAGTATAAATCTACCTGTATCCTTATTTCCGATTATAAAGACGGTAAGACTGCCGAAAGACTCGGTGTGATAAAGAAGAATACAGACGGCTTTATAATCGCCGAAGAGGATATGCGTCTTCGCGGTCCGGGTGATTTTCTAGGAAAAAGGCAGCACGGTCTGCCTGAGCTTAAAATTGCCGATCTGTTTGCAGACGCGGCAGTGCTCAAAGCCGCAGAAATTAGCGCAGGAGAGATTTTATTAGAAGATAATGATCTCTCAAACCCTGAAAATTCCGCGCTTAAAGAAGAAATAAAGGCGCTTTATAAAAAGCTTGAAAACACCGAAAATTAAGTATTGACAAAATAAACTTTTATGGTATAATAATTATTGCTTGACTGATGAAAATCAGTCATTCGGACCAATAGCTCAGTTGGTTAGAGCAACCGGCTCATAACCGGTCGGTCCGGGGTTCGAGTCCCTGTTGGTCCACCAAAGCAAAAATCCTATCACAAAAGTGATAGGATTTTTGCTTTGTATTATTAATTTTTCAGTTTTTATTTCGCCGAGCGAAAACATGTTGTATAGCATTCAGCATTAAAATATCCTGCCGCACTTCAGTTTATGTTATGTGCGACGGGGAAATTTTTTTATTTAATTTTCCTTTAAAGCTCTTTCAAGCCAAGTAAAGCCTAAATCGAGAGCATCAAAAAGCGTGCTTTTAACACTTTCTTTTTTAACTCTTTTATCCATAGGTTTATCGGTATTGCTGTCAAGCAACTTAACACTTACCTTATCGGCAATTTCTAAAGATCCGTCTTTTTTGCTTGAAAGAATTTCGAATCTAACAATATATCTTTCGGTCATTAAACCGTAATATATTTCATTGCCCTTTCTTACGAGGGGTTTGCCCTTATAAGTAAGAAAATTTGAATCTGCCATTATAATTCTCCTAAATAATCAGTCTTTCTTTTCGGGAATTTCACCGTAAAGATTAAATCTGAAAAGAAGCGTTTCATCCTCGGGGTTAGTGCAACGGATAGTTGCCTCGCCGATTTCCGGGTTTGAAAGAATATTGCTTAAGCCTATCATCTGGCAAAGACGCGATTTAAGATTTAAAGAATCTCCGTCTTCCGTTTCAAGATAAACCTCACCCTTGCACTGATCTACCGCTTTTATAAACTCTTCGAAATCAATATTATGGACTTCGATTTTTCCGTTTTCCATAGCTGTTCCTCCCTGAAATTTCATTATTTAAAGTATAATATATACATAAAATAATGTCAAGGGGGGACTTTTTTGAATGTTTAGTTCAAAATTGCTTTTTTGTGTTGACATTTGTCGGAAATTTTATTACTATATTATTTGTAGAAATGTGACAATTTGGAGGAAATTATCAATGGATAATTCACAGAAGACAATGGATATGATAGTAAACCTTGCCAAAGGCAGAGGTTTTTTATACCCCGGAAGCGAGATCTACGGCGGCCTTGCAAATGCCTGGGATTACGGTCCGTTAGGCGTTGAATTCAAAAACAACATCAAGCGCGCCTGGTGGAAAAAATTTGTTCAGGAAAATCAGTATAATGTCGGACTTGACAGCGCTATACTTATGAATTCTCAGGTTTGGCAGGCTTCCGGTCATTTAGGAGGATTTTCCGATCCTCTTATGGATTGCCGACAGTGCAAAACAAGGCACAGAGCAGATAAGCTTATTGAAGATTTTGCCGCAGAAAACGGGCTTAATGATAACCCTGCCGCTATGAGCGACGTGGAAATGATGAATTATATAAAAGATCATCATATTGCCTGTCCCTCCTGCGGAGCGCACGACTTTACCGATATAAGAAAATTCAACCTTATGTTTAAAACATTTCAGGGCGTGACAGAAGATAACACAAATACTCTTTATCTCCGCCCCGAGACTGCACAGGGAATTTTCGTAAACTTTAAAAACATTCAGCGCACAACAAGAAAGAAACTGCCTTTCGGCGTCGGTCAGATAGGAAAATCTTTCAGAAATGAGATCACTCCCGGAAACTTCATATTCCGAATCCGTGAATTTGAGCAGATGGAGCTTGAATTTTTCTGCAAACCGGGAACAGATCTTGAGTGGTTTGATTATTGGAGATCCTTCTGCCGCGATTGGCTTTTAAATCTCGGAATGGATGAAAAATCTTTAAGGCTCCGCGATCACGATAAGGATGAGCTTTGTTTCTATTCAAAAGCTACAACTGACTTTGAGTTCCTTTTCCCGTTCGGCTGGGGCGAGCTTTGGGGCGTTGCCGACAGAACGGATTACGATCTTTCGCAGCACGCGAAATTCTCCGGCGAGCCTATGGAATACTTTGATGCCGAAACCAATGAAAAATTCGTACCATATGTAATTGAGCCTTCGCTCGGTGCGGACAGAGTTGCGCTTGCATTCCTTTGCAACGCATACGATGAAGAAACCGATGAAAAAGGCGATAAAAGGGTAGTTTTAAGACTTCATCCTGCTCTCGCTCCGTTTAAAGCGGCGGTGCTTCCGCTTTCTAAAAAGCTTTCGGATAAGGCGATGGAAATCAAAAACGAGCTTTCAAAATATTTTTCTGTCGATTTTGATGACGCCGGATCAATAGGCAAGCGTTACCGCAGGGAAGACGAGACAGGAACTCCTCTTTGCATTACTTACGATTTTGAAAGCGAAACCGATAACTGCGTAACTGTCAGAGACAGGGATACAATGCAGCAGGTTAGAATTCCGATAGATGAATTAAAGGAATACATCGGAAAAACCGTAGAATTTTAAAAACACGGAGGATTTTTAATGGCCTCAGAGATACTTTCAATGGCGGCTATGCTGCTCGGCGGACTTACCTTTTTCCTTTTTGGAATGAGCGTTATGTCAGGCGGACTTGAACAAATGGCGGGCGGCGGACTTGAGCGTACCCTTAAAATGGTCACGGGGAATGATTTCCTCGGTTTTTCCGTAGGAGCGGGGATAACTGTTGCAATTCAGTCGTCTTCCGCAATGACGGTTATGCTTGTAGGACTTGTTAACTCGGGCATTTTAGCTTTCGAGGAAACATTCGGAATGATAATGGGTTCCCATGTCGGAACTACTCTTACTGCATGGATCCTGACACTTAATTCCAATACGGGCAGCAATTTCTGGATGGTGCTTTTAAAGCCTATGACATTTGCGCCTATTCTTGCGTTTGTGGGCATAGCTTTAAGGATGCTTTCGAAAAACGAAAAGAAGCAGAAGCTCGGTGAGATATTCATAGGATTTGCTATTTTAATGGTCGGAATGAATATGATGAGCGACTCAATGGCGGATGTAAAGCAGTACTCGAATGTCTTAACGGCTTTTTCAAAATCCCCGGCACTTGCTTTTTTGGTTTCCACGGTATTCACGGGAATAATTCAGTCCTCCGCGGCAACAGTGGCTATAGTTCAGGCGCTTGCTTTTTCCGTGGGAATGGATTATCAGGCGGCAATTCCGCTTATCATCGGCGCTAATATCGGCACTTGTATGACTGCATTTATTTCGAGTATCGGCACTAATAAAAACGCCAAGCGAGTGGTAGCTATGCATGTTTATACAAACGCCATCGGCGGAGTTTTGTGTATGATAGCTATGTATATCGTAATGCTTGTTTCTCCCGGGCTTATGACGGTGAAAATATCTATGATAGGCGTAGCGGTAGTTCATTCACTGTTTAATATTATCAATACTATATTCTTTATTCCGTTTAAGAAACCTCTTATCAATCTTTGCAGAAAGACCATCAAGAGCGATAAAACCAAAACGCATGAGGTATTCCTTGACGAGCGTATTTTCAACAACACTCCTATTGCTATTTCAGAGTGCAGAAGACTTGTTAACGAAATGGCGCAGTATTCAAGAAATGCGTTTTTAATATCTATAGAGCTTATAAATAAATACGACGCTAAAACCGCCGAATATGTTAAAGAAATAGAAGCTCTCACCGATAAATATGAGGATAAGCTTAGCAACTATCTTGTAAGAATCAGCAGTAACGAGCTGACAGTTTCGGAATCACACGAAGTAGGCAGAATGATCCATTCGCTGAGTGATTTCGAGCGAATAGCGGATCACGCACTTAATATCTGCGGAATTTCTTATGAGATCAGCGATAAAAAAATCATCTTTTCAAAAGAGGCTACAAAAGAGCTTGAAACTTTGACCGACGCTTTAGTTGAGATCGTGAATATGACCTTTGATTCTTTTACGAGCGACGATATAGATCTTGCTGCTCACGTAGAGCCGCTGGAGCAGGTCATAGATAAGCTGAAAGACGAGCTTACTGCGCGCCATGTTGAAAGACTGCAGGAAGGCAAATGCACGATCCAGCTCGGATTTGTTTATTCGGATATTCTTACTAATTATGAAAGAATTTCCGATCACTGCTCAAATATAGCCGTTTATACTTTACAGCTTCATTCTTCCAAGCTTGATACTCATAAGTTCTTGCGGAAATATAAGCAGGCAAATAATATTGAATTTAAAGACGAATATAATTTGTATGCCGATAAATATAAACTTGATAGTTCGGAATCACAATGATTTCAAATTTCGGTTGCCGTAAAATTTTTGCGGTAACCGAATTTAATAAAAGGAGAAAGGTTTATGAAATCCGCTTCGTTTAAAAAGCCGCTTTTGCATAAGAGAATTGACGCCGAATCAAAAGTAACTATAGAAAAAAATGAAAAATGCTTTCAGGATTATGAAGTTAAATTCATAAGTGAAATCAAATTTCCGATAGTGCTTGATAAAGATGAAATTATAATCGATTTCGGTGACCATTATACCGGTTATCTTAATATTGAGATTGATAACAGGGATGAATTTCATATTGCGGATTCACCTGTTAATATAGTTTTTGAATTTGCGGAAATGCCAATAGAATTGATGGAAAAACCCGAGGCTCACGGCAAGGGCGTTTCGCTTGGCTGGGTGCAGGCTGATTATAAAACAATTCCGTTTTTGCCGTATAAAGGCAGCCTTGAGCGCAGATATGCATTTAGATATTTAAGGCTGAAAAGGGCGGATTCAGTGTTTTTCCCTGTTAGAATAAAAGCGCTTTATATCGATAGCGTTTCGGCGGTGGATATAGCGGATGCTTTGCCTTATAAATCTTCCGATCCTTTGCTTGAAAAAATCGATAAAATGTGCATAAAAACTCTTAAAGAATGCGAACAGGATGTTTTTGAAGACGGTCCTAAGCGCGATAGGCGCTTATGGATAGGCGACTTAAGGCTTCAGGCTCTCACGGATTATGTTTCGTTTAAAAATATCGATCTTATAAAAAGATGTATTTATCTTTTTTGTGAAAATCCCAATAATGAAGGGATGATTCCGCAGTGCGTTTTTCAGGATTCTCCGCCATTCGCGGATCAATGGGATTTTTATGATTATTCACTTTGTATCATTCTTTGCCTTTATGATTATTATGAATTTACAGGCGATAAGAAACTCACGGAGGAATTGTTTGATATCGCTTTAAGACAGGTCGAATATGTGGCTCGGCATATCGATTTTGAAAGCAGCGCCGTAAACCTTTGCTTTTTTATCGATCATCAAAGATTTGATAAGAATATTGCTTCTTTGGGTTATTTTGCCTATGTTCTTGAAAGAATGACGGTTTTGGCAAAGTCTATCGGGAGAAAAACCGAAACATTTGAAAATCTGATTGAAAAATGCAAAAAATCAATGCTTGAAAAATTTGATTCCGATAAAAATTTGTTTGTTTCGTCAAACGGCGAAATTTCTATGCATTCCCAGGTGTGGGCAGTGCTTTCTGGAATTTTTGATGCAAATAAAGGCGCTGTTGTGCTTGAAGCGGCAAAGAATTCAAAAGATAAGATTGAAATATCCACACCCTTTATGAAACATTATTATCTCGAGGCTCTTATAAAATGCGATATGAAAGATGATGCGTTAAAAGAGATAAAAGAATATTGTGGTGCGATCTTAAAAGCCGGGTTTGACTGCTGCCCCGAATGCTTTGTTCCGGGCGATGAAAGATTTACTCCCGCCTCTAACTCAAATGTGGTTTTAAACAGCGCCTGCCACGCATGGAGCTGCACGGCAGCATATTGGCTAAGAATTTATTTTAAATAACACTTGTAATTCGGATTAAATATGATAAAATTAAATTAATAAATTTAAGGAAAGAAGTCGTTTTTATGTCAAAAGAAGTATTAGTTGAAATTTCTGCACGCCATGTTCATGTAACAGAGGAAACTTTGGCAGTTCTTTTCGGAAAAGATCATAAGCTTACTCCGAAAAAAAATCTTTCTCAGCCGGGTCAGTTTGCCTGTGAGGAAAAAGTCACAGTTGTAGGCCCTAAGTCTTCTTTAAAGGCTTCGATATTAGGGCCCTGCAGAAAAGAAGATCAGGTTGAGCTTTCTTTAACCGACGCGAGAACTATCGGCGTTACCGCTCCGATCAGAGAATCGGGTGATGTTAAAGGCTCCGGAGCCTGCAAACTTGTAGGCCCCTGCGGAGAAGTTGAGCTTAAAGAGGGCGTTATCGCCGCTAAGCGCCATATTCATATGACTGTTAAAGACGGCGAGAATTTCGGTCTTAAAGATAAGCAGATAGTAAGCGTTAAAATTCCGACCGAGGGCAGAGCACTTGTGTTTGACGATGTTGTTGTAAGAGTAAGCGACAGTTACGCTCTCGCTATGCACATCGATACTGATGAAGCAAATGCGGCGGCTGTTCCCGGAAGTTGCAAGGGTGAGATTCTTGCCTGAGCTTTTAGGTATTTATATTCATATTCCGTTTTGTAAAAAGCGCTGTGCATACTGTGATTTTTTCTCAACATTTTATGACTTTGAACTTGTAAAAACATATATTTCAGCGCTTTTAAAGGAAATTAAGAAATGGGGCGGCATACTTGCCCGCCCCGTTAATTCTTTATATATAGGCGGAGGCACACCATCGCTTTTAAAAAGCCATATCAAAACGGTTATAAACTGCGTTAAAGATAGCTTTGAGCTGACAAAGGACTGCGAGATCACCGTTGAAGCAAATCCCGAATCGATGACTGAGGAATTTTTGTCTGCCGCCCTGTCTGCCGGAGCTAACCGGCTTTCGCTCGGTGTGCAGAGCTTTAAAGACGATGAGCTTAAAATGCTCGGCAGATCGCATTCCGCTTTGCAAGCAAGAAATGCTTATTATCTTGCAAAAAGCATGGGATTTAAAAACATCTCGCTTGATCTTATGATCTGTCTGCCTAAAAGCAATCTTAATACTCTTAAATTCACTCTTGATTCTTTTATGCGCTTATCTCCGCCGCATATTTCCGCGTATATGCTTAAAGTTGAGGATAACACGGTATTTTCAAAACAGAGAATTCGTGAATTGGAAGATGAAGAGCAGGTCGAGCAATATATGTTTGTCTGCGAATATCTCAAAAATCACGGATATATCCACTATGAAATATCCAATTTTTCAAAGCCTCATTATGAAAGCGTTCATAACTCAAAATATTGGAACTGCGAGGAGTATCTGGGTATCGGTCCGTCGGCATACTCATTTATAAATAAAAAGCGCTTTTTCTATCCTAATAATTATAAGAAATTCTTAACAAATCCCGAAACATTTTTTGACGGTAACGGCGGAACTCTTGAAGAAAAGGTAATGCTCGGTCTCAGGACAAACCGCGGAGCGGATATTTCTTCATATTGCGAAAAGAATGATCCGAGGCTGTTAAAATTTGAAAAAGAAGGATTGCTTAAAAGCGAGTATCCTTTTGTTTGTCTTACGGATAAGGGAATGCTTTTATCCAACAGAATTATAACGGAGCTGATTTATTGAAAACTTATAAAATTCATTTGATCCGCAGCGGAATTACCGACGGTAATCTTCGCGGCTGTTATATCGGAAACAGGACCGATCTTCCGCTTTGCCCCGAGGGCTTGACGGAATTAAGACTTTTAAGGGAAAATTCCGATTATCCCGATATAGAGGCGCTTTATTCTTCACCTATGTTAAGGTGCAAACAAAGCGGTGCTGTGATCTATCCCGGTTTTGAACCTGTTATAATCGACGAGCTTACCGAATATGATTTCGGAAAATTTGAGGGCAAAACTGCAAAAGAGCTTGAAACCGATCCTGACTATTCAGATTGGACTTCCGGAAAGCTTGAAGCTCCCGAGGGAGGAGAGTCCACTTCAAATTTTGTTAAAAGACTTGCCCTTGGTCTTAATATGGTTGTAAGAGATATGATGAATAAAGGAATTTCGAGCAGTGCCGTTATGATGCACGGCGGAGCCATTATGATGCTGCTTGCCGCAACGGCTGTGCCGAGAAAAAAATCAGTCGAATGGAGCTGTGAGCCGGGAAGAGGTTATTCGGTAATGATCACTCCGTCACTTTATCACAGCAGCGGTATTATAGAAGTTTACGATTATATTTAAGGCGGTTTTAAATAGTGGTCAATATAGGAAACGATTGGGATGAAATTTTAAAAGACGAATGGAAAAAGCCTTATTATAAAAATTTAAGGCGATTTCTCAAATCGGAATATTCGTCTTTTACCGTTTACCCCGATATGTACGATATTTTTAATGCTCTAAAGCTCACTTCTTTTTCGGATACAAAGGTCGTTATAATCGGTCAGGATCCTTATCATGGACCCGGTCAGGCTCACGGCCTTTGCTTTTCGGTAAAAAAAGGGATAGAGCCTCCGCCATCGCTTAAAAATATTTTTAAAGAAATGCATTCTGATATAGGAATAAAAATTCCCACAAACGGCGATCTTACCTGCCTGGCTAAACAGGGAGTGCTGTTGCTTAATACGGTTTTGACCGTTCGTGCAGGTATGGCGGACAGCCACAAGGATAAGGGCTGGGAAATCTTTACCGACAGGGTAATAAGCGAGCTTAATAAAAAGCAGACACCTGTAATTTTTCTGCTTTGGGGCGCAAAAGCGCGTAATAAAGCAAATATTATTACAAATCCAATTCATAAAAAGCTCACCGCAGCCCACCCGAGCCCACTTTCGGCTTATAACGGATTTTTCGGGTGCCGCCATTTTTCAAAAACAAATGAACTGTTAAAATCTTTTGGTTTAAAACCGATAAATTGGGAAATTAAAGAAACCGACCGCTGAGCTTTTTAGCCGCGGCCGGTCCCTTTCTATATTGCAGCTGATGTAATTCCGCCAATCCCCTTAATTATTTTTGCGGCATTTGAACTTAAATACCCGGAACTGCGTTTGATTACATCTTCTGCTGAAAAGGGGATAAAGCGGAAAAAGTTTTAAGTATAAAGCTTAAAAAGTTCTCTCTTTATCGCCCAAAAGTATTATGTGCATTAAATTCAAAAATTTATGTGGAAATTTCTGTAAGAAAGGTGAAAAAATGAATTATACTAAAACCCTTGATTATATACATTCACTCGGTAATTTTTCAAAAGCACCGTCGCTTGAAAGAATAAAACAGGTTTTAAAAAAATTAAATTCCCCTCAAAAAGATCTTAAAGTCTTTCATATTGCAGGTACTAACGGTAAAGGCTCCGTCAGCTCTTATATTTCTTCTGTTTTAAGGTGTGCAGGATTTAAAACAGGTCTTTTTGTTTCTCCTTATATAACAAATTTCAGAGAAAGAATCAGTATAAACGGTGAATTTATTTCCGAAAATGATATAGTCTTAATTTCTGAGAAAATTATTGATTGCAATGTTTCGCTCAATGAATTTGAGTTTATAACGGCTTTGGGACTTTATTGGTTTAATCAAAATAAGGTTGATTATGCCGTGATAGAGGTAGGGCTCGGCGGCAAGCTTGACGCCACGAATGTTTTCGATAACTCTATTCCCGTTATAACCCATATCGGTCTGGATCATACAGAAATATTAGGCGACACTGTCGAAAAGATCGCCGCAGAAAAGTGCGGAATTATAAAAAACAATTCTGCAGTCGTTTCTCCGTATCAGGAGCAAGAAGTTATGGATGTCATCAAAACTTTTGCGGAAAATGTGACAGTTCCCGATACCAAAGATTTAAAAAATGTTAAAATATCGCTTTCCTCGAATTCATTTACTTATAAAAATATCGATTATGTATCACGCTTATCAGGAAATTATCAGATCGAAAACGCTTTGACGGCCATTTCCGCTCTTGAAGCAAGCAGAATAAAATTAGAAATCTCTGATATTCAAAAGGGGATCTTTGAGGCATACATTCCTGCAAGACTTGAAATCGTAAGCTCTAATCCCACTGTAATTTTAGACGGCGCGCATAATCCCCTCGCGGCAAAGGCACTAAGCGAATTTATAAAAAATCAGGATAAAAATGTTTTTGCGGTTGTGGCTATGATGAAAGATAAGGATATCGACGGAACTTTAAAAGAAGTCCTGCCTTTGTGCGGTGGTTGCGTCGTAACCGAAGTCCCCGGTCTTGACAGATCCGTTTTGGCAGAAACTCTTTGTAATACTGCGTCACAATTTTGTGACTGTGTTTATTGCGTAAAAGACGCTTCGAAGGCGCTTGAAACCGCAAAAAAACTGACAAGCGGAATTGTCCTGGTATTTGGTTCGCTTTATCTGGCGTCTTTTTATAAAAATAATTAAATCATCTTTCATAATGTGACATTTTTTTCGCTGTCCGGCTTCTATAATAGAAGCCGGACAGCTTTTTTTGAAAGGAGAATAAAAATGGCAGTTGAAATAAGAGTAAAAGGAGAAGTCCTCACGGCTTATATTTCCGGCGAAATAGACCACCACACCGCAGCGTCGATAAGAGAAGCGATAGATTCGGCAGTAGAAATTAATATGCCGTCACTGCTCGTCTTGGATTTCGGCTCGGTAAGTTTTATGGATAGCTCGGGAATAGGTCTTGTTATGGGCAGATATAAAATTATGGCAAAGCGTAACGGCAGCGTTCATATAAGCAGTGCTTCGCCCTCGCTTACAAAGATGTTCAAGCTTGCGGGAATTGAAAGACTTGCGTCAATAGACGGAGAAACAAAAAGGAGATAAAAATTATGAAAACAATCAATAAATTCAGTATAACTATGCTTTCAAAATCTTCAAATGAAAGCTTTGCAAGGGCAAGCGTTTCGGCCTTCGCCACCCAGCTTGATCCCACTTTGGAAGAAATAAGCGATATAAAAACCGCTGTTAGCGAAGCTGTTACTAATTGCATAGTTCATGCTTATAAGGAGACTATCGGTAAAATTTACATAACAGCCGAAATAACCGATACTTCCGTTTTAAAGGTAAGAATAAAGGATAAGGGCTGCGGTATCGAAGATATCGAGCTTGCTATGCAGCCGCTTTATTCTTCTGTCGGCGGAGAAAGAGCAGGCCTCGGCTTTGCGGTAATGCAAAGCTTTACCGATAATCTCCGCGTCACTTCAAAGCCCGGCAGAGGTACGACCGTCTCTTTTCAGAAAAGAATACTTCCGAGGCTTTGCGTAAATGGAAAAGACTGAGGAAAAAAGAAATTCGCTTATCGTCGATAATACAAGACTCGTAAGCGCTCTTTGCAAAAGATTTACGGGTAAAGGTGTTGAGTTCGAAGACCTTTATCAGGCAGGCTGTATGGGACTTGTAAAAGCGGCTGACGCTTTTGATGAAAGCCGCGGTTTTCAGTTTTCGACATATGCTGTTCCGGTAATTCTCGGTGAGATAAAAAGACTTTTCCGCGACGACGGCCCCGTTAAAATTTCAAGAAGTATTAAAGAGCTGTATTTAAAAGTCGTAAAGGTAAAAAATCAGCTTGAATTAAAGTTTAATCGCGAGCCAACCGTTAAAGAAATAGCCGCTTTTTTAAATGTGGAGCCGGAAAGTGTTTCGGAAGCGCTGTGTGCCTGCCGCTCAACCGTTTCTCTTACGCGTTCCGACAACGACGATAATGACGGTGAACAAATTGATTTTCCCGCCTTAGAAATTTACGAAAATGTCAATAATAAGCTTCTTGTTGACGGCGCTCTGAAAAAGCTTGACGATGAAGAATGCAAGATAATAAGGCTTAGGTATTTCAATTATTTAACACAAAGCGAAACGGCAAAGAAAATGTCAATGTCACAGGTGCAGGTTTCAAGGGCTGAAAAGAAAATATTAGGTAAATTGAGATTCTTGCTTGAGTCCGGCGCATAGTAAGGTTTTAAATGCTGGATACTATATATTGTATTTGAAATTAAATTAAATAAAAACTTCAAAAAAGTTAAAAAAAAGAGTTGACAAGCGAGGAGGGATGTGGTATTATAATCTAGCGCTCGCAAAAC
>CAKSGV010000018.1 GCA_934454845.1 uncultured Eubacteriales bacterium | reverse complement strand
CCTTTTTTCGATGATTTTCTCTTTCTTTGCAAAAAAACAAAGCCCTCTTGCTGAGGACTTTGTCTACTGTCTGAGAGATATGAAATCATATCTCTTTTTTTATATACTCTATATATTTAAAATTGCTTTCTTTACTTCTTTGCGTCATTTTTTCTAATACTTGATTTTTTAGGCTTTCTGATTTTTCTTTTATCGACTGACCTTTAGGATAAAAAGGACCGTCTATATAATATATCGCTTTAGGTTTATTAAAAATTTTAGATTTTTTATAAACTGCCGTCATAGAAAACACAGGTACCGAAAGCTTTGCAGGGAATTTAAAAGAAGTATCCGCAAAAGGTCTTATAAAAGTGCAATAATCCCAGACGTGCGCCTCGGGATATATCACAATGCACTTTTTTTCTTCTATCCTTGTTTCTATGCTTTTTGTAAGCTCCTTAATTCCGCTCACACTTTTTAAAATCGGCAATGCTCCGAGATAAGGCAGGATTTTTCCTATAACGGGAATTCCGTAGTTTGCTTCGCTTACTATAGTGTAAATTCTTTTAGGAAACACCGCGTGTGCAGGCGTGAAAACATCGCCTACAGGCTGAGTGTGATTGGCATAAAGAAAAATGCCGGTGTTTTTAAATTTTTTTAACTTTTTTCTGCCTTCAAATTTTATATGAAGGAAAAATCTGCAATAGGGATAAGAAAATATAACCGCTACGGCATAGATAAAAGCCGAGTAAAATCTTGATAAAAAGTCTTTTCTTATAAATTTATAATCATCTTTAAGCTTGATATTCTGATTTTTGGTTTCATCAAAATCTTCGGAAAAATCAGTGTAAAATCTTTTATCCAATGCTTTCACCCTTAAAACCGGCTATATCCGAGAGCTCGAAAGTATAGTCAAGCTCTTTATTATATACTTCTTCATAGCATTTGATCTTCAAGTTATAATCATCATCGGCAAGCTTTTGAGCGGCGCCCTTTGCGCCTAAACTCATATCGGGATACAAAACGCCTAAAATGTGAAGAACATATTTTACCTTTTTGAAATTATCATTCAAGCTTTTATCTGTATCGATAACCTCTACAAAGCAGGAAATAACAGGCACATTAAGCTTTGCGGAATAATAGTAAGCGCCTTTTTTCGGGGGGCGCGGTTTTCTGTAGTTATACCACATTTCCTGTTCGGGATAAAGAAGAACCGCTTCCCCTTTATCCACGATTTTCTCTTTTAAAATACTTAAAAAATCTCTCGCAAGATAATGCGGCTCCGATGAAATCGGCACAGTATCGGCGTAATTCATTAAAAATCCGATAATTCCGCTCATGGCAAAATTCGTCGTCTGACTGATGATATTAAGCTTTTTATTGAGTTTTTTCGTAAGTAGTCTTACGGCGGTATTTTCAAAAGGACTGAAATGGTTGCTTGTGATAATTACGCCTTTTATATCTTCGGGTATTTTATCCAACCCTTTGATTACCGTATCCCTGTTTATCACGGAGGTCGCCGCATTTGCTATAGCGGTAGCGGCATCTCTTTTGAGTTTGAAAGAAAGCTTTTTGCGGTTTTTAACATATCTGTCGGTAATTTCACGGCTTTCGCTTTGCGAAAGAACCGGATCGTTAGTTTCAACCTTATTATGGAATTCGCCGAGGGCAGAATAGGTTTTAATATTTTTTATTACTTCAAGCCTATTATCTTCTTTGCTCATAAACGAATTTTAACTCCTTTTTCAAACATTTTTTTAAATGTAACTTCATTTTCGGGGATCTCCGTGCCTCTTCTTATAAGCAACTCAAGGCAATCCTTATCCGAATTTTTCTGCTCGTCGGAATAATTCTTTTTATATTCATTTATCTCTTCGATATATCCGCAGTCGCTTGCGTATTTAAAGAATTCATCGGCATACTTTATTCCGTCATAGCACCATGGCTTCGAGAAGAGATTATAATGAATAAGCTTCGGATTTTCAACGGGTACCGAGCTATCGGGCATAGTATCCCATTCCTGTGAAAGATAATGAATTTTTCCGTTGCAGATAGCGTTGATATAATCCTGATCCGGCGCTATTGAATCAAAATGATAGGTATTTAAAAGATTTAAGAAATGACCTTCAAAATCATTATCTCTCATTTTCTTTAAATTCATTAATAAAACGCCGGAATTGATATATTCATCGCCTTTTACTCCCACTGCGTTTTCGGTATACTTTACAAGCGGAGGAACATCCGCAATGGAATAATCCCTGCAAGCGCCGATAAAATTATCTTTTATATCGATATCGAAAAGCTCGGCAATATCCGAAGTTAAAACAACATCGCTGTCTATATAAATACCCTTATCAAACTGAGGAAACATAAGCGGAATAAAAAGCCTGAAATATATCGTAAGCGTGAAATAATCGCAGCGAAGCCTGTTGCTCATTCTGTCGGTTATAGCGTCAAAGCTTTTTTCCATAGCATAAAATTTCACAGAAAAATTATCTTTTGCAAGCTTGCTTAATTTCTCGATATTTTCACTGCTTAATTCCTGATATAAAACTATCGCACTGTATTTCCTGTTATCAGAGGAATTCTTTACCGCCGAATTTATTGCAGCTGCAAGAAAAGGCGCATAGTTATCGTCAACTGTGAAAAAAATCGGAATCTCATTATTCATAATTTTGTTTCTCCTTAAAGAATTTATCATAAAGACCGTCATAATCGGTCAATCTAAGCTTTTCGTGAACACCTTCTATATCCCAGGGCTTAACAGTTTGAGTTTTGATAAAAGGGAAAAATATAAATCTTGTCGTAAAATGCTGAAAAACAGTATCTTCTTTAGGGTTTCCCTGCTCATTGAAAATATTTTTTATTAGCTTTTTTTCGGCCAGCTTATTTAAGACGGTTTGATCCGGCATAAACATTTTTTTCGTTCTGCACAATTCCCTGCATTTTTTAAAAGTTTTGTTTTTTCTTACAAGATCCATATTTATAAGTAAAACTCCGGAGTTTATATAATCATGCTTAAAAGGAGCGTGACCGAAAAAATACTTTCCGTATCTGTCGGGAACTCCGCATATTTCAAACTCCGAAACATTGATTTCATAAAGCTCTTTAAAATCTTTCCTTGCCAAAACATCACAATCAAGATAAAGAATTTTATCAGGAATTTCTTTTACTTCGTCGGCAAAAAGCCTTAGCATACAAAAGGGAGTAAATCTCGTCGACAGATTTGCCACGGGTTTGCAATCGGCAAACATTTCAGTTACATCGATAACCCTTGCAAAATTTTGAGAATTATATTTTTTTAAGGTAACATTAAGTTTATTTTCGAACTCATCTCCGATAGGACTGCGGCTTTCAATACTTGCTGTGAGAATAAAAATATTAAGCTTTTCTTTTGTGCTTTCAAGCAATGAGAGCACGCTTAAAAGAATTCCGCCGGAAATATTTTCATCTCCGCAATAAAGTATATTCAAAGTCATTTCACCCTTTCTTTGTAATTTTAACTTTTTTTGAGTATTTTGTCAATCTAAGAATAATTCTACTCCTCTACTGTATTTCTACTCGCAGTAGAGAAAAGAAAATCGATTCTACTTATTCACTTTACTTTTAAATAAAAATATGTTAAAATTTAATAAAATAATCGGAGGCCTTGCGAATGAATAAAAAAGTATTTTTAAATGAAAAACCTGATGAGATCAATTATACCGTTCATTATCCTGATGACTATTGCGATCTTCCTCTTCTTGTTTATCTTCACGGCGCGGGAGAGCGCGGAAAAGATATTTCCCACTTGGAAAGACACGGTATACCTCAATTATTGGCAAAAAACAAAGAATTTAACGCTGTGGTTTTGTGTCTGCAATGTCCGGCTATGTTTGTATGGGACAATGTAGTAGAAAAGGTCAAGAATATCATAGATAAAACCGTTTCTGAATTTGATATAAAAAAAGACAGGATCTGTCTTACAGGTTCAAGTATGGGCGGTTTCGGAACATTTGCAATGGCTATGACTTATAACAATTTCTTTTCTGCAATAGCGCCTGTTGCGGGAGGCTCTATGGCGTGGAGAGCAAGCGTGCTTAAAACAACTCCGGTCTATGCGTTTCACGGGGAAAAAGATACCACTGTTATTCCCGAATATTCAAAAATTATGGTTGAAGCCATAAATAAGTGCGGAGGCAATGCAAGGCTTGTGCTTATGCCTGAATTCGGACATAACGATTGCATCGACTATGTTTATGATAATACGGATATTATTGATTGGCTTTTAAGCCGGCGCAGAACGGATTTCACAAAAACTCCCGAATTTTGTGAAGAATGGTTTTAATAATAAAATAAACGGCTGTAAATAACATCGGTTATTTACAGCCGTTTATTTTATTTATCTCCGAGAAAATCTTTAACCTTTTCAGAAAAAGATTTTTTCTTTTTATAATTCTTTTCTGTGGTAATGCCGTCAAATTCCATAAGCTTTTCTTTTTGGGTTTTCGAAAGATCTTTAGGCACTTCCACAACGATCTTTACATACTCGTCGCCTTTGCCGATATAGTTAAGGCGCTGAATTCCCTTGCCCTTTAGCTTAAATTCATCACCGGGCTGTGTGCCTTCGTGAATAGTGAATTTAACCTTACCGTCAAGCGTAGGAACGGTGATCTCAGCACCTAAAGCCGCCTGAGCAAAAGTGATAGGAATATCGCAATAAACATCAAAGCCCTTGCGTTCAAAGAACGGATGCGGGCGCATATTGACATTTATTCTAAGATCTCCCGAAGGTCCGCCGTTAATTCCGGCGTCACCGCCGCCGCGTAGGTTTATTATCTGTCCGTCGTCAATTCCCGCAGGGATCTCAACGGTTTTTTCGACCGTGTGTCTTATCCTGCCCTTTCCGGCGCAGGTGCGGCACGGCTTATCGACTATTTTACCGCTGCCTCTGCAATTATCGCACACGTGCTGTGTTCTCATCTGACCGAAAGGAGTGCGCTGAACGCTTGTTACCTGACCGCTGCCGTGGCAAACGGGGCAGGTTTTAGGTGAGCTTCCCTTTTCGGCGCCTGAGCCGCCGCAATCGGGGCAGTTATCAATTTTAGTAATCTTTATGGTCTTTTTACAGCCCTTTGCCGCCTCTTCAAATGAAACATTCACAGCTGCGGATGCGTCGTTACCTCTTCTCGGAGCATTCGGATTGGCTCTCTGCCCGCCGCCGAAACCGCCGCCGAAAAATGAGCTGAAAATATCTCCGAGATCTCCGAAATCTCCGGTAAATCCACCGCCGTAACCTCCCTGTCCGCCGGCAGAGAAATTCGGATCTACTCCGGCATGGCCGAACTGATCGTATCTCGCGCGTTTTTCCTTATTTGAAAGAACCTCGTAAGCCTCGTTGACTTCCTTGAATTTCTTTTCTGCTTCTGCGTCACCCGGATGAAGATCAGGGTGATATTTTTTTGCGGCTTTCCTATATGCTTTTTTTAAATCATCATCGTTTACGGATTTGTCCACTCCGAGGACATCATAATAATCTCTCTTTTCTTCAGCCACGCAAATTTCTCCCGTTTTAACTTTACTTTACGGGCGTGAAAAAGTCACGCCCGTAAAAGCTGTTATATTATATCACTTTTTGTTATTATCGTCAACATCGGTATAATCGGCTTCATAAACATTCGGATCGCCCTGTGCATTTGCGTTCGGCTCAGCGCCGCTCTGTTCGCCCTGTGCCTGTGCGGCAGCTTTATATACCTTTTCGCTTACAGCATATACTTCTTTCTGAAGTTCTTCCTGTTTAGCCTTTATAGCCTCGACATCCTCGCCCTTAAGAGCCTCTTTTAAAGCCTCTTTTGCGGAATTAATCTTATTCTTTTCATCCTCTGAAAGCTTATCGCCGAATTCGGAAACAGTTTTTTCTGTCTGATAGATCATCTGATCGGCATTGTTGCGGACATCGACAGCCTCACGGCGTTTTTTATCCTCAGCAGCATATGATTCAGCCTCTTTAACAGCCTTATCGATATCCTCTTTAGACATATTGGTATTAGAAGTAATAGTGATATTATTTTCCTTACCTGTTCCGAGGTCTTTAGCGGAAACGTGAACTATACCGTTAGCGTCGATATCGAAAGTAACTTCGATCTGAGGGATACCGCGCGGAGCGGGAGCAATTCCGTCAAGGTGGAACACGCCGAGCGTCTTATTATCCTTTGCAAATTCTCTTTCGCCCTGTAACACATGAACTTCAACCGAGGTCTGACCGTCAGCGGCAGTAGAGAATATCTGGCTTTTCTTTGTAGGTATGGTTGTATTTCTTTCGATTACCTTTGTGGAAACGCCGCCCATAGTTTCAATTCCTAGTGAAAGCGGAGTAACATCGAGAAGAAGAAGTCCCTTAACATCGCCGCCCAGAACACCTGCCTGAAGAGCGGCACCTATTGCTACACACTCATCGGGGTTGATTCCCTTGAACGGCTCGGAGCCCATAAACGCTTTAACTGCTTCCTGAACAGCCGGAATTCTTGAAGAGCCGCCGACCATAAGAACTTTATGAATATCATTTTTGCTAAGTCCGGAATCGTTAAGAGCCTGACGGACAGGACCCATTGTGGATTCTACAAGATCGGCTGTAAGCTCATTGAATTTTGCTCTGGTAAGTGTAGTTTCAAAGTGCTTAGGACCGGTTGAATCAGCGGTGATAAAGGGAAGATTTATTTCGGCAGATGTCATACCCGAAAGGTCTATCTTAGCTTTTTCAGCGGCTTCCTTTACTCTCTGCATTGCCATTTTATCGTTTGAAAGATCAATTCCCTGCTCTGCCTTAAATGTGTTTACAATATAATCCATTATACGCTTATCGAAATCGTCGCCGCCGAGTCTGTTATTACCCGCAGTTGCGAGAACTTCCTGAACGCCGTCGCCCATTTCAATGATAGAAACATCAAAAGTACCTCCGCCGAGGTCGTAAACCATAACTTTCTGATCGTCTTCCTTATCGATACTGTAAGCAAGAGCAGCGGCTGTAGGCTCGTTTATAATTCTCTTTACGTCAAGACCTGCTATTTTACCGGCATCTTTGGTAGCCTGACGCTGTGAGTCTGTAAAGTAAGCAGGAACGGTGATTACCGCCTCTGTTACTGGCTGACCGAGATAGCTTTCGGCGTCTGTTTTAAGTTTCTGCAGGATAATTGCGGAGATCTCCTGAGGAGTGTATTTCTTAGAGTCGATCTCAACGGTGTAATTGGTACCCATTTCTCTTTTGATAGAGCTTATGGTTCTTTCAGGGTTAGTGATAGCCTGGCGCTTTGCGACCTGACCTACCATTCTTTCGCCTGTTTTAGAAAATGCTACTACGCTCGGCGTAGTTCTTGCACCCTCTGCATTAGCTATTACTACCGGCTCGCCGCCTTCCATAACCGCTACGCAAGAGTTTGTTGTACCTAAGTCTATACCAATAATTTTTCCCATAATAAATTCCTCCGAAAAATTCTTTTTTTATTTATATTAACCGAATAAAATCGGCTATATGCTTAATTTGCGACCTTTACCATAGCCGCTCTTAAAACGGTATCTCCCATTTTATAACCCTTTTGAAGAACTTCGGCTATAACATTTTCGCCTAAATCCTCATCTTCGATATGCATTACTGCTTCGTGAAAATTCGGATCAAAGGGTTCTCCCTCTTTTCCTATTTCTTCAAGGGAAAGCTGTTCCGGCAATGCTCTGAACTGCTTTACTATCATTTCTATACCTTTAATATAATCCGCGCTTTCGGTATCGCTTGACTGCGCCCTGTCGATATTATCAAGTATCGGCAAAAGCTTTTTTGCAATCTCGGCTTTTGCGAACTGTGCAATACCAAGCCTTTCTTTTTCTGTGCGCTTTTTAAAATTATCAAATTCCGCGGCAGTCCTTATTAAAAGATCGCTTTTTTTATCAAGCTCTTTTTTAAGCTCTTCTATTTCAATATCTTTTTTGCTTTTTTTCTTTTCGGACTTCTGCTCGGTTTTTTCTTTTTTAATTTCTTCCGCCACTTTTATTCCTCCATATCTTTTGCGGTCTCGGTCAGCCTGTTACTTAATACCGAAGCGGCATATTTAACTGCGGGAACTATCTGATCGTAGGATATTCTGTCCGGACCGATAACTCCTATTCTTCCGCACCTTGATGTGCCGGAAAAGCAATCGCTCCAAACGATAACCTTATCCGATAAGCACCTAAACGGTGTATCGCTCCCGAAGAAAACGCTTTTTTCATCACTGCTTTCTCCGATAAGTGAAAACAAATCGCTTTTTTCGAAAAGCTCTGCAATATCGCTTGCCTGATTTTCTCCGAAGACTTTATAAAGATTTTTAATACCGCAAATTTGCGTATCTCCCGAAAGATCGGAAGAGATCATATCATAAAGTTCCGAAAACACCGGCATAAGCCCACAAGGATCTGCACCGATATTTGCTACAAGACTTTGTAAGTGCGCCCTTGAAAACTCGATCAATCTTTTATTTTTTAGCCTGCTTTCTGCGATCATTCTGAAATTCATCTCAAAATTTCCGGAAATCACACCTGGCACTCTTATTATACGGTTTTGAAATCTTCCGTCAGAAGAAAAAACCATAAGCGCCGCACTTTTATCAGTAAGTTTATAAAGCTTGGCAGCTTTAAGAAATGCCGAATCGTCTGAAACAAAGGTAAAAACAGCGGGCAGCCCATATAGCGAATTAAGTGAATCGGAAGCGGCTTTAAAAGCCGAAGCCGAGTCAAAAAACGAGGAATTCAATTTTTTACTGATAAATTCCTTTGAAACGGGGCTAAGATCAGTCGGCTTTAAAAGCGATGAAACATATAATTTAAATCCTAAATCCGTGGGAATTCTTCCTGCGGAAATATGCGGCTGAAACAAAAGACCTAAAGAGCAAAGATCATTCATTTCATTTCTTATCGTTGCACTTGACGGTGAGTTTTCAAGGCTGCTCAGCAAAGCCTTAGAGCCGACCGGCTCTCCGGAGCTGATATATTCTTTGATAACAGCCGAAAGAATGGCTTTTTTTCGAGGCGACAGCTGCATATAATCACCACCGTTTTGCTTTTAGCACTCTCACCTCTTGAGTGCTAACAATTATATTATATACAAATTTTCTCATTTGTCAATAGAATTTTTAAAATTTTTTGACTTTCTTTGACTTTTACAATTTGTTCATAAAAATATCCCCGACAAAAACTGTCGGGGATAAAATAATTATTTAAAGAATAAAGGAAGCTTTTCAAGAAAAACGATATCTTTTCTTTCAGCCGCGTCGCCCTCAGCTAAGAAAGCACAGGCACAAGCTTCAATTCCGCCCGCTTTTTTAACAAGCTCTCTTACAGCCGCCAATGAATCGCCGGTGCTTATAACATCGTCAACTATAAGTACTTTTTTGCCTTTAAGCTTTTCGGTTTCGTTTTCGCCTAAAAACAGGTGCTGTTCGTTTTTAGTGGTGATAGAAGTAACATTTACTTCCAAAGCATTCCGCATATAAACCTTCATTCCCTTTCGAGCTATAACATAGGGCTTACCCGTCTGCCTTGCAAGCTCGTATGCTATAGGAATGCTTTTTGCTTCGGGAGTTATAATAATATCAAATTCAGGAAGCTTTTTTCTTAATTCCTCGCAGCCTTTTACAGTAAGCTCCACATCACCGAAAATAATGAATGCCGCGATATCTAGGTTCTCGTTCACTGGGAATTTTTCAAGTTTTCTTTCAAGTCCCGCAATTTTAAGATCATAATATTCTGACATAACTTTTTCTCCCTTAAATATCAGCCCGGAGGCCAAGCAAGATTTCTTCGGGCAAGAAGATGGAAATGCATATGATTTACAGTCTGCCCACCGTCTTTACCGCAATTATTGACAACTCTATAGCCTTTTTCAAGATTTTCCGCTTTGGAAATTTTGGCAATAGCCTCAAAAACTTTAGCGACAGCCGCGCTGTTTTCAGAAGTGATCTCATCTGCCGACTCTATATGAGTTTTCGGAATAACGATCGCGTGAAAAGGCGCCTTAGGGTCGATATCCTTAAACGCATAAACATATTCGTCTTCATATATTTTTGTGCTCGGTATCTCGCCTTTTAAAATTTTACAGAAAAGGCAATCTTTCATTAGCTTTTCACCTCTATAAAACCGGAAATTATTTCTGTGGATTTATCAAGCGCTGTTTGAGCCATAGAGGCGTCTTTACCGCCTGCCATAGCGAGATCGGGCTTTCCGCCGCCGTTTCCTCCTGCAATCTTAGCGATCTCACGGACTATAAGACCTGCGTTTGCTCCTGCGTTAACCGCGGCTTTACTGCAACCGACGCAGAAAGTGACCTTATCTTTTGAAATTCCGGCAAATACGGCAACCGCGTTTTCACAATCGGCTTTAACGCTATCCGCCATTTTCTTAAGCTCTGCGGAATCGATATCCTTAAACGAGCCTGTAACTACTTTAAATCCGCCGACTTGGGCAGCGTTTTCTATCATTTCGTTTAGCTTACCGCTTGCAAGTTTGCTTTCAAGTGTCTCTGCCTTTTTCTCCGCCTCTTTTAGCGAAGCAACAACCTGTGCCGCTTTTGAGGAAATTTCAAATATATTTCCGCATTTAAGAGCGGCGGCTGTATCCATAGCGGCAATCTTATAATCTTCTAAAAGTTTTAAAACATTAAGACCTGTAACGGCTTCAATTCTTCTCACACCTGCGGCAACACCCGATTCTGAAACAATTTTAAACAGACCGAGCTTGCCGGTATTTGTTGCGTGAGTTCCTCCGCAAAGCTCGACAGATCTGCCGCTGATATTTACAACTCTTACTATATTACCGTATTTCTCGCCGAAAAGAGCCATAGCTCCGAGCTTTTTAGCGTCGTCAATCGGCATTTCGGTGTTTTCAACCTCTATACCGTCAAGCACAGCTTTATTGACAAAGTCTTCAACGGCTTTTATTTCCTCTTTAGTAAGCGCCGAAAAATGGGTAAAGTCAAATCTTACCGCAGATTCATTTACAAGCTGGCCTGCCTGCTCGACGTGCGTTCCGAGAACGGACCTTAATCCCGCCTGCAAAAGGTGCGCGGCTGTATGGTTTCTGCGGATAGCTTCTCTTCTTGAAATATTTATTTCCGCCATTACGGTTTCTCCGACTGTGAATTCACCCGAAGAAACGGTTCCGAAATGGGTAAACACTCCGCCTGCCGTCTTTTTGGTATCGGAAACGGCAAAGGATTTCGTATTTCCGATGATTTCGCCCGTATCGCCTACCTGGCCGCCGGACTCACCGTAAAACACCGTTCTGTCAAGAACGATTACTGCCTTTTCTCCTGATTTAACGGATTTTTTATGCTCAGAACCTACAACTATATCAAGAATTTTAGCGGAGCAATTATTTTCCTTATATCCTAAGAACTCCGTAGGTTTAATATCGTCAAAGCTTATGCCGTCGCTTTTCCAGCTCTGCGAATCCGCCGATTTTCTTGAAGATCTTGCAAGCTCTCTTTGATTTTCCATAAGCTCTGTAAATCTTTTTTCATCGACGGTCATATTCTTTTCAGAAAGAATATCCTTGGTAAGATCAAGCGGAAATCCGAATGTATCATAAAGCTTGAAAGCATCTTCGCCGGAAAGAACTCCGCCGTCTTTAGTAAGAGTTGAAAGAAGATTAAGACCTTGGTCGATAGTTTTATTAAAATTATTTTCCTCGTTTGAGATGACCTTTTTAATAAGCTGTTCTTTTTCTACGAGCTCCGGGTATCCCGCCTTGTTTTCAGCAATAACCGCGTCGCAAAGCCCGCATAAAAACGGCTTATTGATTCCAAGTAACTTTCCGTGGCGTGCGGCTCTTCTTATAAGTCTGCGAAGAACATACCCCCTGCCCTCGTTTGAAGGGATAATACCGTCGCTTATCATAAACACGGAAGCTCTGATATGATCCGTTACGGCTCTGATAGAAATATCGGCGTTATCATTCGCACCGTATTCCTTACCTGATATCTTGCAGACCCTATTGATAATATTTCTTATTGTATCGACCTCAAACATATTATCGACGCCCTGCATAACGCAGGCAAGTCTTTCAAGTCCCATTCCGGTATCTATGTTTTTATGTTCAAGCTCTGTATAAGTACCGTCGCCCATATTATTGAACTGCGAGAAGACATTATTCCATATTTCCATATATCTGTCGCAGTCGCAGCCCGGCTTACAATCGGGTGAGCCGCAGCCGTATTTCTCGCCGCGGTCAAAATATATCTCACTGCAAGGTCCGCAAGGGCCTGTGCCGTGCTCCCAGAAATTATCTTCTTTGCCAAGCCTTACGATATGGCTTTCATCAACGCCTATTTCATCGCGCCAGATAGCATAAGCCTCATCGTCTTCTTCATAAACAGACGGCCACAAGAGGTCAGCCGGAATTTCTAAAGTAACAGTTAAGAATTCCCACGCCCATTTTATAGCCTGCTCTTTAAAATAATCTCCGAAGGAGAAATTTCCGAGCATTTCAAAATATGTTCCGTGACGCGCGGTATGACCCACACGCTCAAGATCCGGAGTTCTGATGCATTTCTGACAGGTGGTAACTCTTTTAGAGGGTGGGGTCACCTCGCCCGTGAAATATTTTTTCATAGGAGCCATACCTGAATTTATGAGCAAAAGCGATTTGTCATTATTCGGAACAAGCGAAAAGCTGCCAAGCCTTAAATGACCTTTTGACTCAAAAAAAGAAAGATATTTTTCCCTTAAATCATTAAGCGAAGTCCACTTCATAAAACAAACACCCTGTAATCTTTAAAATCTTTTTCCCCGAATTCGAGGCAATACTTGAATATTATATACATTTTTTTCTGTTTTGTCAATAAAGCTCAGCTTTCAAACTGGCTGTTATAAAGGTTAGCATAAAATCCGCCTTTTTCGAGAAGTTCTTTATGATTTCCGGTTTCGATAATATTGCCGTCTTTCATAACCAGAATAACATCAGCTTCTCTGATAGTAGAAAGCCTGTGAGCAACTATAAAGCTTGTTCTGCCTTTCATCATTTCGGAAAATGCGCTTTGAATTTTAAGCTCAGTTCTCGTATCTATAGATGATGTCGCTTCGTC
Source organism: uncultured Eubacteriales bacterium (assembly GCA_934454845.1). Lineage (GTDB taxonomy): Bacteria > Bacillota > Clostridia > Oscillospirales > Acutalibacteraceae > UBA737. The sequence continues at coordinate 36,804 of CAKSGV010000018.1, read as the reverse complement.
TAAAATAAGCATCGGCGGAATACAAAGCATAACTCTCGCTATACTAATAAGCTGTCTTTGACCCAATGACAGCGAGCCCTCATCGGACAAAACTGTATCGTAGCCGTTTTTAAGCCTTTTTATAAACCCATGGGCGTGGGCAGCTTTTGCGGCGGCGATAATTTCTTCTTTTGAAGCGTCAGGATTGCCGATTGAAATATTTTCATAAACAGTGCCCTCTTTAATAAAGGTATCCTGCAAAACTAGACCGAAATTTTTTCTAAGCGATTTTCGCGTAACTTCGGATATTTCCTTTCCGTCAATTTTAATACTTCCGCTTTTTACATCATAAAAGCGCATAAGAAGATTTATTATGGTGGTTTTGCCGCACCCAGTGGGACCCACTATCGCAACTCTGCTTCCCTTTTTAACCGAAAGATTAAAGTTTTTGATAAGCTCGCGGTCGGGAGTATAAGAAAAGTAAACATTGCTTATATCGACATTTCCTTTAACACCCGAGAGTTCTTCTTTTCCGCTATCGGATGAAATGCTCGGCGCGTCAAGAAAATCGAAAACTCTGTCGGCGCAGGCTATGGAATTCTGCAGTTCTGTAATAACACCGGATATTTCATTAAACGGCTTTGTGTATTGATTGGCATAATTCAAAAAGCTTGAAAGAATACCTACAGATATAGCATTTCCTCCGAGCGCTCCAATTACCGAAAGCGCCCCGAATGCACCTACAGCCGCATATACGAAGTTATTGATAAGTCTTGTGGAAGGATTTACAAGCGAAGAAAAGAAAAATGCTTTAATAGAAGCTTTTCTTAAGTCCTTGCTTATATCTTCATATTTTTCAAACATTTTATCTTCATAACAAAATGCTTTAGATAACTTAGCACCCGTCACAGCCTCCTCTATTATAGCCGTTTGTTTACCTCTTAAAACCGACTGGTCGTTAAACATCGAATAAGTTTTTGAAGAAATAAACTTTGCAACAAACAAAGAAAGCGGCGTTATAACAACCACGGCAAGCGCAATATAAGCGTTTAAATAAAACATAAATATAAGCGTGCCGAGAATCGTCATAATTCCTGTGAAAAACTGCGTAAATCCCATTAAAAGGCCGTCGGCAAAGGTATCGATATCAGAGATCATTCGGCTTACAATATCGCCGTGAGGGTGAGAATCGATATAAGAAACGGGAAGATCCTGCAGTTTTAAAAACACCGTTTCTCTCATTCTTTTAACGGTTTTATAAGTTATCTTATTATTGAAAGTAGACATTATCCACTGCAAAACGGCATTTATAATTACGCAAACTGCGGCTTTGAAAAGATAGCCTTTCAGCAACGCAAAATCAACCTTGCCTTTAGCTATTATACAGTCTATCGCTCTGCCTATCAAAATCGGGAAATAAAGAGTAAGCCCGACTGTGATAAGCGAAAAGAACGCCGAAAGAGCTATATAAAAAAGATCGGGTTTTATAAATTTATAAATTCTTTTAACGGAGGAAGATCTTTTCATTTTGAATTTTCCTCCTTTTTAAACTGTGAATCGTAAATTTCCTTATAGACCTCGCAGTTTTCTAGCAATTCGTCATTAGAGCCTATTCCTACGCACTTTCCATCGTCAAGCACTATTATTTTGTCCGAATTTTTGATACTCGAAGTTCTTTGAGAAACGGTAAATACCGTTGGATTAAAATCAAGTGCCGATAAAGCCTTTCTGAGCTTTAGGTCGGTTGCAAAATCAAGGGCGCTTGCAGAATCGTCAAGAATAAGGATATCGGGCTTTTTAACTATCGCTCTTGCAATAGTGAGCCTCTGCCTTTGACCGCCGGAGAAATTTTTCCCTCCCTGCTCAACATATGACTCAAGACCTTTTTCTTTCACAAAATCATAAGCCTGGGCTACCTTTAAAGCCTCTTCTATCTCTTTATCGGTCGCATTTTCATTACCTACAAGCATATTTTCTTTGATAGTACCTGCAAAAAGCATAGCCTTTTGCGGAACAACTCCGATTTTATTCCTAAGTTCCGATAAATCGTAAGCTTTAACATTTTTGCCGAAAACGGTAACGCTTCCGTTCGTTGCGTCATAAAATCTAGGAATAAGATTTACAAGACTTGATTTACCGCTGCCCGTAGCGCCGATAATTCCTATCTTCTCGCCTTTGTTTGCCTTAAAGCTTATACCGCTTAAACTTTCTTCACCCATAGAAGAATAGTTAAGGCTCACATTATCGAATTCCACAGCATACCGAAAATTTTCTTTTTCCTCAAGCATTTCTTTTAACTGAGTTTCGGGCATATCGATAACCGCCTCTATTCGGTTTTCGCAGGCGGCGGATTTTGTCATAGTGATGATCAAATTTGCAAGCTTAATAAGCTCCACAAGAATAAGGAGCATATAGTTATAAAGCGAAACTACCTGTCCCTGTGAAAGCGCGCCTCTATCTACTCTTATCGCGCCTACATATATAAGCACGCAAACTGCAATATTTATAAGAATATAGGTAAGAGGGTTCATAAGAGCGGAAATTTTACCTACAAGCGTCTGGCGGTCAAATAATGTCTGCGTTTTTTCGGAAAATTCTTTTACCTCTCTGTTTTGATTGTTAAAAGCTCTTATAACTCTAACGCCCTTAAGATTTTCAAGCGAAGAGGAAGTAAGCGAATCTAGAGCCGACTGCACTTTTTTATAAAGCGGAATACAGATAAGCATTATTCCGAATATGACAATGCTTAAAAGCGGAATTACCCCCGCAAATGTTACCGCAGCTTTCTTATCCACAAAAAATGCCATTATCATAGCTCCGAAAACTATAAAAGGAGAGCGGATAAACAGCCTTAAAGTAAGATTTATGCCGGTAAGCACCTGATTGGCATCGCTCGTCATTCGGGTGATCAAAGAAGAAGTTCCTATATTATCAATATCGGAGAAAGAAAGCGACTGAATTTTTAAGAAAAGCTCTCTTTTTATTCCGGAAACAATTTTAACCGAGGCTTTTGCGGAAAAATATTGTGCGGCTGCAGTGGATAAAAATCCGAGAATACCGAGAAGCACCAAAAGCAGAGCCATTTTTATAATATATCCGCTGTTATTCTCAGCTATTCCCACATCTATAATTTTACTCATAACCAGCGGAACGCAAAGTTCGAATGTTGCTTCAAGCGCCTTGAATGCAGGACCGCTTATACATTCAAACTTATATTTCGCCGCGTTTTTAAAAAGAATTTTCATATTTTACTCCGAATTAAAGTATTATAAGTTCTTTGGGACTTTTTGTAATATCGGTGATACCGTTTTCAGTGATAAAAACAGTGTCCTCGATCCTAACGCCGAATTTATTTTCAATATAAATTCCCGGCTCAACAGTTACCGCATTTCCCGGCTTTAAAATATCAGTGCATTTAGGCGAAAGCGTGGGGCTTTCGTGAATTTCATAACCTAAGCTATGGCCAAGCGCGTGACCGAAACAGCCTGCGTATCCCGCTTTTTCTATAATATCACGCGCTGTTTTATCGGCAGCATTGCAATTAAGCCCGGGTTTTAAAATATCAATCGCCGCTTTTTGTGCTTCAAGCACCGTTTCATAAACGGCTTTCATTTCTTTACTCGCATATCCCACGGCGACGGTTCTTGTCATATCGCTGTGAAGGCCGTTTACCACAGCGCCGAAATCCATTGTAACGAAATCGCCTTTTTCGATTTTCTTATCGGTAGGTTTTCCATGTGGAAGCGATGTGTTTTTTCCCGAAACCACAATAAAATCAAATGATACTCCCTCGCTCCCGAGCTTTCTTATATAATACTCCATATCAAGCATTATTTCTTTTTCTGTTTTACCGGGAATAATTTTGTCAATAATATAATCAAAAGTTTTATCGGTAAGCAATTGCGCCCGAATTATATTTCGTTGCTCTTCTTTCGATTTTAACGCGCGTAGGGAATTTATAAACGCCTCTGCCCTTTTATCTTTTGAAACAACTATCTTCTTATCAAGAGCCTTTCTTAAAGAGGAAAACTGCGAGATGGTGATTCTTCCAGGCTCCGTATAAACCTTTGCTATGTTAAGACCTTTTAAAAACTCGTTTATTTGCAAATAAAAATTATTGCTTTTTAAAGCCTCGCAGTCATTTATTTTAGCTTTTGCCTCTTCAATATATCTGAAATCGGTATAAAACACAGCTTTATTTTTTGTAACGACCAAAACGCCGCTGTCGGCAAGATAGCCTGTAAAATAATATCTCACCGGCTCGCTGAAAATAAGCACGGCTTCCCGGGACCTTAAAAAATTCTGCAATTTTTCTATTTTATTCATAACATTCACTTCCTTATTGAATTATAAAGAAAAATATGATAAAATTACCCTTATAGAGGGGGAGATCAAACTGATTGTTTTAAAAATTTCAGGAATCATCGCTTCCCTTTTGATTATTCCCGCTTTACTTTTGCTTTTGCCGGTATCGGTAAAAGTGAATTCCGAAAATGATAAAAAAATTTCGGTAAAAATAAAAATTCTTATTTTCACGGTTTTTTCAAACAAAAAGCCTAAAAAAAAGAAACACGAAAAAAATTCTTCCGAAAACCAAAAATCCTATGAAAAAAGCGGAGAGAATAAGGAAAGAACAAAAAGGATAAAGCATTTGCTCGGTATAGATAGATTTGATTCCTTTAAAAAGCTCTGCAGAAATGTTAAAGAAGGCGGGATTGACGGTACCTTTTCAAAAACGCTGAATATTATCAAATTTATTTTCGGTCAGCTTAAATCAGTAATAAAGCACTTAAAAGTGAAAAAATTGATAATTTCTTTTATCAGCGGAGGTGAAGACGCGTCGTCAACCGCATTCGGTTACGGTCTTGCCTGCTCGGCGGTATATCCTGTCACAGGATATATTAGAGCGGTATCTAAAAGCACCGATAATATATCGCTTGATCTTAAATGTGATTTTGACGCGGATAAGCCTGTATTTTTAATTGATTTCGCTTTTAAAATCAGAATTTTTTATCTAGTTAAAGCAGCGTTGCTTTCAGCTGTGAATATCTACAGATCGAACAAGGAATAAGGAGGAACACGCTTTGAAAAAAGACAGCGTACCTACACCTGAAAAAAATTTAATAGAGCTGATGAATTTAACGGCTAAAAGCGTTATTGAAATAGCAAATTCAAAATCAGTCTTATCCGAACCCGTAATATCCGAAGGAGTTACGGTTATCCCCGTCTCTAAAATATCAGTCGGATTTGCGGGCGGCGGAGCCGATGCGAGCGATAAGAAAAAGAAAAAAGCCAATTCCCCCGCAGGAGCCGGAGCAAAGGTGAATATCATTCCTTTAAACTATATAGTCATAAGCGACGGCAGAGCAAGGCTTATAAGCGCAGAGCCGCCGAAGAGTTCTTCCACGGGAATTACCGATGTTATATTCGATATAATAAAATCAGTAAAAAATAAAAAGAACAAAAATCAGTAAATGTTTAAAAACGGGACTTTATTAAAAAGTCCCGTTTTTTTAGGATATCAGATAGAAGTTTCTCTTGCAATCTTCATCATATCAAAATCAATGCTTTTCTTCATCTGCAAAGCTTCGAATATATCATAATCAACGATTTCTCCGCCCTTATAGCAAACCACTCTGTTGCCTATATTCTTATCGAGAAGATGAACAGCGGCATTGCCCATAACGGTTGCTCTTACTCTGTCCCTTAACGAGGGTGAGCCGCCGCGCTGAACATGGCCGAGAATTGTTGCTCTTGATTCAATGCCTGTTGCCTCTTCTATTTTCTTTGAAATAGCTTCAACGCCGCCTGTGGCTTTGTCAACGCCCTCGGCAACTACTATAATAAAATGCTTTTTACCGGTGCTTCTTGCATTTTCTATTCTTTTTATAGTTTTCTCAACATCGGGAGTTTCTTCGGGAATAAGAATGTCAGTAGCTCCGACAGCAATACCGGTGTTCAGCGCAATATAGCCTGCGTTTCTTCCCATTACTTCGATAACGCTGCAGCGCTCGTGTGACTGTGCGGTATCGCGGATCTTATCGATCATTTCCATAGCAGTGTTCATAGCGGTATCATAACCGATAGTATAATCAGTGGAAGCGATATCGTTATCAATAGTTCCCGGAACTCCTACGCAGAGAATTCCTCTTTCGGAAAGATCTCTGGCGCCTCTGTAAGATCCGTCTCCTCCGATAACAACTATTCCCTCTATACCGTGCTTCTTGCAGTTTGCAATAGCCTCCTGCATACCCTCTTCCGTTTTAAATCTCGGGCTGCGCGCAGTGTAAAGCAAAGTGCCGCCTCTGTGGATTATATCCGATACCGAGCGGACATCAAGATCGATTATATCTCCCTCTATAAGTCCGTTATATCCTCGGCAAATACCTTTTACATTCATTCCGAGCGAAATACCTGTGCGAACAACGGCTCTTACTGCCGCGTTCATTCCGGGAGCGTCTCCCCCGCTTGTTAAAACACCGATAGTTTTCATAACAATTCATCTCCAAATATTAGTATCACACATTTTGATATTATATACTATTTCCCCATGTTTCGCAACACTTAATTTTCATTTTCGGCTATAAATTTGACATTTTCTTCGCCGATCAATTGTTTTATTCTATCGATAGCATTAATATCACCGTTGAATTTAAGCTTTTCGCCGCCGAAAAGCTTTTTCTTTGTATCGAGGCAATATAAGATCACACTGAAATTTCCGTGGTTTTTTAAGAGTATAGATTTAATATCTGCAATTTCAGGGCAATTCTTGCTTTTAACTCTTAAATAAAGCCCGCTTTTAACCGAATTTTTATTGCTTTTAATTGAGGAAATTTCACCTAAAGGACCGACCGATTCTATAATAATTTCAGAATCGCGGTCGTCTCTTTCTGATATTTTACCCGAAATCATCAAAGAATTATCTTCAAAAAGCATATCCTTATACTTATAATAAACGCCTGAAAACGCGGTCGCGTCTATTCTGCCGGTGGTATCCTCCAAAATAAGGCTAAGCATTATATTTCCGTTTTTAAGTTCTCTTATTCTAAGCTTATCTATAACGGCTATTATCCTTATCTTCTTTCCGTCGGACCTTTCAAAAGAAAATATATCCTTAATTTGAGTAAAACCGCCTGACTTAATAAAACTCTCATATCCGTCAAGCGGGTGACCCGAAAGATAAAGACCTGTCGCTTCCTTTTCCATTTTTAAAAGCTGCGTTTTTTCAAGCTCTTCAACTTCATTTAATGTCACATTGACCTTTTCTTCCAAAGAAAACAAATCAAACTGATCGGCACTTTTATATCTTTTTTCTTCCTCTGCAATACCGATTATTTTATCCATATTATAAAGCATTGTTTTGCGGTTTTTTTCCAAATGATCAAGCGCGCCGCATTTTATAAGACTTTCAAGCGCTTTCCTATTGAATTCTCTCGAAAAATTCCTGATACAAAGATCATACATCGAGGTATAATTTCCATCCGCGCTTCTTTCGGAAATTATTTTTTCAATAACTGCGCTTCCTAAGTTTTTAACAGCCGATAGACCGAATCTTATTCCGCTTTCCGTAACGGAAAAATCAAGAAAGCTTTCATTCACATCCGGCGGCAGTACCTTTACTCCGAGCCTTTTGCATTCTGCGATATATAAAGAAATTTTAGAAGAATTATCTATAACGCTTGAAAGAAGCGCCGCAAAATATTCTATTTTATAGTTTGCCTTTAGATAAGCCGTCTGATAAGCAAGTACTGCATAAGCAGCCGCATGGGATTTATTAAAAGCATAAGATGAAAAGGAACTCATTTCATCGAATATTTTTTCAGCCGCTTTTTCGCTTACGCCGTTATTCACCGCGCCTTTTATAACTGTATTTCCGTTCTCGTCTTTTTCGCCGAAAATAAAGGAATTTCTCTCCTTTAGCATAACAGTTTGCTTTTTTTTAGCCATTGCTCGCCTTACGATATCCGCACGCGCAAGCGAATAACCTGCAAGCGATCTGAATATCTGCATAACTTGCTCTTGGTATACAATACACCCGTAGGTTACATTTAAAATAGGCTTAAGCAGCGGTGTATCATATTTTATATCCTGTGGATTTTTTCTGTTATGAATATACTTCGGAATAGAGTCCATAGGCCCCGGTCTGTAAAGCGAGATTATCGCTATAAGATCCTCTATCGAATCGGGTTTCATTTTTCTGAGGCAATTTTTCATTCCCTCGGATTCAAACTGAAACACGCCGTCTGTCATTCCCTCGCCCATCATTTCAAGCGTCGGCTTATCGTCAAGAGAAATTTTTTCTATATCAAATTCAGGATGCTTTTCTTTTATGAATTTTTGTGTATCGGAAATAACAGTGAGGTTTCTAAGCCCCAAAAAATCCATTTTAAGAAGACCTAATTCTTCTAGTGCCGTCATAGTATATTGAGTGACTATCGCCCCGTCATTTACAGACAGCGGAACATATTCGCTGACAGCTCTGTCCGAAATTACCACTCCCGCCGCGTGAGTTGAGGCATGCCTCGGCATTCCCTCAAGCTTTTTAGCGGTATCGATAAGTTTTTTTACTCTTTCGTCGTTTAAATAAAGCTCTTTTAATTCTCTTGAAATTTCAAGAGCGTGGTCAATGGTCATAGTGGGAGCCTGAGGAATAAGCTTAGCCGTTTTATCGCAAATAGCATAAGGAATATCAAGCGCTCTTCCAACATCTCTTACAGCCGCTCTTGCCGCCATAGTTCCGAATGTGACTATCTGCGCCACTCTGTCTTCCCCGTATTTTCTTATAACATAATCTATTACTTCCTGTCTTCTCACATAACAGAAGTCTATATCAAAATCGGGCATAGAAACTCTTTCGGGATTTAAAAATCTTTCAAAAAGCAAATTATATTTTATCGGATCGATACCTGTTATTCCAATGCAGTAAGCCGCAAGAGAGCCGGCTCCGGACCCTCTGCCCGGTCCCACGGGAATTCCATTGTTTTTAGCATAGTTTACAAAATCCCAAACTATCAGATAGTAATCGACATAGCCCATTTTGTTTATTACGGAAAGCTCGTAATTCAATCTGTCCGTAACTTTTTTATCGGGGTTTTCACCGTAAATTTTATTCATACCCTCTAAACATTTTCTCTTAAAAAATGCAAAGTGATCAACGCCGCCCGTATCGAAAAACGGAAGCTTGATTTTTCCGAATTCAAAGGTTACGTTACACCTATCGGCGATTTTAACGGTGTTTTCCAAAGCCTCGGGAGTATCTTTAAAAAGCTCGCTCATCTGCTCGGCAGATTTAAGATAAAATTCATCCGTTTTAAAATCAAGGGGCATTTTATCATTTATTTTACTGTTTGTCTGAATGCAGAGCAAGACCTTTTGAATAAAGCTGTCCTCTTTTTTTAGATAATGCACATCATTTGTAGCAACTAGACATACTCCTGTATTTTTTGAAAGCTTTACTATCATCGGGTTTATTCTTTTCTGCTCCGCAAGGCCGTGATCCTGAAGCTCCAAAAAATAGTTATCATCACCGAAAATATTTTTAAAATAAAGCGCCGTCTTTTCAGCCTCTTCATAATCGCCTTTAAGCAGAGCTTTCGGTACTTTGCCTGCAAGGCACGCAGAACAGGCTATAAGTCCTTCGTGATATTTTTCAAGAAGTTCATTATCAATTCTCGGTTTCGTGTAAAAACCCTCTGTAAAAGACAGCGATACCATTTTGATGAGGTTCTGATATCCCGTGTTATTTTCGCAGAGTAAAATAAGATGAGAATATTCCTGATCCTGACCTTTTATTTTATCTTTTCTTGATCTCGGCGCGACATATACTTCGCAACCGATTATAGGCTTTACACCTTTTTTAATAGCGGCTTTATAGAATTCTATCGCGCCGTACATCACGCCGTGATCTGTTAGTGCTACAGCTTTTTGACCTGATTCCTTTACCCTGTCGATCAGCTGTTCTATTCTGCAGCATCCGTCTAAGAGACTGTATTCGCTGTGCGTATGCAAATGCACAAAATCCATAAATCCGCCCTCCTTTATTTTATCTTTTCTTCATATATTTCTGTTATTCGTTTAAGCCTGTGATTAAGCCCCGAAACGGTTAACGCCTCATCGCTTAATTTGCAAAGATCTTTTAAAGTTGCCTCGGGAGAAGAAAGTCTTAGTTTTGCGGCTTTAACAAGCTTTTCGGGCAGACTTTCAAGATGATCGTGAGAAATCAGATAATTAATGGCTTTTCTCTGATAAAGAGAGGCTTCCACGGTCTTATTTATATTTCCGCTGTCACAGTTCCTTACTCTGTTTGTATTATTCTTAACGCTTTTTAAAATAGCGGTTTCTATTAATTCAAGACTTCTTGCCGACGCTCCCATAAGCGTAAGCAGATCGCCGATCGTCTCATTTTTTTTGATATAAACTACATACCCTTTATTTCTTGTGCTTATATGCGAAGAAATATTATGCTCGAGCAAAAATTCAGAAAATTCTTCCGCCAGGGCCCTTTCTTTTACGGGAAAATCCAGGCGGTAACCTTTATCGGGATCGCAAAGGTGGCCGCAAGCCAAAAAAACCCCTCTTATAAAAGAAGCACAGCAGCAGTCCCTGCCAAAATTTTCGCGGTTTATTTTTCCTGAAAAAATTCCGAAATCCACGGAAGCAAGCACTTTAAGCCTGTCCGCCTCATCGGAAACAAGCACTCTGTATGTAGGCCTTACTCCTCCTCCGCAGAGAAGTTCACCGTCGGCATTATATACTTCTTTTAAAAGTCTTTTATAAAGCAAAGCCGTATTCTCATTTTCCGTTTGCATACATATCTTTTTAACGGAAAAAGACCGACTGAAGAGCAAAAAGCCGTATAAAAGCGGCTGTCTGCAACATTCAGACGGTCTTATCAGAGAAAGCTCATTTTTTATGTCAGTATTAAAGGACACAAAACTCCCCCTAATTTTTATGTATATCCCTGTGCAAGGAAGACGCGATAAAACCGTTTTTAAGCAGGTGCTTGTAAAGCAGCTCCGCAAAGGTTACCGATCTGTGCTTTCCGCCTGTGCAGCCGAACGAGATAACAAGCTGACTTTTTCCCTCTTTCGAATAAAGCGGAATTGAAAAATCGATAAAATCAAGAATTTTATTTAAAAATCCCTTGCTTTCATCAAAGCTCATAACATAATCTCTTACTTCGCTGTCAAGTCCTGTTTTATTTTTTAATTCCTCTATGTAAAACGGATTAGGCAAACACCTGACATCTATCACTATATCAGCGTCAGTGTCAGTGCCGTATTTAAATCCAAAAGATTTGCACTGAATCTGCATTCCCTTTTCGGCGTTTTCCAAAAAGGTATCCGAAATGCGCTGTCTTAACTGCGCAATGGTAAGATTTGAGGTATCGATAACATAATCGGAGGCAAATCTGATCTTTTTAAGCATTTGCCTTTCTTGGGCAACAGCCTCGGATAAAGAAATGTTTTCCTTTTCGCAAAGAGGATGTTTTCTCCTGTTTTCCTTAAATCTTCGAACAAGGAGCTTATCTTCGCAATCGAGAAAGAGAATTTTATAATCAATATTTGAATTTTTAAGAGTATTTAATATCTCACCTATCTCATCGAAGCTTTCTCCTCCGCGAACATCGGTGACTATCGCGAGCTTTTCAAGCTCGCTGTTTTTTCTTTTTGACAGTTCGATAAAAGCCGGAATTATCGCCGGCGGAATATTATCCACGCAAAAAAAACCGAGATCTTCAAGAGTATTCGCCGTCTGGGTCTTTCCTGCACCGGACATTCCCGTAACTATCAGAAGATTCATATTCTATTCCTTTCTTCCCACTTTGATAACTTCGGGTTCAAGCAAAACACCGTCGTTTTTCAAAACCTTTTCCTGTATAATTTTAATCAAAGCCGAAACATCTTTTTCGGTAGCTCTGTTCTTATTTATTATAAATCCTGCGTGTTTTTCACTAACCTGCGCTCCGCCGACGGAAAATCCCTTAAACCCGTTTTTCTCAATAAGGGCTCCGGCAAAATATCCCTCGGGTCGCTTAAATGTGCTTCCTGCGCTCGGATATTCAAGAGGCTGTTTTTCTTTGCGTCTTTTAATAAATTCGTTCATAGAAGTCCGTATGCACTCACTGTCGCCTTTTTCAAGAGAAAATGAGGCCGAGAGCACGATAAGATCTTTCTTTTTAAAGATACTTGATCTGTATGAAAAATCTGAAGGCGAAAGTTCTAAATTTATGTTATTGCCGCTATTGTCTAAGCATTCGGCGCTTTTAGCCACAGCAGAGATTTCTCCTCCGTATGCTCCGGCATTCATAATCATCGCTCCGCCCACGCTTCCGGGAATTCCGAAAGCGAATTCAAGACCTTTAAGCGAATTTTCCGCCGCATAATTGCAGAGTCTTATAAGCGAAACTCCGCATTCGCAGGTGATAATATTATCATTTCTTTCAATCTTGTTAAGCTTAGAGGTATCGATCACCGCTCCCTCTATTCCTAAGTCCGAAACAAGAATATTAGAGCCTTTTCCCAGAATAAAGTAATTAACTCCATGCTCTAACGCCGATTTCACAGTGTTTACAAGCGCTTTTTTACTTTCAGGCATAACGAAAATTTCAGCACTTCCGCCTATTTTAAAGCTCGTGTGTTCGCTCAAATTTACATTCTTTTTAAATTTTATATTTAATTCTTTCAGTTTTTCCTCAAACATTAAAGCAGACATATATCAGTCCTTATAAAGGCGGTCAAGGAAAGCTGCGCCTATTATTCCCGCGTCGTTTCCGAGATCGGCGGTTTTAATAACTGTTTTAACCGGGATATTTCTTGCGTAGTTTTCGCCGTCAATTATTTTCTTGATAGGCTCGGTCAAAGTTTCTTTTTCTTTAGATATTCCTCCGCCTATGCAAATGACTTCCGGCTGAAAAATATTTATAACGTTTGCAAGACCGACTGCTATATAGCCTATATAATCTTTTACAACTGACGCTCCTGCTTCATCGCCGTTTCTCATAGCGTTAAAGGCGGTCTTTCCACTCGCATTGTCTATCTTTCCGTCGCAAAGCTGCCACATAGAGCTTTGAGGATAGCGGATCATAGCCTGTTTAGTCTGTCTAATAAGAGCGGTAGCCGAAGCATAAGCCTCCCAGCACCCGTTTCTTCCGCAGGTGCAGGCTTCGCCGTTCATCTGAATAACGGTATGCCCAAGCTCTCCGCCTGCAAAATTAGAGCCGGAATAAAGCTTACCGTCTATTATTATTCCGCTTCCGACGCCTGTTCCGAGAGTGATGGCAACAAAGTTTTCCGTTCCTCTTCCGGCGCCCGCGATATACTCGCCGTAAGCCGCGGCATTGGCGTCATTTTCAAGATAAAGATCCACGCCCAAGCGGTCTTTAAGCATTTCACCCAAATGAAGATCATAAAATCCGAGATTATTCGAAAATGTTACAATACCGGTTATCGGATTGATTGAACCCGGTGTGCCTATTCCGACAGCTGCGATATCATTTATATCCAAATTGGCTTTTTTTGCCGCGTTTATTGCCGCTTTTGCAATATCGTCAACTATTTCTTCGGCTGGCCTTGGCATATTGGTTTTTATTTTATCCGTTGCAATTATCTCATAATTCTCGTTTACCACTCCGGCAACAATATTTGTTCCGCCTAAATCAATTCCAAGTCTATACATAATATCCTCCGAAAAATTATTTTGTTTCTTTAAAATCATCAGTCATTCCGAGGCGATTGAGCAGATCCTCGGCGGCATTATAGCCGAGCTTTTTCTGACGGTTGTTCATAGCGGCGATCTCTATGATGACCGCAAGATTTCTTCCCGGTCTTACAGGAACCGTGAGCGAGGGAATCTTAAGACCTAAAATTTCCGTAGTCTGATCGTCAAGTCCCATTCTGTCGTACGATTTATTTACATCCCATTGTTCTAAATTTACAACAAGATCGATCTTCTCTGTGAGTTTTACCGCTCCGACGCCGAATATCCTGCTGGCATTTATAATTCCTATTCCGCGAAGTTCTATAAAATGACGGATATTTTCAGGTGCAGAGCCTACGAGCGATTTGCTCGATACTCTTCTTATCTCTACCGCGTCATCAGCAATAAGACGGTGGCCGCGCTTAACAAGCTCAATAGCGGTTTCGCTTTTTCCTACTCCGCTTTCGCCGAGAAGGAGGATTCCCTCGCCGTAAACCTCGACCAAAACCCCGTGGCGGGTAATTCTGGGAGCCAAATTAAGGCTCAAATATGCTATTAATGCCGCAGAAAATCCCGAAGTAGTGTCCTTAGTTCTTAAAAGCGGAACTCCGAATTCCTTTGCGGATTCAATAAAGTATTCAGGCATTTCAAGCTCTCTTGAAACAACTACGGCCGCAGGTTTTCTTGAAAAGAACTCTCTAGCTCTGTCAACTGCTTTTTCATGAGCAAAGCATTCAATAAAACTCATTTCGCTCAGACCGAATATCTGAATTCTTTTAGGATCGAAGTACTTAAAAAATCCCGCAAGCTGAAGACCGGGCCTGTTAATTTCCGTACTCGAAATATGAATATTTTCGGGATCCTCGGGAAGATAAAATTCTTCAAGATTGAATTCTTTTATTATTTTTCCAAAAGAAACTGTAAAATCCGTTTTCATAGCCACACTCCTTTATTTTGATATTATACTATATTTTTCATTATTTTGGAATATTTTTTTTAAAATTTATCAATTTTTCTTGATATGAGAGTAAATAAATTATATAATTAGAATGATTTATTGTGTTTTGGAGGAATTTTATGAAACTCGGAATGGTAGGACTGCCGAATGTCGGAAAGTCTACATTATTTAATGCCATAACAAATGCGGGAGCGCAATCGGCGAATTATCCATTTTGCACTATTGAGCCGAATGTGGGCGTTGTAAGCGTGCCCGATGAAAGACTTGAAAAATTAAAGGAAATATATGATCCGGACAAGTTTACGCCTGCCGTAATAGAATTTGTAGATATAGCGGGCCTTGTTAAAGGCGCCTCAAAGGGCGAGGGACTCGGAAATAAATTTTTAAGCAATATAAGAGAAGTAGACGCGATAGTTCACGTTGTCCGCTGCTTTGAAAGCGACGATATAATACATGTCGACGGTTCGGTTGATCCGGCAAGAGATATTGAAACGATCAATCTTGAGCTTATCTTTTCAGATATGGAAATAGTTGCAAGAAGACTTGATAAGGCACAGAAAGCCGCAAAGGGCGATAAATCCGCGCTAAAAGAAGTAGATTTCTTAAAAAGGCTTAATTCTCACCTTGAATCGGGACTGCCTGCGAGGTCTATGGAAACGGCTGACGATACGGAATATGAAATTCTCCACTCAACAGCTCTTTTATCATTAAAACCTGTTATCTATGCCTGCAATATGAGCGAAGAGGATTTCAATTCGGGAATTGAGAAAAACAAAAATTATCTCACGGTAAAAGAAATTGCCGACCGCGAAAAAGCGGAAATTCTTCTTATCTGCGCCGCTTTGGAGGCAGAAATATCTGAGCTTTCCGATGAAGAAAAAATAATGTTCTTAGAAGAGATAGGGCTTGAAAGATCAGGTCTTGACCGAATGATCCAAAAATGCTACCATCTGCTCGGACTTATCTCTTATCTCACTGCCGGCAAACCCGAAGTAAGAGCTTGGACTATCACCGAGGGCACCAAAGCTCCTCAGGCGGCAGGAAAAATCCATTCCGATTTTGAAAGAGGATTTATCAGAGCGGAAGTTATTTCTTTTGACGATTTTATAAATAAATGCGGAGGAAATATGGTAACCGCAAAAGAAAAAGGTCTTGTCCGCAGCGAGGGCAAGGATTATGTTATGAAAGACGGAGATATAGTGCTTTTCCGTTTTAATGTCTGATTTGAGAGGAAGAATTGTTTTGTACCGAAAGACCTATATTGAAATAGATGAGGAAATTCTGAAAAACAATATAAAAAACATAAGAGAAAATTACAGTTCTTATAAGTATTACTTCGGAGTTGTAAAAGGCAATGCTTACGGTCACGGCTTTCACACTGTAAACGCACTTATAGAAGGCGGAATAAATTATCTCGCCGTTGCCACTCCCGAAGAAGCGCTGAAAGTAAGAGAATTTAACGGCGAAATTCCGATTTTATGCTTAGAGCCTGCCGATATTGACGCGGTGGATATAATGGCTCAAAACAATATAACTTTCACGGCTGACAGTTTAAATACTTTAAATTCCCTTTTAAAATCTGATAAAAATATAAAAATTCATATTAAAATCGACAGCGGAATGAACCGCCTCGGCTTTAAAAACATTTCGGAGCTTAAAACAGCTTACGGCTTGATCAAAGAAAGCAAAAACATCACGCTTGAGGGAATATTCTCTCATTTTGCGACTTCCGGGATAAACGATTCTTATTATGACCTGCAGATAAATAATTTTTTAAAAATTGTAAAAGGAGCAGGAATTGACTTAAAAGATATTCCCATAGTTCATCTTGACCGCTCGCTTACATTCGTTCATCATAAAAAACCCGAATTTGCAAACGGAATACGAACCGGAATATGTATGTACGGCTTTGCCCAAAGCTTAAGCGAACCTACAGGTATCAGAAAATTAAAAAGAAAATTTCTTAAAAACGCGTCAAGAGATATAATATTTAAAAATAATTTAAAGCTTTTCCCGGCTATGAAGTTTTACAGCACCGTGATAGCGGTTAAAAAAATAAAAAAGAATGAATTTGCAGGTTACGGAGCGGAATATATATCAGAAAGCGACGGATATGTAGCTACTGTTGCCGCAGGGTACTATGACGGAATTCCCGACGGTCTTAAAAAAGTCGTTATAAACGGGAAAAAATACGATATCATCGGCGAACACTGTATGGATATGATAAGTATAAAAGCCGATGAAAACATTAAAATCGGCGACAGGGTTGAGATCTTCGGTGATACAATATCCGTTAAACAAGCGGCGGAAAGCAGTCATATAAGCTCTTATAAGCTGCTTTGCGGAGTATCTTCAAGAGTGCCGAGAATTTATGACGGTAAGGAATTATATATCTGAAAAAAGGAACGATAAAACTAATGGATTTCGGAGTTTTAATAGCAGGAACCGACGCGAACGCTTATTATATGGCGCGCTGTTACTATGAAAAATTCGGGGTTAAAGCTTTGCTTTTAGGTCACTCCCCTTTGCCCTATACTACTTACAGCAACATTTTAACTGTGAAGTACGATAAAAATATCTGGACTCAGAGCGGGTTTTTAAACGCCGCTTTAAACATTAAAAAAGAATTCGGAGATAAAAAGGTTATCCTAATAAGTTCGAATGAAACCTATGCCGATTTCATTTCCAAAAACAAAGCAGAGCTTGAAAACGCGGGCTATGTTTTTAATTATCCCGATTCTTCCCTTTTAAAGACTCTTATGTTTAAAGAGGACTTTTATAAAACCTATGAAAACAGCATTCTCGATCTGCCGAAAACAGAATATTTTGACTGTTCCTCTCCCACTGAAGTTTCAAAGGATTTTTCTTTCCCTGTTATTTTAAAGCCGAGCAATGTTATAGAATATAATCATTTAAGCTTTGCGGGGAAAAATAAAATTTATAAAATCGAAGACTTCGACGAGCTTATAAAGACAATAAATCTTATTTCCGAAAGCGGATATAAAGACAAGCTTATTATTCAGGATTTTATTCCCGGTGATGACAGTTATCTTTTTGATGCTGTCGCTTATTGCTCCAAAGATAAAAAAGTGAAACTTCTCTCCTTTGCTCAAATAGGACTTCAGGAGCACTCCAAAAATATGGTGGGAAATGCCGCCGTACTTATAAACGGATATAATCAATTCGGGGGTACGGATGAAATTTGCGAAAAGCTCAAATCTTTTCTTGAAAACATAGGATATTGCGGTTTTGCAGAATTCGATCTTAAATATGATTACCGAGATAATAAATTCAAGGTACTTGAAATAAACGCACGGCAAGGCAGAAGCAGTTATTATATAACAGCTCTCGGCTGCAATCCGGTCAGTATTTTGGCAGATGATCTTATTTTTAATAATTGCAAAGATTACGGCGTGCTTAAAGACGAGGTGTTACTCTCGTTTGTACCAAAAGGAATAATCAAAAAGTATATTGTAAACAAAGATTACAAAGATAAAGCGCTTGCTCTTTATAAAAAGCAGCATTTAAATCCGCTTGTTTTCAATAAAGACACCGATTTCAAGAGAAAACTTTATCTGCTTAAAAAGAAGTTAAGATACTATAAAGAATATAAATACGCTTATTGGAAGGTTGATTAGCAATGTGCGGAATTATCGGATTTGCCGATAAAAGAAATTCGGAAGAAAAAAAAATAATATCAAAGAAAATGGCGGACAGGATTGTTCACAGAGGTCCCGACTCCGAGGGTTATTTTACCGATAATTTTGTAGCTCTCGGTTTTCGCAGGCTTTCTATTATTGATTTGGCCGGCGGAGATCAGCCTATTTTCAATGAGGATAAAACAAAAGTTATTATTTTCAACGGCGAGATATACAACCATAAGGAATTAAGGCGCGATCTCGAAGAAAAAGGTCACAAATTTTCAAGCAATTCAGACACCGAAACGATTCTTCACGGATATGAAGAATATAAAGACAAGATTTTCGAAAAGTTAAGAGGAATGTTTGCCTTTGTTATTTACGACACCGTAACCAAAGAGCTTGTAGGCGCGCGCGATCCCTTCGGAATAAAGCCTTTTTATTATTATAATGAAAATGGCTGTTTTCTCTTTGCCTCCGAAATCAAAGCTATGCTTGAACACCCTGATTTTATAAAAGAGGTTAATAAAAGCGCGCTTAAAATGTTCCTTTTATTTCAGTATTCCGTGTTTGACGAAACATTTTTTAAAGGCGTTTATAAGCTTAATCCCGGTCATTATTTCAAGTATAAAGACGGTAAACTCGATATTAAGCGATATTTTACTGTTAATTACAGTAAAACCGATAAAGGCTATGAAGAGCATAAAAAAGAGATAAAATCGGCTCTTGAAAATTCGGTAAAATACCATAAATTAAGCTCTGATGTGGAAGTAGGATCGTATCTTTCGGGCGGAGTCGATTCATCATACGTAGTAAGCGTTGCAAAGCCCGATAAGACCTTTACCGTGGGCTTTGATATAAACGGTTTTGACGAAACAAAAACCGCTCGTGAATTTTCAGAGCTTAACGGAATTCACAATTACAGCAGATATATTTCAAAGGAAGAGTTTTTCGAAGCTCTTCCGAAAGTTCAGTATCATACCGATGAGCCGGAGGCAAACCTATCCGCAGTGCCGCTTATGTTTTTATCAAAACTGGCGGCAGAAAAAGTAAAGGTTGTTTTATCGGGAGAAGGATCTGACGAAATGTTCGGCGGATATAACGAATATCCCGAAACCGCCGCAGTTAAAGCTTATATGGCGCTGCCCGAAAATCTCAAAAAATTTATGGCGAAAACCGCCAAAAAACTGCCTCATTTCCCCGGCAAGAATACTATTATTAAATATGCAAAGCCTTTCTGCGAAAGATATCTCGGCCACGCTCAGATAATGGATGAAGACGAGGCAAACGAAATTCTTTGCGACGAATTAAAGGATAATAATACTACGACCAAAGTTTTAAAACCATTCTATGATAAAGTAAAAGATAAAGACGATTGCCTTAAAAAAATGTATATCGATATGCATTTTTGGCTGCCGCAAGATATTCTTCTTAAAGCCGATAAAATGACTATGGCAAATTCTTTGGAATTAAGAGTGCCTTTCCTCGATAAAGAGGTATGGGCAGCAGCGTCACAGGTGCCTTCAAAATATCTTTTAAAGGGCAAAAAGACTAAAGCTATCTTCCGCGATATAGCCGAGGAAAAAATGCCCGAAGATTGGAGCAGGAGAAGAAAGCTCGGTTTCCCGGTTCCTTTCTCTAAGTGGGTAAAAGAAGATAAATACTATAATTTAGTAAAAGAAATGTTTGAAAAGGATTGCACTTCGCAGTTTTTCAATAAAAAAGTAATTTTAAAATTGCTTGAAGACCACCATAACGGAATTGCAAACCACGGAAGAAAAATATATAATATCTACACTTTTCTTATTTGGTATGATGTTTATTTCGGGGAGAACAGCAAATGGGTAAACTGAAAAAATCGTCATTTTTAGAGGGCGCATTTATTGCTACCGCCTGTATATTCATCAGCAAGATTCTCGGAATAATTTATGTTATCCCCTTTAAAAAGATAATAGGCGACGATGGCGGCGCGCTTTACGGCTACGCTTATAATATTTATAATATTTTCCTCACTATTTCAAGCGTGGGAATTCCGTTCGCGATATGCAAGCTTGCAAGCGAATATTCCGCCTTGGAGGAAACGGTCAAAAAAGTCAGAATGTATATTCTCGCTAAAAGAATAATCGTCGTATTTTCCGTTGCTTCCTTTTTGATCTGCTTTGTTTTCGCAGGTCCCCTATCTAAGCTAATAATAGGCGATATTGAAGGAGGAAACACTATTGATGATGTTAAATTCGTAATTAGATGTATAGCATTCACTCTGCTTATCGTTCCCCTTTTAAGTATCAAAAGAGGATATCTGCAGGGGCATAAATATATAAGTCAGCCGTCGATAAGCCAGGTTATAGAGCAGTTTGTAAGAATTGTAATCATTTTAGTCGGAAGTTATTTCTTCGTTTATATCGTTAAGTTGCCGATAAGGTTCGCTGTAGGAATTTCAGTTCTTGCCGCCGCCGCGGGAGGCTTCGCCGCATATATCTATCTGTCAAGAACTGTCAGGCACAACAAAAAGGATCTGAGCCTTAATATCAAAGCTGACGACACTTCTTATGACAAAACGATAATCCGCGATATAATACTATGTTCAATTCCTTTTATTATAATAAATCTTGCTAACACTCTTTACACAAGCACAGATATGATTCTTGTTCTGCACACCCTCCCTAAGCTCGGATTTTCGGGCAAGCAGACGGAATTTGTAAGCAGTGTTTTCACAACCTGGGGAACAAAGTTTAACGCTATTATTACCGCCGTATCAACGGGTCTTATAGTAAGTCTTATTCCGAATATCGTTCACGATTACACGGTCAAAAATTACGAGCTTGTAAATATCAATTTCAATAAATGCCTTAAAATAATTCTTCTTATCATTGCTCCGCTTTCACTTTTTATAAGCCTTGAGGCAGATAATTTCTGGACTGTGTTTTACGGCAGAAACGAAACAGGCTCTTCAATAATAAGATTCACTATAATCGTAACGATTTTTGATTGCCTTTATATGGTGCTTAATTCCCTGCTGCAAAGCTTAAACCGCAAACAGATAATTTATAAAAGCGTTATAACAGGTCTTATTATAAATCTCGTATTGGATGTTCCTTTTATGTATCTTTTCGGCCAATTAGGGCTGAAAGCCTATTACGGCGCTATCCTAGCCACATTCACAGGCTTTGCGGTTTCAAATATAATGAGCCTTTTATATCTTAAAAAGAATATGCAGATAACCTTTTCAGATACACTTAAAGCTTTGCCGAGGGCAGTTATATCATACTGTATTTTGATTTTACTCTGCATAGTATTCAATAAAGTTTTAGGCATTCCGGATACACGGATAAAAAGTATAATATATATTATTATATCAGGTATTATTGCCGGCGGAATTTATCTTATTATAAATTTAAAGGAATTAAAAACAATTCTTCCCGAAAAGCTGATCAGAAAGCTCCATTTGGGATAATAAAGAAAGGAAGCGCCTTTAATGGATTTTTTGAAAAGAACCTGGGCTGAAATTGATTTGAACGCCTTAAGGCATAACTTCAAAATCATAAAGGAAAAAGCCGGCGAGAGTAAAATTTTTGCCGTTGTAAAAGCAAACGCTTACGGGCACAACGCAGACATAATAGCCCCTGTTCTTGATAAAGAGGGCGCGGAAGGCTTTGCGGTTTCAAATATCGAAGAGGCGGCACAGCTTAGAAATTTAGGTATAAAAAAACCTGTTATCATTTTGGGATACACCCCTGTTGACCATACGGATATGCTTTCAAAGCTTGATATTTCGCAGTGCGTTTATTCTTATGATTACGCTTTAGCACTTTCAAAAGAAGCTGAAAAACTAAATAAAAAGATCAAAATTCACCTAAAGCTTGATACGGGTATGTCTAGGCTAGGATTTGACTGCAGAGATGAGAATTTAAGCGGACTTGAAGACTCTTTTAGATCCGCAACTCTCAAAAATCTCAAATGCGAGGGTATCTTCACCCATTTTGCCGTATCAGACAGAACTCCCGAAACAGAAGACGGATTTACAACTGCGCAGTATAACAGATTTAAAAGCGCCGTGGATATTTTAAAATCAAAAGGCATTGCTCCAAAATATTGCCACTGCTGCAATTCCGCGGCTATTATTCTTGACTGTGATATGCTTTTAAATGCCTGCCGCCCGGGTATTATTCTTTACGGACTTTCCCCTAATCCGGAGCTAAAAAATATCGGAGATTTTATCCCTGTTATGACTCTTAAATCGACCGTTTCAATGGTAAAAGAGTTAAACCCCGGCGATACGGTCAATTACGGAAGAACATTTAAAGCAGATAAAAAAATGCGCCTTGCTACCCTTTGCATAGGCTATGCCGACGGCTATCCGAGAGCACTTTCAAACAAAGGATATGTGCTTATTCACGGCAAAAGAGCGAAGATTACCGGCAGAATATGTATGGATCAGCTGTCAGTGGATATAAGTAATATAGAAGATGTTAAAATTGGAGACGAGGTAACTCTCTTCGGGAAAGAGCTTTCTGTAAATGAAATTGCCGATATCTGCGACACAATAAATTATGAGATAATTTGCGGAATTTCAAAAAGAGTTACAAGAATAATAAAAGCCTGATAAAATTTTTAAACTGGAGATATTTTATGAATTATGAGATAAAAACAGTAAAGGTAAAATCAAGCGATAATATTCATACTTTAAAAGGCAAAATATTTATTCCCGAAGGCGAGATAAAGGGCATTTTTCATTTAGTGCATGGAATGACCGAGCATATCGACAGGTATGACGGATTTTTTGATGCGTTTGCAAAGAGAGGATATGTTTGCTGCGGATATGATAATTTAGGCCACGGCAAAACGGCAAACGATGCCAAGGAACTCGGATTTATCGCACATAAAAAAGGTTATGATTACCTTATGCGAGATGTAAAAGTATTTTCCGATAAAATAAGAAAAAATTATCCGAATGTTCCTTATATTTTAATGGGTCACAGTATGGGTTCGTTTATAGTAAGAGGAACGGCTGTTAATTATCTTTTAGATCCTGATAAGCTTATTATCTGCGGAACAGGCGGTCCTAACATAGCTTCCGGAGCGGGACTTCTTCTAACCGATATATTCAAGCTCTTTTTCGGCGAAAAGCATATCTCTGATATAATCGATAAAACTGCTTTCGGTACTTATAACAAGCGCTTTGAGGGAACTTCACCTTATAATTGGCTCACTAAAGACAGCGAGGCTATCAAAAAGTATTCCGAAGACGATTATTGCACATTTAAATTTACCGTCAGCGCTATGCACGATCTTGTTAAACTTAACAGAATTGCGAACAGCCGAAAATTTTTCAGAGAGCTTGATCCGAAAATCCCTGTGCTGATAGTTTCCGGTGACAGCGATCCTGTGGGAAATTACGGTAAGGGTGTTAAAAAAGTTTATAACAAATTAAAAAAAGGCAGAAATGTGACCTTAAAGCTTTATAAAGACGGCAGGCACGAAATTCACAACGATACCTGCAAAGAAGAAATGATTAATGACATTCTTGAATTTATAGATTGAATTTTACCCATAATATCAAATAGGTGATATTATGGGTAATTTTAATTCCAAAAGAAAAGATATTTTTAGGATCCTTCTCACAGTGCTTTTAAGCACACTGATTTTTTCGGGCTTTACATTTTGCTATCTTTTTTTATGCAAAAAAAACGGCGCGGTAAGATTACAAAATGCGGAAAATAAAAAGAACAATGTTCCCTACGCTGAGTCGTTGCCTGAAAATATGGATATCAATATTATTTTTTCGGACGAAAGCAGAATGCTTCTAAGCCTCGATTTTAAGTTAAATAAGATAGTTTTAAAAGAGGCTGAAAATCAAACCGAAAAATATATTAAGCTAAATTATAACTCTTCTGCCGAGATATTAGACAGTATCGGAGGGATAGAACTTTCGGTTTACGGACAGAATGTCCGATGCACGGGAGTTCAGGCAATGAATATGCTTTCTTCTGATTCCGAATTAAAAAACGATATTATTAGTGCCTTTTTTTCAGGTTTAAAAAAGATTGATTTGACAAAAGATAATATTTCCGCTATACTGAACTCAGCAGATACAAATATCTCCGCCTTTGACACATATTTTTGGCAGTATCATATTAATGATATGCTGAATAATTTTAACTTCATTAATAATTAAGGGGCGCTTTGTTTGAAAAACATTATATCTTTATTTCTTGCGGTAATAATCCCTGTATGCCTTTTTGCTTCCTGTAAAAAATCCAAACCGAAAGACTCTTATTATTCTTCATTATCTTACTTTGAAGAAATTCCTAATCAATCGGAAACTAAGAAACAGGTTTCGGAAAGCAAATCCGAAAAGCCTGTCGGCAACGCAAAAAACAAGACTTCTCCTCTTCCCTCTGCCGCCGGTGAAATCGTTGATGTTAAAATTGATAAGAGCGATTTAAAGCAGGTTGATACTGGCAAAGTCAGAGTAAAACAGGACAGACTGACGGTATTTTCTTCTCTTAGCTCTACAAGGCAGGAAATCTATAAAAAAATGCTTAAAGCCGCCGAGGATTTTACAGACGGCTGGATAGACCTCGGAAATCTCAGCGGCAACCAAGAAACTATCAAAAGTGATATTTCGGTTGCCTATCAGGCGTTAGGCGATGATTATCCGGAGCTTTTCTGGCTTCCCTCAAGCTATTTTATAAGCAGTCACTCTAATCAGACGGCGGTGTGCTTCAGCGGCGATATAAACGGATTTAAATGCAGTTATCTTGTTTCAAAAGCAAAGGCGGCGTCAATGAAAAACGAACTTGACGCAAAGGTCAATGAAATTATAAAAGCCACCGAAAATATATCTTCGCAATATGAAACGGAGCTTTATATTCACGATTATCTTTGCTCAAACACTGAATATGACTTAAATGCGGAATTTAAATACTCGGCTTACGGTGCACTCGTTTCAAAAAAAGCAGTTTGCGAGGGGTATTCAAGAGCTTTTTCATTGCTTTGTTCAAAAGCCGGAATAAATTCTTTTATAAAACGCGGAACGAGCAGAGGTCAAAACCATTCCTGGAATATAGTAAATATTGAAAATAATTGGTATAACATTGATGTAACATGGGATGACCAGACATCAAACGGAGCTAACTCCATTTTATACAGTTATTTTAACCTTACAGATTCGGAAATTTCTTCCGATCATATTTCAGCTGCGTTTACAGATCCGAAAAACGGCAAAATACCTTCAAACGGAATTTATGATCTTATAAATTATACCTGTTCCTCTGTGGCTATGAACTATTTCAATAAAGAAAATCTTATTCTTAAAAACAATGAATATGACGAGCTTTCAAAAGCGATCGCTCTTCAAAACAGCAAAGGAAAAAATTCCGCGCAGATAAAAACCGACCCGTCCGTCACAGAAAGCCCTGCTGAAATAATGAGCAAGCTCGGCTCTTCTATGGCACGCACAGCAAATTTATCATTAAAATCAATGTCTACAGTGAACAATACAAATTATTTACTGATAAAATGGTAAACAAATACCGAAGTTAATTTTATTAAGTTAAAATTAACTTCGGCTTATTTTATTAATATATTTTTATTAAAAACATTAATTATAAAGCTTAAATTCCTATTGGTTGACTTTAAATTGAAATTGTTTTATACTTATATTACTAGTGCTTTAATAGGGGTTGTTTTTTTGACTAAAACAGAAGAATTATTCGGCAGTATGGTATTTAACGACAGCGTAATGAAAGAAAGGCTGCCTGTAAGTACATATAATTCCATAAAAAAAGCAATAAGCATAGGTAAAGGAATTGACAGCAATATTGCCGATACCGTCGCTTCGGTTATGAAAGACTGGGCCATAGAAAAAGGCGCTACGCATTATACTCACTGGTTTCAGCCGCTTACAGGTATTACAGCCGAGAAGCACGATAGTTTTATTGCCCCTACTAAAGACGGCAAAATAATTATGGAATTTTCGGGCAAAGAGCTTATAAAGGGCGAGCCTGACGCCTCTTCTTTCCCCTCAGGGGGAATAAGAGCGACCTTTGAGGCAAGGGGTTATACCGCCTGGGATCCGAGTTCTTATGCCTTTGTTAAAGACGCAACTCTCTGCATTCCCACAGCCTTTTGCTCTTACGGCGGAGAGGCTTTGGACCAGAAAACTCCTCTTTTGCGCAGTATGGATGCACTTAACAAACAGGTTATGCGGATAATAAAGCTTTTTGGTATGAGTGATGTAAAGCACATCGATACGACCGTCGGACCAGAGCAGGAATATTTTTTAGTAGATAAAGAGCTTTTTAAAAAAAGACCTGACCTGATGTTTTGCGGAAGAACGCTTATAGGCGCCGCTCCGCCAAAAGGTCAGGAAATGGATGATCACTATTTCGGAGTAATAAAGCCGCGCGTTGCGGCATTTATGAAAGAACTTGATCTTGAGCTTTGGAAGCTCGGAGTACTTGCTAAGACCGAGCATAACGAAGCCGCTCCGGCTCAGCACGAGCTTGCCCCGATCTTTACTACAACCAATATTGCAGCCGACCACAATCAGCTTACAAT
Source organism: uncultured Eubacteriales bacterium (assembly GCA_934454845.1). GTDB lineage: Bacteria > Bacillota > Clostridia > Oscillospirales > Acutalibacteraceae > UBA737. The sequence goes on along the minus strand of CAKSGV010000018.1, from coordinate 9,969 downwards.
GGAACTTATGAAAAAGCTTGCAAATAAGCACGGACTTGTTTGCCTTTTGCATGAAAAGCCTTTTGCGGGGGTGAACGGCTCGGGCAAGCATAACAACTGGTCGCTTTCTACAGACACAGGTATTAATCTCTTAAAGCCCGGAAAAACGCCAAGCGATAACAAACTGTTTTTATTAACTCTTTGCGCGGTTATTCAGGCTGTTGACGATCACCAGGATCTTTTGAGAATAGCCGTAGCTTCTGCCGGTAATGATCACAGGCTCGGTGCGGCGGAAGCACCGCCGGCAATAGTTTCTATGTATTTGGGAGAAGAGCTTTCCGCCCTTTTAAATGATATCGACAGGGGCGCAAGGCATAACGATGCGGGAAAAATAAAAATGACCGTCGGGACTGACACTATCCCATATATCCGCAAGGATAATACCGACAGAAACAGGACTTCTCCTTTCGCTTTCACAGGAAATAAATTCGAATTCCGAATGCTCGGCTCCTCCGCCTCGATTTCTGACGCGAATATTATGATGAACACTATGGTAGCCGATGTTTTCTCGCAGTTCGCTCTTAGGCTCGAAAAAGCGGAAGATTTTGAATCGGAAGTTTTAGCTATTATTAAAGAAACCATTTCCGCGCATAAGCGAATTCTTTTTGACGGCGACGGATACTCAAAAGAGTGGGAAAAAGAAGCCGAAAAAAGAGGACTTTTAAATCTTCGCACCACTTTTGACGCAATACCTTATCTATGCACAGAGAGAAATTTTGAGCTTTTTGAAAGGCACGGAGTACTAAATAAAACAGAGCTTATTTGCAGAGCCGATACAGCTCTTGAAAAATACGGAAAGATCATAAATATAGAGTCGCTCACTTTAATTGAAATGATAAACCGCGATGTTTTACCCGCCATATTCAAATATTCCGATAAGCTTTGCACTCTTATAGCAAATAAAGCGGCGGCAGGACTTGGAGCGACCGCAGAAAAAGCGATTTTAAAAAAGCTTTCGGATATTTCGGGAAACCTTTACTCCCTTACTCAAAAGCTGGAAGAAAGCACAAAAAAAGCTGCCGAAACCGACAAGCTTATCGATTCGGCAGGAATTTATAAAAATGAAGTATTGAGCTTAATGGAAGAAATAAGAAAACTATCCGATACTGCCGAAACTCTCATATCCCGTGAATATTGGCCTTATCCGAGTTACGGCGACCTGCTTTTTAAGATATAGGCATTTTAAAAGGCAAATCAAAATAATCCGCTAAAGAAAGCACTAAATTTCTCGCTATTTCGTCTATATTATCTCTTATCCATACGGCATCATCATAATTATCATGATACGCAAGCTCTACTAAAACGCTCGGCGCCCGGGTCCTTCGGACCTCGCCGAGCGTTCTTGTTTCGACAGTCCTTACCCTTTCGGGCAGAGGATAGATCATCTGAAGATTATTCGCTATTATTTCAGCCGCCCGCTGACCGTTTATACTTGTGGGATAATAATAAACCTCGCTGCCTCTCACATTGCCCTGTGCGCCTGCTGTGGCGTTTGAATGAAGAGCCAAATGAAGATCATAATTTCCCGCATTTGAGGCCGCTATAGAGGATGCGGCGGTCATATCGGGAGTATTTCTCGTAAAATCGATACCAGTGGCATAAAGATACGGCTCCATAGCGTCGGCTATTAAATTCATATAATATTCTTCGTTTCCGCCGATAACATAAGGATTAAACTCCTGTGTTGATGGACTCAAGTAAATTTTAGGCATAAAAATCCCCCTTTATTGAATTTTATTCTTTAAAGGGGATTTTTATAACATTATTCAAATATTTCTTTTATTATTTTTTCCGTTTCAGAAGAAAACCAGCAGTAGATCGCTTCTCCGAGTTCCTGGAAGATCGGGTCGCCGTCGTGCGAGCAGAGCATTGCAAAGGTCTGCCCCATTCTTCGCTCGACTTCATTAGCCCGCCTGTAAGCAAGATAATAAAACGAGAATGCGCCCGTGTCTACAGCAGTTTCATAAATATCCTTTTGCTCTGCTTTTAAAGAATTAAGAAAGCTTCGATGCGCTCTTTCGCTTAATGCCTCGTTGCTTATAAATCTTTCAAAACCGATATTTGCTGTAAAGGACAGCAAAAGTCTTCTTTGATGAAGCAATTCAAAATCGTTTGCCTCATCATCGGATGTGGAGCTGACAGCCTCTATAAAGCTTTTCGCTACTCTTTCGCCTGCGGTTTTTGCTTTCAAAAGATCTTCTTTTGAAAGCTTGACCTCGGGGAAATTTTGTTCAGTCTTTTTATAAGAACTGCCCGCGTCAAATATTTTGACATCTCTATCCTGGCACACTTTTTTCACCTCGCGGTAGATTTATATTCCTTTAATGCTTCAGCCAACTGATCGGGACACGATGAATTCTTAAAGCCGCATTTTATTCCGCTGAGCTTATTTATAACTTTATCTATCTTCATATCCTTTACAAGACTTCCTATTCCCTGCAAATTTCCGTTGCAGCCGCCTGTAAAAGTTACGGATTTAAGAATATCGTTTTCGATCTCAAGTTCTATTTTCTGAGAACAAACTCCTTTAGTTTTATATGTGTATTTCATTATTTTTATTCCTTATTTCTCTTTGAATTTATTGCTTCTTACAGGATGGCGAAGCTTTCTTAAAGCCTTAGCCTCTATCTGTCTTATTCTTTCTCTCGTGACATTAAATTCGGTTCCAACCTCTTCGAGGGTGTGGCACCTGCCGTCTTGCAGACCGAAACGCAAGCGGATAACCGATTCCTCGCGCGGAGTGAGAGTGTGAAGTACACTGTCGATATCTTCATTGGTAATCGTTTTAAGCGCGGCGTCATCGGGAGCCAAAGCCTCCTCGTCGCGGATAAAGTCCATAAGTCTTGAATCCTCTTCGGGGCCTATCGGTGTTTCCATTGAAACAGGCTCCTGAGCCACTCTCATAATTTCTCTTACTCTTTCAACGGGAAGCTCCATTTTTTCGGCGATGAGTTCTTCGCTCGGCTCATAACCGTTCTCGTGAAGAAGCTGGCTCTGGACTTTTTTAAGCCTGTTTATAGTTTCAACCATATGCACGGGAATTCTTATAGTCCTTGCCTGATCGGCAATAGCTCTGGTTATAGCCTGCCTTATCCACCAGGTCGCATAAGTGGAGAATTTAAAGCCTTTGGTATAATCGAATTTATCTACCGCTTTAATAAGGCCGACATTTCCCTCCTGAATAAGATCGAGGAAATACATTCCCCTTCCCACATATTTTTTAGCTATGCTTACAACAAGTCTTAAGTTTGCTTCTGTAAGGCGCTTTTTAGCGTACTCGTCGCCCTCGCTTATCTTAACTGCAAGTTCTATTTCTTCCTCATAGCTTAAAAGAGGAACTCTTCCTATTTCGCGAAGATAAACCTTTACGGGATCGTCGAGAGAAATATTGTCAATAAAGCTGTCATCTTCAATATTTTCAATATTCATCTCTTCAAGCTCTAATTCGTCGTCGGTAGGCTCCTCATCGAAATCTCTTTCAAGAATAGGAGGCTCGGCATAAAGCTCGGTTTCTTCTTCAGGCGCATTTTCAATTTCGTCTATCGAAACATCCTTGTCGCTGAAACCGTCTTCATTGGTTGTGATGTTTTCGGTATCCTTAATGTTTTTGTTTTCCTGATTTTCCATTTTGTTTACCCCTTTTGTTTATCTTCTATAATTTTTTTCATTTTCAGTGCCCAGTCATCAAGCGAGAGATCTGCTGAGTTAAGAGCCGATATTCTGAGCTTTTCGTCCTTTATAACCTTTATGCTGTCCTTAAGAACGATAAGCGCATTTTTTTCACCTTTTTCGCTGTTTAAAAGTCTTGTTAAATAACCCGACTCTCTTACAGAAAGGATATCCGAAAAATATGAAATATCCGTGTTTCTCCCCTCGCGGCTCAACTGTGATATCCGCTCGAAGATCTTTTTATTCAAGGAAGTTATAAATTCCTCGGGTTTTATATTTTCTTCGGCATATTCCGCAAGATCGGGGTGCTGAAGAAGAATTGCGATAAGCGTTTCCTCGGCGTTAGTCCCGTAAGGCGATGTCCTACGCTGAGGATTTATATCATCGGAAGAAAACTTAGGATGAATAACTTCATTTATCGTCTTTTTTCTGTTATTATTTACTTTCTTTTTTCTAAGCTCTCTTACCTTTGTTTCAAGAGCCGTTCTCGTTACCCCGAATTTTTCCGAAAGCCTGCCGATATAAAGATCTCTTTCAACAATATCCTCTGTAGAAGCGATTATATCAGCGGCAGCGGAAAGATATTTAAGCTTTCCCGAATCATCTTCAGGATCGATATCTGACGCTGCTGCCAAAAGATCGTATTCAATAAGCGGAACCGCGTTTTCTATGACTTTTTTGAATTTTTCAGCCCCGTTTTTCTTTATATATTCGTCTGGGTCCTTACCGTCTGGAACAACGGCGACTTTTATTTCCAGCCCGGTGTTTTTAAGTATTTCCGCGGCTTTTTTTACAGCCTTTTGCCCTGCCGCGTCGGCATCCATAGTGAGGATAACTTCCTTTGTATATCTTGACATAAGCCTAGCCTGTTCGGAAGTAAAAGCAGTGCCTAAAGCCGCGACTGCGTTTTGCAGCCCTGCTTGGTGAACACTTATAACATCCATATTACCCTCGACAAGAATTATACTGTCCGAGCAATAATTTTTTGCAAAATTCATTCCGAAAAGGTTTTCGCTTTTTTTATAGACAGGTGTGTCGGAAGTATTGACATACTTTCCTCCAGCCTTTTCATCTCCCGGCATTGCACGGGAGCTGAAGCCTATAACTTTTGAGCGAATATTTATAATCGGAAAAACCGTTCTATGGCGAAATCTGTCATAATAGCCGCCGTTTTTTCCTTTGGAAATAACATTTGCCGCTAGCATATCGGCAACGGAAAATCCTTTTGATCTTAAAAAGTTTAAAAGTGAATCCCAGGAATTTTCGGGAGCGGCACCTAATCCAAAGTGTTTGATAGTGGACATTTTAAGCCCTCTTGATAAATAATAATCAAGCGCCCATTTTCCGCTCGGCGACATAAGATAATTGTGATAAAACATCGCCGTTTCGCGGTTTATCTCATAAATCGTGTTTTTAAGCCTCTGCATAGAATCGGAATATTCATCGTCTGCAAGAGTTATTCCGCTTTTTTCGGCAAGTGATTTCACGGCATCGATATAATCAAGTTTGTCCATAAGCCGCACAAAGCTTATAACATCGCCTCCGGCTCCGCAGCCGAAGCAGTAGAACGAGCCGTTTTGCGGATAGACTGTAAACGACGGAGTTTTTTCATTATGGAACGGGCAAAGACCCACAAGCGTTTTCCCACGGTGCTTTAAATTAACATATTCAGATACGACCGATTCTATGGGGTTTTTATACTTTATTTCATTTATTATATCTTCATTAACAGCCACTAAATCTCTGCCCTCCTTTTTTTAAATTTTACACGCTCCAGGATTTTGGGATACAGATATCAGAGTATTTTGTAACAGCAAAATGGTCTGTCATTCCCGCTATATAATCCACAGCTGCGCGCTCTTTTCCTTCTTCCTCACATATAAGCCTGTATTCTTCTGAAAATCTTGAGGAATCGGAAGTGAAATATTTATATAATGTTTCAATAAGCGCTCCCACTTTTTCTTCTTCGGCTTTTGCCTTTTTATTGAAATAAACAGCCTCGAATAAGAAAGCATGAAGAAGCTCAAAATACTTTTCCGTTTCAGGATCGAATAAAATATCCTTATTTTTGCTTGAACTTATAACCGAATTTACAAGCGTGGTTATTCTTTTACTTTTGGTATCTCCTAAATTTTCTGAAATTTCTTTAGGAATTTCTTCTTTTAAAAGAACTCCCGCTCGTATCGCGTCGTCAATATCGTGATTTATGTAAGCAATGCGGTCGGCAAACCGAACTATTTTACCCTCGGCCGTTTTTGCCCATTCGCCTTTGGTGTGATTTAATATTCCGTCTAACACTTCATAGGTAAGATTAAGACCTGCACCGTTTTTCTCTAGCTTTTCACAAACTCTCACGCTTTGCTCATAGTGAGTAAATCCCGGAGCAAAAAGCTCGTTTAGCGCTCGCTCGCCGGCATGGCCGAACGGCGTATGCCCAAGATCGTGGCCTAAAGCTATGGCCTCTGTCAAGTCCTCGTTTAATCTTAAAGCTCTGGCAATAGTCCGCGCTATCTGTGCCACTTCCAAGGTGTGGGTAAGTCTTGTTCTGTAATGATCGGATTCGGGAGATAAAAAAACCTGCGTTTTATGCTTAAGTCTTCTGAAAGCTTTACAATGGATAATTCTATCCCTGTCCCTTTGATATTCCGTTCTGATATCACATTTTGTTTCGCTTTTTTTCCGCCCTAAAGACTGATCGCTGAACGCGGCATTATCACACAATATCAAATGCTCTGTTTTTTCGCTCCTAATTCTTATATTTTCCGTTTATCCCACCTACTTTTATGTTCTATTTATATTATTAGACAAAAAATCCTTTTTTCCTCTTTTTTATTCGGAAAAATATTTTTCGCATTGTTTTTGTGCTGAAATTTTTGAGTTAAATTTTTCTTTAAGCATCTCTTCGAATATTAAAGATTTAAAATCGGGCAAATAAAATTCTGTATTTATAACCTGCGAATATTCGGAATTGATTATTTTTCCATCATTATCGGAAATCAGCTTTTTAACCTCGCTAAACTTCGGATATCCGCATTCAAGGTTATAAACAGCCATTTTTTTAAATTCCTTAAGCTCCGCATTTTCAAGCGCATTTTTAACCGCTTGACCGTACGCTCTCATAAGTCCTCCCGGACCTAACAGCACTCCTCCGAAGTATCTTACAACTATCGCATTTATATTTTTTAAATTTTTACCTTCTAATATATCAAAAATAGGTTTACCGGCGGTGGAATAGGGCTCGCCGTCATCAGAATATTTGAATTCCCCCGAAACGAGCGAATAAGCGAATACAATGTGCTTGGCGTCAAAAAAATCGGATCTTATTTCGCCGATTTGCCTTTGAGCCTCTTCTTCATCGGCACAGGGAAAAATTCTTGCAAGAAACCGCGATCTTTTCTCACTGTATTCCCCGAAAGCAGGTTTTTTAAGCGATAGAAACTTATCCATACAAACTCCTTTAAAGCCAAAAAATTGCAGCCGCCATAATTGGCAGCTGCAAGATCAGGCAATTATTTTTCAATGTTAAAGCGCTTTTTAAATCTGTCAACACGACCGCCAGTATCTACCAACTTCTGCTTACCTGTAAAAAACGGATGACATTTAGAACAAATATCCAAACGAATGTCTTTCTTAGTTGAGCGTGTTTCAAATTCAGCACCGCAGGCACATTTAATAGTTACCTTTTCATACTGCGGATGAATACCTTCCTTCATTCTGGTCACCCCTTTCAATTCGATAACATTGACATTTTATCACATATCTTTATAAATTGCAAGAAAAATTTACTTCATTTGAAAAATTTTTTTCTTATTGTTTCGTACCATTCGACTGTTTTAAACTTCATAACATATTTTTGAGGATTTTCCGCCATTTCTGCGGCGGACTTATCGGCGCTGTCCGAGAGTTTCGCTCCTGACGCTGCAGGCAGACATACCGACGGAAAAACCACGCACCACCAATTATGCCCTTTTGCTTTTCCGAGCTTTACAATAAGTGAATTATAAGTCCCTGCAGGAAGTGTGAAATTATCATATTCCCTGGTTTCAAAAAAGCTTTTTCCTATATATACGCAAGAAGAATAATCAAAGCCGTTATCCTTTATTACTTTATCCGCTGTTTTTTTGATTTTTTTTGTATCTGCTTTCGCGGTTATAATTGCCTCATCAAGATCATCGCAAGCCGAAAGCTCTTCTGAGCATTCTTTTAAAACCGCGTCGCGCACCATAAGCTTTAATTCCTGATCCTCGGAAGAATCGGAATTAGCAAGAATGTGAAGTCTTAGCACGCTTTCCTTTAAATTTTCACACTTTGCGTCAAAATTAGTAAAGCTTAAAAAAACCGCCGCTATAAGACCTATTAAAATTCCGTAATGTATTCTGTTGCTTTTTATGTTTTTCATAATTTGCCGCCTCACTTGTTTTTATGTGAAGATTATTGACGGAAAAAAATTTTTTATTCAAAAATAAGACCTTGCTCTGCAAAGGGCGCTAAATAAACATCTTTTGTTCTCTCGCTTAAAAATGCTTTTGCCTTTTCAGCTTTATCATAACTATTAAAAACTCCGTATACAAACGGACCGCTGCCGCTTAGATTGACTATTTCGGCTCCTGCCTCCTTGAGCCGCGAAAAAGCAAGAAAATGCTCATCACCAAATATAAAGTCGTTTGCAAAGCTTTTAGGAGTTTTACCCTGCATCAGATCGGAAATAAAATCTTTAGTAAAATTATATTTTTTTACTTTTAAGTCAGCTTTATCATACATTTCCTTAGTAGAGGATTTTTCACCGTTTTTAAATAACACGGCATAATAATCCGAAAATATCGGCATAGGCTCCAGTTTTTCGCCTATTCCGCCCACTCTCGCCGTACCTCCAAAAAGGCAAAACGGAACATCCGCTCCTACAGACTTAGCTATCTTTACCAAAGACTCATAATCAAGCTCGGTTTTATATATCTTATCGAGCGCGCAAATCACAGCCGCAGCGTCTGCGCTCGGCCCTCCGAGCCCTGCTCTCACGGGGATATTTTTCTTTATATTTATTTCTGCGCCTGAATTTATTTTTGTAAACTTTAAAAAATTCCTTGCGGCAATATATCCAGAATTTTTTTCGCCGCAAATAGCAGGATCATCGCTTATCACGGTTAATTCATCTGATTTTTTGACCGATACTTCATCATAAAGACCTATAGACTGCATTACCGAATCTATCTGATGATAGCCGTCTTCCCTTTTATAAAGAATATCAAGCGTTAAATTTATTTTAGCGTTAGCAAGAATTTTCATATAACAGCCTCTCTTTATTATATTTTAAAATTTAAATAATTTATTGTCAAGTCAAAACTTCTATTCCTTTTCGGTTTTAGATTTTAAATTTCAGGCAATAATAATAAAAACTAAAAGCGAGGAGTCGAAAAGATGTATAACAATAAGGTCTGTATTTGCGGAGTTGACACGGCAAGTCTTCCGCTTTTAAAGGAAAAGGAAAAAGAAGCGCTTTTAAAAAAAGTAAAGCAGGGCGATAAAAAGGCACGGGAAGATCTTGTCAAGGGTAATTTAAGACTTGTTTTAAGCGTAGTCCAGAAATTCACCGGCAGAGGCGAGCCGCCCGATGATCTTTTTCAGATAGGCTGTATAGGACTGATGAAATCTATAGATAATTTTGATATAAGCCAAAATGTTCGCTTTTCCACCTATGCCGTGCCGATGATAATAGGAGAAATAAGAAGATATTTAAGGGATAATAACGCTGTAAGAGTGAGCAGATCAATAAAAGATACCGCCTATAAGGCAATGCAGGCAAAAGAAAGACTTTTAGCAAAGCTTTTAAGAGAACCGACAGTCACCGAAATAGCTAACGAGATAGATGTACCGAGAGAAGATGTTGTTATAGCGCTTGAAAGTATTGTCGATCCCGTGTCGCTTTACGATCCTGTTTATAATGACGGTGGCGACACGATATATGTCCTCGATCAAATAGGCGACAGCGGCGGCGCGGACAGCTGGATAGACGAGCTGGTTTTAAAGGACTCGATAAAAAAGCTCAGCGACAGGGAAAAATCCATTTTAACGCTAAGATTTATGCAGGGCAAAACACAAATGGAGGTATCCGAAGAAATAGGAATTTCACAGGCGCAGGTTTCAAGGCTGGAAAAAGGAGCTATCAAGAAAATAAAAAGCAAAGATTAGTCAAAACCTCCGGCTAAGCCGGAGGCTTGAGTAAGCCCTAGAAGGGCATTTTACAGACTAAACCCCTAAAGGGGC
>CAKSGV010000017.1 GCA_934454845.1 uncultured Eubacteriales bacterium | reverse complement strand
TCCCTTTTTTCGATGATTTTCTCTTTCTTTGCAAAAAAACAAAGCCCTCTTGTTGAGGACTTTGTCTACTGTCTGAAACGAGGCGTCTGCCTCGTTTTTTATTATTATGTCTTGCACCATTTCATCACAAGCGAGCAGGGAAGAATTTTTGCAATAAAGCGGTAAAATTTATAAAAAGGCTTGTTAGTATATACCGCTTTTTTGGAAAGCGCCGCCTTAAGCGATTTTTCAGCCATAATTTTTGGGTTTACTCTCGGCAGAGTGTCAAAAGTCTTGCTTGTGCCCTTTTTTATGTTTGCAACGGGTAAAAATTCCGTATCCATAGGTCCCGGACAAACGGCCGTAACAGAAATTTTTTTGCTTTTAAGTTCAAACCTCAGAGCTCTTGAAAGGCTTAAAACATAAGCTTTTGTGGAAGAATAAACCGCCATTCTCGCATTCGGTGCGAAAGCCGCTATCGAGCAGGTGTTTATAATATTGGAATTTTCCGTCATAAAGGGAAGAGTGATCGAAGTCATAACCGTGAGTGCCTCGCAGTTAAGCCTGACCATTGCCGCGTTGTCAATGGTACCGATATCGGTGAAATCGGCAAGCCGCCCGAAACCCGCGTTATTTATAAGTAATTTTACTTCCGCCTTTTCGGCTTTGAGATAATCGGCATATTTGCGGATAAATTCACCGTCTGTTATATCGCCGGGCATCGGCGATATTTTTTCGCCGAGCTCTTTTTTAAGAGTGTTGAGCCTGTCTTCCCGTCTTGCAATTACCAGTATTTTTTCAATTTCGGGCATAGAACTTAAAACTGCGTAAATATATTCTTTTCCGAGACCCGAAGAAGCTCCGGTTATAACAGCGTATTTCATATTGATTCTCCCGTCGATTTTTTCTTTAATGGTAGCATAATAAAGAATATAAGTCAATTAAAAAATATGTTGACAAGTTGAAAGCAATGTGATAAAATACTTAAGCCGCATATTGTAGGCTCTGATAAGTTGTGCCCTTTTTAAGGGTGCGCGCCTAACTTTAGCGAGACTGTTATATATCAGGTAGGTGTAAAGAAAAATGTATGCAATTTTAGAAACCGGCGGTAAGCAGTACCGCGTAGAGCAGGGCGATGTAATCTATGTTGAAAAGCTCAATGCTCAGGCTGATGAAGAAGTTACCTTCGATAAGGTCGTTGCGGTTTGCAACAGAACTTTAAAGCTCGGTAAGCCCTATGTTAAAGATGCTTTTGTAAAAGGCACTGTTGTAAAGAACGGTAAGGGCAAGAAGATCAATATCTTCACTTATAAGCCGAAGAAAAGCTCTTCACGCAAAATGGGTCATAGGCAGCCCTATACTAAGGTTCAGATCACCGAGATCGGCTGATTATGACCGAGGTTAAATTCATTTTTGCTGATAGCGATCCCGTAGGGTTTGAGATCAGCGGTCACAGTTCTTTTAACTGTAACGATGAGGCAGGAAAGATAATATGCTCGGCGGTATCTTCCGCGGCATATATGGCGGTCAACACCGTCACCGAAATTATTGGAGATAAAATGACATCCCGCTTGCATGACGGATATATGAGATCCGTAGGCGAGGATTTAAGCAAAGGCTCTAAAGATGTTTTAAAAGGCTTTGCTCTTCATATAAATGAGCTTTCCGCTCAGTATCCGGATAGAATAAAAATTACCACGGAGGTGTAGATCACTATGTTGAAGATAAACATTCAGTTGTTCGCTCATAAAAAAGGTATGGGTTCGACTAAGAACGGCCGTGACAGTGAGTCTAAAAGACTCGGCGTTAAGCGCGGTGACGGGCAGTTTGTATTAGCCGGAAATATCCTTGTCAGACAGAGAGGCACTCATATCCACGCCGGCAATAATGTCGGCCGAGGCTCGGATGATACCTTGTTTGCTCTTGTTGACGGTAAGGTTAAGTTTGAGCGTGTAGGTAAGGACCGCAAGCAGGTCAGCATCTACGCAGTAGAGCAGTAATAATACTTTTTGTATCATAACCGGGCGGCTTTAGTATTAATTCCGCCCGGTTTTTTGTTTAGGAGTAAAAAATGAGAAATTGCAGAGTTTGCGGGTTTGAATGTAAGGATAATGCGGAGTTTTGCCCTAATTGCGGAGCTGAGCTTGACGCTGTAACGGAAGAAAAAGCGGATATAATAATAAAAGATCCTGTTCTTGCGGCAAGCGTGGAGAATATGATAACAGCTGATATCTATAAAGATGTCCTTGCGGAAAACGGTATCCTTTTCTCCGCAGAAGAAAAGGAAGGAATTCATCTGCGCTTCGGCGGCGGAATGAGCGCTTGTGAAATTTTCGTATCGAAAAGCGACCTTGAAGCGGCTCAGCTTTTGTACGACGCTGTTTTAAAAACGGAAGATTTTGAGGAAGAGGAAAATTAAAAGATGTTTGTTGATATTGCCAAAATTCATTTGAAGGCCGGCAACGGGGGCGACGGTGCCGTATCTTTCCACAGAGAAAAGTATGTTGCCGCAGGCGGACCTGACGGCGGCGACGGGGGCAGAGGCGGCGATATAATATTTGTTGCCGACAGTAACCTTTCCACCCTTGCCGACTTCAGATATAAAAGGAAATACTGCGCTGAAAACGGACAAAACGGCGGCGCTTCCCGCTGCTCCGGCAAAAAAGCACAGCCGCTTTATATCAGCGTGCCGATAGGCACTGTTATTAAAGATGCCGAAACAGGCAGAATAATCGCCGATATTTCCGATGAAGAGGAAGTCGTTGTCGCAAAGGGAGGAAACGGCGGCTGGGGCAATACCCACTTTGCCACTTCCACCCGCCAGGTTCCGAGGTTTGCCAAAAGAGGCAATCCCGGCGAGGAAATGGATGTTACCTTAGAGCTTAAGCTCTTGGCGGACGTAGGACTTATAGGCTTTCCGAATGTCGGCAAGTCCACTCTCGTTTCGGTCGTAAGCGAGGCGAAGCCTAAAATCGCCAACTATCATTTTACCACCCTCACCCCCGTTCTCGGCGTTGTAAGATATTCCGAGGGGAATTCATTTGTTATGGCGGATATCCCCGGTCTTATCGAGGGCGCAGGCGGCGGAGCAGGATTAGGACACGAATTTCTGCGCCACGTCGAAAGGTGCAGAATGCTTGTCCACGTGATAGATGTTTCGGGCTCCGAGGGCAGAGATCCTAAAGAGGATTTCGAAAAAATAAATAAAGAGCTTGAAATTTTCAGCCCCGAGCTTAAAAGCAGACCTCAGATAATCGCAGGCAATAAATGCGACCTTTGCGACGATGAAACCGTAGCGTCGCTTAAAAAGTATTTTGAAGAAAAGGGATATAAATTTTTCCCTGTTATGGCGGCTATAAGAGAGGGAGTAGACGATCTTCTTGACTGTATCGCTTCAACTCTTTCGCATTTGGAGCCTATCAAGAAATTTGAACCGGAAGTTAAGCCCATTGAGATAACTTCAAAATCCCGTGATTTTACGGTGCGCGCGGAAGACGGCGTTTTCTTTGTGGAAAATGCTCCCTGGCTTCTTAATATTATGGATTCAATAGATCCCGATAATTATGATTCTCTTGCTTACTTTGAAAGAATTTTAAGATCGAGCGGAATTATTGACGCTCTTGTAAAAGCCGGGATAAACGAGGGCGACACCGTCAGCGTTTACGATATCGAGTTTGAATATGTGGTGTAAACGGTATGGAAAATTCAGAACTTTTAAGCCCGTCTGTCCTCGCTTTTGTCGGCGATGCGGTTTACGGTCTTTTGGTCAGAGAACACCTGGCGGGAGTAAATCGCTCTTCTAAGGATCTCCATTCGCTGTCGGTCGGCTTCGTAAGCGCGCCGAATCAGGCAAAAGCATTTGAAATTATAGAGCCTTTGCTCGATTCTAAAGAAATCGAGATTTTTAAAAGAGGCAGAAATTTTCACACAGGCAATATCCCTAAAAATGCTACAGGCAAGCAATACCACACAGCCACCGGTCTTGAATGTCTCTTCGGATATCTTTATCTTTCAAAGAATACCGAAAGAATAAGAGAACTCTTTAATATCATTATAAATTCCGATTAAAAAAGCTCCCTTTTTAGGGAGCTTTTTTAATCTTTGGTATTTTTATAATATTCCCGCCTTATCGCAGCAGGAGTTTTTCCGAATGTTTCTTTGAATTTCAGGCTGAAATGGCTGAATGAAGAATATCCCACCTGCTCAGCGACGTTTTCAAAGGAAATATCGGTGTTGGCTATCAGATTGAATGCCTGATCCATTCGAAGAGTCGATATATATTGATGCGGCGACATATTCATATAAGACTTAAACAGCCTGCAAAGGTGAGAATGGCTGAAGTTTGAAATTTCAAGCATTGCGTCAATTCCGCCGCGAATATTTTCCGGCTTTGACATTTCTGCCACAAGCTCCGTAAAGCTTTTAGGCACCGAGTTGTTTTCGGATTTTTTGACCGATATTATATCGAGATAAAACATCGGCAAAACAGCACCTAATATAATATTACAGTTTTTCTGATCCTCCGCCGCTTTTTTGACAAGCCCGCCGTAAGTTTCGGATAAATAGTGCTGCTGAAAAAGGTTTAAGTGAATAAGCTTGCTTTTGATCGCAGTTTCTTTGTTTACTTTTTCATACGGCTTAATAAATTCAGCCATTTTTTCTTTTGAGACCGAAAGAGAGATTATCACCGTGTCCGTCTGCTGCCTTAAAAAGCAATGTGAGTCATCTTCACCCATTATCAGCATTTCCCCTGAGGTAAGCTCGCTTGTCTTTCCGTTTAATATATGTACGCATTTTCCGCGGTATATATAGATTATTTCATAGTTTTCCAGGGTTTTGATACTGTCCGTCAGTTTTTTGCCGTAGGATAGCTGCAATGAAAACCCGTCGAACCAAAGTTTGTTCGCCGATTGCATAAATTTTACGCGTTCCCCTTTGCTAAAAATTGATAAGAAATCACATTAATTTTCGAAAAAAATAAAGCTTTTTTAATGAAAACCTTATATTTAAGCTTTTTTAGATATGATATATTATTATACAAAAATGATAAATTTTCAAGTATTATTTATTCTATGATAAAAAATCAAATAATTTTGATAAAATTACGCATAGATTTTAAATGCATGATGTTGTAAACTATAAATGTATAAAAATCTCTTCGGAGAAAAAGCGTATTTTTTCAAAACTAGGCGTATGCCGGATAGGAGTTACTCAGAATGAAATCTCTAATGAAAAAGTCCCTGGCACTTGTGCTGATGTGTGCGGTAGCTTTTGGTTGTATGTGTATAGGCGCCTCCGCCGCATCTGCTAATCCCACTGTTGCTGTTTCAAAAAGCGGCGTAGCTGCAAAGCCCGGTGAAATAGTTAATGTGAGGATCACTTTCAAAAATATCGGCGCTGTTGCAGGTTTGCAGTTTAAAGTAAGCTATAATTCTGTTGCTTTAGCAGCTGATGTTGACACTTTCAATACCCATCTTCAGTCAAATTTTGTTCATGCGAAAGCTGTTGATAGCGCTGGTTATGTAAGCGTAGTAGCAGTTAATGAAGGAACATCCGAGGCTTATGCTGATCTTCCTTTCACAGTTAAAGCCGACGCAGCTGTCGGAACAAAGGAATTCAAAGTTTCCGATCTTCTTATGGTAGATAAGGGCGAGAATGCAATTAAAGCCTGCAAATCTTTTGACGGTTCTATAGTTATCAACCGTACTGATACAACCACTGTTCCCGTAACAGAGGATAAATCCGAAAATCTCGATGACAGCGATTCTTTCGTTCCTTTCGGTTCTGCTTATGACGATGCAGGAAATTTTTATAAGAAGAACGCTGACGGTTCTTTCGCTCTTAAAGCAGGCGACGTTAAAGTGGATAAGTTCAAAAAGCCTGATGCTTCTTTAGGATTCACCACTTTCGGTACCTCCGAAAATATCCTTGCTGAAAACGAAGGCGCTAAGAAAGACGGTTATGTTCAGTTTGGTACTTATGTTGACAGCGTAACAGCTAAGACTTACGGAACACTTCTTATGGTCGGCGATTTTGACGCTTTCGCAGAGTATTACAGAGCTAAAGGCTACACTGATAACCAGGTTATAAACTCTATTTATAAAACATATGCGAATAACAAAGATATATGGGCAGAAGACGGCGGTCTTACCATTAACGGTAAAAACGACGTATCTCTTGCGGTTTATGCGGTAAAAAGCAGCACATATATGTGGAAAAATTCGGATGCAACTTCATTCCAGTATGCACTTCGCGTTAAAACTGAAGCTGGCAAGAAATATTATGCAGTCGGCTATGGAATTAAGGATGATGATTCCGTAATCTTCTCTGCAGAGATCCAGAACTATAATAAATAATAAGGAGCAGGTGACATAAAATGAAAAAAGCTTTTGAAAATGCGTCTATAGAAATCTTAAAGTTATCTGCTGAAGATATTTTAACTGTCAGCGATGATGTTATCGAGCCCACAACTCCGGGCGGCAGCGTTGATATTGACGATTCTGATATCGCAGGCTGATCGGTTGCCGATATGAAAAAAAGGATTATTGCTTTGTCTTTTGCGGTTCTTCTCGCAATGTTTGCATTGTGCGGCTGCGGAAAGAAAAACAAAAAGACAACTAAGCCGAAGATCGATGTCGGCACAAGCGGCGTCGATGAAATAGCACCCGGCACTGATAAAAACAGCAGTGCGGTTGTCGAGATAGATGAGGAATTTTTAAAGGAAAACAGTTCCTCTAAGAAGTCTTCCTCTTCTAAATCTTCTTCAAAATCGTCATCTAAAAGTTCATCATCTTCAAAGAATTCAAGTTCTTCGAAGCCGTCAAGTTCGTCTTCCGGCTCAAAAGAAAATACATCTGATGAAGATTCTATGAAAGGCTTTAAGCCTTGGCGTTAAAATATAATCGGTTGCAAAATCAAATGGTTTTGCAACCGATTTTTTTGTTCTATAGAACAAAAAATTCCGAAACAGAAAAAATTGTGTAGAATTTTGATTTTTAAAAAAGTATAATTTATTAAGAAAAATTCAAAAAAATCCTTGACCTTTTTAAGATTAGGCTTTATAATAATAAATGTAAATAAGGGTTATTATACCCTAATGGCGTTTTTCTCTTTTTAAATCCAAATTTCTATTAAGAGGGAGTATGTGATCATGAAAACCAAAAAATTCAAAAAATTGATGGGAGTTGTTCTCGCGCTTTCATTGATAATCGGGTTGATGAGCCCGGTTCTCAATCTCTTTGCCGGCGCGGCAGACGCGGACAAAGCGGCTGCAGTGGAAAGCCTTAAAACTGCGCTTACAAATGCCAAGAGAAACCTCCCGATAACTGTTACTAAGTGGGACAATAATGTTGCCTCCACCGGTGCTGATGTAACAGCTGTTGACGGTAAGGTTGAATTCACAACCGAGCTTAACAACACCGCCGGAAGTGCTACTAAAATAAATACTGCTGCCGGAGTTTATTATACTTTAGCTGAAGCGGCTAAAAAGTATAATATTAAAATTGCAGATATCGATGATATTAAGTTCACTTTCAATCAGAAAGACGGAACCTGCAATCTTCTTCTTTATATTTTTAACACGAGTGGTACTTATACCAGACGCGGAGATTATTTCGAGGGAACAGACTTTTATGGTGTAGGTCAAAAAGGCAGTGCCGGCAAGCTTGAAACAGGCACTGATAATGAAGCTTCTATAAAAACTTTTTATGATGCTAATACTGTTAAAAACTGGTCTGACAGAGCAACCGATTCTACTTGGACAACTATGAACAATGAGAGATATTTCAATTCTCTTTATGCTCAAACTGCTACTCTTAAAGATTGCACCGGAGTAACTTTCTATGACGGCACTCTTGTTTATAATGATCCTGCATTTGCAACTGCTGCCGCAGCTATCAATGCTGACGATCTTTCTTCACTCGATGCTTTCTTAAACGATACGTTTGATGCAAGTTTTATCTCTAATGAAGAAGAATACAATGCTGCCGTTGCTGCAGTTAAGACTGAGTTTGCCGATGATGTTATTAAATTTAACTTGAATAAGTATTATAATAAGCTTTATGTTTCTGCTAAAATTTCTAACTTTACATTAAGAGGCGATGCTTTCAATGCTTCCGGTTCTAACGCTTCAAATACAGTAATTTCTTCTGTTACAGCTCTTCCTGACGCTGCCAATGCTCCGCTTTTCTCCGAGCTTGGAAATACAGCTGTTCAGTACACCTTCAATACTCAAACCGATACCGCAATGTATAATTCTAACGGTTTGTTTGCAGATGATAGTTACAGGAGTGCTACCGTAGCTCTTGAAGATCTCGCCGATATCTCTTTTTGGTATCATGCCGATAAGGCTGTAGGTACATTCAAGATTTCTGTTTACTATGACGGTAATTCTAAATATGTTACTTATACCGACGATTCGATGAAGGTAAAATCCGGATGGAATAAATTCAGTCTTAAAGAATATGATCTTGAAAAAGCGCTTGACGGTCATGATATAAATAAGTCTTACCGTTTTATAGCTTGTGTTGTTCTTGATGACGGCGAAGAACTCACTCTTACAATGGGCACTCCTGCGATTTACTCAAAATCAAAAATTGCTCAGGAAACGTTTTCAACTGCCGATGACGCTTATAAAGCTTCCGTAAAAGCTCTTGCACTCGGTTATGTTGATGATAACGGTAATCTTTCCAAAGCTGTTGCCGCTTATGAAAAAGCAAATTCCGGTTATAAAGATTTAAAACTTGCGGCTTTTAAAGACGCTGCCGTTTATGTTCTTTCCGGAACGAAGACAGTTTCTTATCCGCTTAATATTACTTCTTATGTTGACGAAAACGGAACACAGACCGCTAATGTTGATTCCAAAACATTCGGTTCTGAGATGTATGGCGGTGCGTACGCTTCGGATAACACCGGAACTCTTAAAGGTTCTGTTATCCTTTCAAACCCGGATTTAAATGTTAATATCGGCGATGTTCAGGATATCGTTTATGATTTCACAGCTAACAATGTTACTAAAGTAAACGTAATGGTTTACCTTGGAAACGGCACTTCCAGAACTATCAGAGGAACCGATATTGATGGAACTTACTATGCAAATATCGGCGGTTCTTCCGCTAAAAACCTTACTAATAACGTTGTTAACACCATTAGCGTAAAAGATCTTTATGCTTCCTCTTGGAACAACAGAACAACACACAAAAACTTTGCTGCAAATGCTCAGTTTAAGGATGTTCTTGTCAGACTTGCTGCGTTTGACGGCGGAAAAATCACTATCGGAAACGCCAAAGCAATTGTAACTTATACAGATGCTGATAAGTTACTCACAGTTTTAAACAATGCAACTGATAAAGACGCTATTATAACAGCTCTTCTCTCTGTTAAAGCAAATATTGCTGCAAACTATTCTGATAAGGCTACACTTGACAGCATATTCGCTGCATTCGATGCTGAATTCGGTGAAGACGCTGAATATAAGACTGCTCTTAATAATATTAGTTATTTGAGTCGTGCCGTAGCAAATCTTGACGCGATTGTAAAAGCTGCTGACAATATTTCTTATGTAAATTCTTCTTTCGTTCCGACTCTTGCTAAGAATGGTCTTAAAGAAGATTCATCCGAAACAGATCTCACTCTTGAAGCTGCCGAAACCGGAAGCCTTGATTTTACTTCTGCTTATTCAGCTTCGATAGCAAAATCGGGCGTTATCTCATTTGAAAATGGTGTGATAAAAGCCGTTTCTGCAAATCCTGTAAGTCTTGATGACACTACCGATGATCTTGTGCTCTATGTAAAATCTTCTGCAGATGTTGCAATGCGTATTTTCCCGACTCTCGGAAATGCAAATCCGAACATTTTTGCAAGTGCTAGCGGTGGTACAGTCGGTTTAGCTTATCGCAATGCTGTAACTCTTAAAGCGGGAACATGGACCAAAATTTCTTTCAACGATGTATTCGGTGCAGACTGGAAAGAGATTGCTAAGCTTGATAAAGAAGGCAATGAAGTTTTCAGCGCTATTGATACCCTTTATTTCGGAATCAACGGATCGGCTACACTTTCAGTTACAGAAGTTAAAGCTGTAACCAATAGCTTGGGCGCATCTCTTGCTGATGATTTCGTTACACTTAAAGACGCGGCATTCGCAGGTGACTATAATACATTCAGCACTCTTGAAAAGAAATTCGTTGATAGTGCAAAAGGTATTTCCGCTATCGGAGAGTTTGGCAATATCGGCGGTCAGGCTTATCTCAATGCTATGATTGATTTCCTCGGCGGATTTGGAGGTACTTATTCAAGCAAGTATTATGTAACCGCTAACTATGAAGGTCTTTCTGTTCGCGATGCTGTAAGATTTGCAACAAACGGTAAAATGGATACCTACGCAGCTGACGGTGTTACGATAGACGCTCTTCTTGCTGAAATTGCGAAGTAATTTATATTCATCGCTATATGCGAATGTGCGGTGATTTAATGCTGCACAAATTGCGTTTTTGAATATTGAGCTGTTAAGCCGCAGGCAATTGCCTGCGGCTTTCAGTTTTCTAAAAAAGCGGAAGTGTGCAAATCGGTTATGTATGAGTACATAATTATTCTAAATTCGACATTTTTTTATTGTTCTGAATTTTTATAAAATAAAGCTTTAAAAATCATATGGTCAAATTACACAAAACTCTGCATATAATTTTATAGATGATGGTAAATATTAAGTAAATTATGATAAAAAACCACATAGTATATTTGTGCATTTTGTGGTATTATTTATATTGATAATATGCGGGTATTGTTGCCATTGTCCGATTTTGCCGAAATTTGTCTGTTTTTGGCTTTTCGGGGCAAAATTTCCGCTTTTTAAACTTCAAAAAGGAGTATCGTAAATGGATTTGCAATTTTTGAAATCAAAAATCTCAAAGGTTTGCTCGCTTGTCCTGGCTTTCTTAATGATAATCGGGTCAATGCAGTGCGCTTTTTCTGTTTCGGCAGCCAAAGCGTCGGACAGCGGATCTTCGGATCAGTCTGCGCCTATTGAGCAGTCTTTGGATGCGGAAAATTCATATTTTAATATTTATGAAAGTATGAAAGCCGCAATTGTTGAGGCCGATCCGATAAGTGCGTCAGCCGTGCAGTCGGTGAATGAAAAGAATCTTCCCGTAGGAAAGGTTCTTGAAAAAGACGCCGTTACTATCGGAGCTGAAAGTAATTGGTGCGAGTTTTCCGTAAATGTTCCTCAAACGGGAGCTTATGCGCTTAATATTACCTATTCGCCGGATACTTCAAGTGATATGGAGTTAAACCTCGGCGTTATGATCGACGGTATTTATCAGTTTTCCGAGGCGCAGAATCTTAACCTCGCCCGCAGATGGAAATCTAAATATACCGACGACGATCATCATTTCGAGATCGACGCCCAGGGTAATGATGTCCGCCCGGCTCAGGAACAGCTAAGTGCCTGGCTCAATTCTTATTTTATAGATTCACAGGGACTCTATGATGAGCCTTACCTGTTTTATCTTACTGCGGGAACGCACACTGTAAGAATTTCTTCGAAAGAGGTTGCAGTGGCAATTTCCGATATCACCTTCAAAAATGCGGTTTATGGTTCTTATTCAGATTACCTGAAACAGTATGAAGACAAGAAAATAAAGGGCGATTCCATTTCTACCATACAGGCTGAAATCGCGGAGTATACATCAAGCAAATCCATTTATCCGACTTATGATAAAACCAATGCGGGTATGACTCCTACAGACCCGAAATACATATATCTTAACTGCATAGGAAGTAACTGCACGGGAGAGGGCGACGAGATTACCTGGAAAGCCGATGTTAAAGAAGCGGGACTTTACAGGATAACTCTTCGCGGCAGACAGACAAACTCCGGTCTTGTTTCCTACAGAGAGCTTAAAATCAACGGCGAAATTCCTTTCAAGGAAGCTGCCGATATCCCATTTAAATACAGCCAGAACTGGACAATGTATACTTTAGGCGACGGCAAGAACGATTATTATTTCTACCTTGAGCCGGGCGATCTTATTACTCTTTCTGTTTCAGCAGGTCTTACTTCCGAAACTCTCCGCGAGGTACAGAGTAACATCACCGCGCTCAATGCTCTTTACAGAGAAGTAATCGCCATCACCTCAGCAAACCCTGACGCTTATCAGGAATACGATCTTGAAGTTAAGATTCCGAATCTTAAGAAAAGACTCAATTCCGCTTATAAGAACCTTGAAAAAGCATATAAAGATCTTTCGGAAAATTCCGGCGGAAGCGGTTCTGTTGCGTCCACTCTTTCGGTCACAGCGAGAACTATTAAGAAATTTGCCAATAAGCCCTATGAGATCCCTGAAAGATTAAGCTCATTTAAAAATGTTCTTGAAACTCTCGGTTCAATGATCCTCACCCTTAACACTTTCCCGCTTGAAATAGACTATATTTCATTTATGGCGGAAAATGCGGAAGTTCCGAAAGCCGGAGCAGGTTTCTTTAAAGGACTTGATTTCGGATTCAAGCAGTTTATTTATTCGTTTACCAACGATTATACCACAGTCGGCGGAACTACTTCCGAAGGCGATAAGCCCGTAAAAGTATGGATAAACACCGGCCGAGATCAGGCTCAGATAATTTCAAACCTTATTTCTTCCGAATTCACCGAAAAGACGGGTATAAATGTTAACTTAAGTATGGTTGATACAGGCCAGACCCTTATAAGAGCAGCGCTTGCGGGCAAAGGTCCGGATATAGCGCTTATGATAGCTCAGGGAACACCTGTTGAGCTTGCCGCGAGAGGCGCGCTTGTAGACCTTACAAAATATGTAACAAATGATCTTTACGACAACTTCCAGGAGGCTTCTTGGACACCGTTCTACTATCAGAACAAGATCTACGCATTGCCCGAATCCCAGGCATTCAATGTTCTTTTCTACAGAACGGATATATTCAAGCAGTTGGGAATCAAAGTTCCCGACACTTGGGATGATCTTTATAAAGTTCTTGAGGTATTGCAGAGCAACAACCTTTCTATAGGTCTTAACGAAATCAATTCAGCCGAAATGGGCGTTTCCGCAAGCTTGTTCATTTTCACGTCGCTGCTTGAGCAGAAAGGCGGAATGTACTATGTGGATGACCTTTCGAAAACTCAGTTCGATAAAGAAATAGCTTATGAGTCATTCACAGAATGGTCGCGTTTCTATACCGATTACGGTCTTTCAAGACAGATAGACTTCTACAGCCGATTCAGAACAGGCGAACTTCCGCTTGGATTTACGGGAATCGGAACCTATGCTCAGATCCATGAGGCGGCACCTGAGATCAGAGGCCTTTGGGCGATGTCGCCGATACCGGGAACAGTTAAAGAAGACGGATCTGTTGACAGAACACAGCCGTCGTCGGTTACAGGCTGCATAATGCTTAAGGCTGCCGAAGAAAGAGGTATTGCCGACGAGGCATTTGAATTTATGAATTGGTGGGTAAGCGCCGATGCTCAGAATAAGTACGGCAACGACCTTGAGATTGCTCTCGGTGTTGCAGGAAGATATTATTCCGCAAACCTTGAAGCATTCTCAAAAGTAAGCTGGGCAAGTGAAGAAAAAGAAATGATCACAGCTCAGCGCAACTGGCTTAAAAACCAGCCCTCCGTTATAGGAAGCTATGCGGTAAACCGTGACCTTACAAGTGCTCTTCGTGAGGTTATCGACGGTACAAACAGAGCTCGCAGAGCATTAATGCTCTACAATTCAAATATTAACGAAGAAATCCAGAGGAAGAGAGAGGAGTTTAACATAAAATGATTAAGCTTAAACGCAAAGAAAAATTTTCATCAGTGCAAACTCCTTTTATCTGGATGCTGGTGCCGTTTTTAGTATTTTTCGTTCTTTTCACTATCGCACCTATTCTTATTTCGATATTCTTCTCTTTTACAGACTTCAACCTTGTTTCGATAAACAACTTTGTAGGATTTAAAAACTATCTGAGAATGTTCCTATCGGATAAGATATTCATTATTGCTCTTAAAAACACAATGATCCTCGCGATAATTACCGGACCTGTAGGATTTATTTTAAGCTTCGTTTTAGCCTGGCTTATCAATGAAATTCCGGTCAAACTTCGCGGTCTTGTAACATTTTTTGTTTACGCGCCGAGCCTTTCGGCAAGTACATATGCGATTTGGCAGTACATTTTCTCTGCCGACAGCTACGGTTTGGTTAACAGTGTGGCTATGCAGATGGGTATTATATCCGAGCCTATTTCCTGGCTTACCAATTCGTCTTATAACCTTAATGTGGTTATAATCGTTTCGGTATGGATGTCGTTCAGTTCCGGATTCCTTTCGTTCCGAGCAGGATTTCAGGGTCTCGACAGAGCCTACTTTGAAGCGGCTGCTATCGACGGATTGCGCAACCGTTGGCAGGAGCTTTACTATGTTACTTTCCCGCAGATGGGACCTCAGCTTATGTACGGCGCGGTTATGTCCATATCAAGCGCTTTTGCGACAGGTGCTGTCAGTCAAACGCTTACCGGTTTCCCGAGCAGTAACTACTCGACTCATACCTGGCTTTTGCACATAAACGACTATGCGCTCAACCGATATGAAATGGGTTATGCTTCTGCTCTGGCAGTCGTATTGTTCATTGTAATGGTACTTTCTTGGCTTTTGATCAGCAAGGTACTGAGAAAGTTTATGGATTAGTTTAACTACAGTACAAAATTGTAAATTCGCTTAGGAGTGTGTAAAGATATGGCAAAAGATCATCAGGTCGTTCTTTCGCGTTCTCGCGGCGGCACAGCCGTTATATTTGTGATCTTGCTGATTGTTAGTGCATTTATGCTTTTCCCGCTGTACTATTCAATCGTGCAGTCGCTCAAGCCGATAGATGAAATTTTCATTTATCCGCCGCGATTTTATGTGAAAAACCCGACCTTTGAAAATTTCGTTCAGGTTTATTATCTTTCGGGCAACCTTACGGTTCCTTTCGCAAGATATTTATTTAACAGTATTTTCGTTACAGTTGTCGGCACTGTTTTATATCTCATTATTGCATCGCTTGCCGGCTATTCATTGGCAAAAGGCAAATTTAAGGGAGTTGGTACTCTTTACACCCTTATAGTTCTTGCCTTGCTTTTCCGCCCGGAAGTTACAGCTATCCCTGTTTATTACATTGTTTCTAAACTCGGTATTATCGATACTTATTGGGCACTGCTTCTTACTCCGCTTTCGGGAACTATGGGCGTATTCCTTATAAGACAGTTCGTTGTTTCCTCTGTTCCGGACGCGACGCTTGAGGCTGCAAGAATTGACGGTGCTACGGAATTTCGTACTTTCAGGCAGATAGTTCTTCCGAGCATCAAGCCTGCTATTATGACTGTTATGATATTCACTTTCCAGTCTATGTGGAATGCTTCGGGTACTAAGCAGTATATATTCAGCGAGAGTTTAAAAGAGCTTCCGACAGTTCTTACAACTATTGCCGCCGGCGGTATTGCCCGTGCAGGTGCCGGAGCCGCGGTAAGTGTTATTATGATGGTTCCGCCTATCGCTGTGTTCTTATGGTCACAGAGCTCGGTTATGGAAACTATGAGCCATTCGGGACTTAAGTGAGGTGAAGAGAATGCGATTTACAAAATATTTTATTTCTTTAATAATGTGCGTCTGCGTTCTCGCCTCCGTATTTTCGGTCAGCGCCAAAAATGTTGAATATGCCCCTTATGAGGGATATGAATACGATTCGGACAGTGAATCAATAGCAGCCCCTACCTCTTATGTTTTCGAAAAATCTTATGATTTTGAGGATATGGGTCTTGATAAAGCACTTGACTCCCCCTCCGATATGTATTATGACGGAAATATTCTCTATGTGCTTGACTCGGGAAACAGCAGAATTTTAAAGCTTGATTCTTCGCTCAAAGCCGTGGGAGTTATAGAAAACATTACTTCCGATGACGGAACATTGTTCACATTTGCCGGCGCTTCAGGCCTTGTTGTTGATAAAGACGGAAGATATTATATTGCCGATACCGAAAATAAGCGCGTTCTTATTGTCGGAGAAGACGCAAAGGTCATAAAAATTATCGAAAAGCCTGAAACCTCAATCGTCGGTTACGACTTTTCATTTGATGTAACCAAGGTTCTTATTAATGACGAAGGCAAGCTTCTTGTAATTGCAAAGAGCGTTAACAACGGTGCGTTTGTTTTCGATACCGACGGCAATTTCAGCTCTTTCTTCGGCAGAAGTACTGTTCAAAGAACCGTGGATATTATTCTTAACTTTATCCGCAAGCAGTTTATGACCCGTGAGCAGATAAAGAAACTTCAGAATTACGCTCCTGCAACAATTTCAAACTATGATATAGATGATAACGGATTTATTTATACCGTCACCATAAGCGGAAGCGTTCAAAGCGATAACCAGATAAGAAAGCTTAATTATGCCGGCAAAAACATAATGAAAAGCGAAGGTATAATTAAGTCTTACGGAGATCTTGAAAACTCCAGAAGCGGAGTTTTCACTACCAATAACTATACTTCGTTTTCAGATATCGATATAGATGATAATGAATTTATCCATCTTCTTGACGACGGACGCGGCAAGATATTCCAATATACTCAGAACGGTCAGCTTATTGCGGTTTACGGCGGTTACGGAAATCAGGTCGGAATGTTCCAAAAACCGGTAGCTATTGAAACTATCGGAGAAGAGGTTCTCGTTCTCGATATGACTACGAGAAACATTTCGGTATTCAAACCGACCGACTATCTCAAAGCTCTCCGCGCGGCGTTTTTGGACCTTGATACTTCAGATCCCGAGAAGGCGATAAGCCTTTGGGAAGAAGTTCTTTCCTATAATTCTAACAGCCAATTTCCTTACTACGGTCTTGGAATGGCTTACGAAAAACTCGGTGATTACGGTAAAGCAATGGATTACTTTAAACTTGCCGATACGGCGAACGAGTATTCCGATGCTTATCACGAGTACAGAAAGCAGTATATGTCAGATAATATTATCTGGCTTGCGGCAATAGTTATCGCTGCCGTTGCTTTGATAGTTGTAGGCGTCAAGCTTGCAAAGAAAAAGCTTGCGGCTATGAATAACGGAGCATTTACAGCACTTGAAAACAAATACACTTTCCCGCTATATACTCTTTCGCACCCGTCTGACGGTTTCCAGCAGTTTAAATACCGCAAAGAGCTTCCCTCTTACCTGCTTTCGGTAATTATAGTTCTTGCATTCTTCTTTATCAAGGTTTTGCAGTTCTTTAAAACGGGTTATATTTTCAACGGCAACGATCCGCAGGATTACACCATTCTTTCAACCTTTATCGGTTCTGTGGCTTTGGTTATTCTGTTTGCTGTCGGTAACTGGGCTGTCTGCTCACTATTAGACGGTAACGGTAAAATGATCGAGATTGTTTCCGTAACATGTTACGCTATTATTCCGTATCTTTTGAGTCAGTTCATAAATGTCGGACTTTCGAATATTCTCACTCTTGACGAAGCTATGACTATGAGCATTATCACTGCTATCGGTGTTATCTGGTCGGCTATGATACTGCTTATCGGTCTAAGTCAAATTCATCAGTATTATATCGGAAAAACCATTGGAACTATGATCTTTTCGCTATTCGCAATGGTTATAATCGCGGTAATTGTATTCTTGCTCTTCTCACTTATGCAACAGATAATTTACTTCGTTAAATCAATCTGGCAGGAGCTGCAATTACGCTAAGAATTCTTTAAAAGGAGGAATATTCGTGCAGATCAGATTTAAGCGGCTTCGTGCCCTGTTCTGCGGTGTCTTGGCGTCGGCTTTGGCTGTATCTTCGTTTCAGCTTGTAAGCTCTGCCGATAACACCACGGTGCTTCCCGCTGCGGAGGAAGGATATACGCAGGTCGCAGATAACTCTTCTTTATCTATGTATGCAGATGAAGAAACAGGCGAGTTTCAGATAATCGATAAAGTTTCGGGCAGAGCCTGGTTCAGCGCTGCAAAAGAGTTTACCGAAGATACATCTACATTGAAGAAAAACAGACTGAATTACGGCTCGGCTCTCATAATTGATTATGTTGTAAACGAAGGCTTCACTGCGGCGGGACTTTATAAATCCGTCGGAAGCTATTCGGGCTGTATCAGCGGCGGTGAAGTAAAAGTCACTCAGATCAAAAACGGTATCAGAGTTGATTATGATTTCCAAATGCTCGGAATTAAGATCCCCGTTGAATATAAAATAAACGGCAATAATTTTTACGCGAGCATTCTCACCGATGAGATCAAAGAGGGTAAGGAAAATACTTTATACCGTATTCATCTTCTCCCATCATTCTGCTGCGGAGGCAGGAATGATTCGGGCGAGATATTTGTTCCCGACGGCTGCGGCGCATTGATCGATTTTAACAACGGCGCCGAGGATAATTCTTATGAGGCTGAGGTTTACGGTGCAGAAAAATCCGTACTTAAAGATTATCAGCTTACAAAGACTGAAACGATCCGTATGCCTGTTTTCGGAGTAGCTATGCAGGACAGAGGCGCCTATGGTGTCATCACCAAGGGCGACACTGCCGCCAGCATAAAAGCTATTTCCGCCAATGCCGATTTCGGCGGTAATATGGCATACAGCATTCTTGAATACCGTGCTATCGGTACGGATGAGATGATTTCTCAGAGCTCGGCAAAAGCTAGCATCTATCGTATCTCACAGGAAAAGTATTCCTTGGACAGTTATGATGTAAGGTATGGTCTGCTTTCGGGCTCGCCCGTTACCTATTACGATATTGCCGAAGCTTACCGCGATTATCTTATCAAAGAGTGCGGTCTTAATAAAAACGGTAATATGAGTCTTTTAAACCTTAATGTTTATGGCACTGTTGAAACTCAGGGCAACTTTATAGGTTTTAAATATAAGACGCTCGAATCTCTTACAACTTTCGAAGAGGCTAAAAAAATCGCCGAAAGTCTTAAAAAATCAGGGATCGATGATATTTCTATGAGATATATCGGTTGGCAAAACGACGGTCCTTTCAATCTTTCTCAGCTTAAAAAGAGCAGTATCTTAGGTAAGCTCGGAGGAAAGAAAAAACTGCTTGCTCTTCAGGATTATCTTGAAGAAAATTCCGGGCAGCTTATTTGCGACGCCGACCTTATGCAGACAAGAAAAGGCGGAAGAAGCGCCGTTGCAACTACAATGTTCAATAAAAAGGCTTATCAGTATCAATACCTGAGATCCACCTATGTTACTAAGTTGACTGTAGATCCCTGGCTAATGGTAAGCAACAAAAAGCTTCTTTCAAATTCAGCTTCCTATCTTAAATCTCTCAATAAAAATCTGAATAATATCTCACTTTCGACTCTTACAAATCTTATTTATTCGGATTTCGACGAGGGCGACGGATCCTACAGATCCACTATAGGAAAATCCGCTGTAGAAGTTTTAAATAACTTCAAAAAATCCGGCAAAAAACTTACCGGCGATAGTGCTAACGCTTATTCTTTTGATTATTTGAGCTCAATTTATAATGCGCCCACACTTACAAGCGGTTACAATTTGTTCAGCAAGGAAATTCCTTTTTATCAGATAGTTCTTCATGGTTATATTCCAATGACAGGAGCTCCCGCACAGACCGAGATCACTTCAAAGACCGAGTTCTTAAAGGCGGTTGAAACAGGTTCGGCTCTGCTTTATAACTGTGTATATGAAGACGCTACGATTTTAAGAGGTCTTCGCGAAGAAAATCTTTACAGCTCAACTTACACTCTTTGGAACAAAGAAGCTGCTTCAAGATTCAAGAATTATAAAGAGCTTTATGAAAAAATAAAAGATAAACCTATAATCGCTCACAGCGAGCTCAGCGAAAATGTTATGAAAACAACATTTGAGGGCGGCGTTTCGGTTATAGTAAACTATAATTATAATGATACAGAAGTAAACGGCGTTAAGGTAAGCGCTCGTTCATTCACGGAAGTTAAGGAGGCAGCATAAAAATGAAAATCGGATCTCGTCTTTCTGTTGCCGACAAACATAACCTGAAAGGACTTTTGTTCTTAATTCCTTTCTTCCTCGGTTTTATATTCTTTTATATAGAACCGATATTTCAGTCGATCCAGTTCTCTTTCAGTGATGTTTCTGTTTCGACCAGCGGTTATAAAACCACCTTTGTAGGTCTTAAATATTACAAAGAAATTTTCAACCAAAACGAAACGTTTAAGACTCAGCTTTTCAATGATTTTTTTAATTTGCTTTGGAAAACTCCGGTTATTTTGGTACTTTCGCTGATATTTGCTCTTCTTATAAATCAGAAATTTAAGGGCAGAATATTTGTCAGAGCGGTATTTTTCCTTCCGGTAATTTTTTCATCAGGCGTTGTTCTCGGAATTATTCAGAGCGACCTTGTTGTAAGCAATACCTTAAATTCAAGCACTGTGCTTGACAGCGGCACTATTAACCAATCAATGGGTCTTTCACAGCTTTTGCTCCAGGCAGGTCTCGATCAGAAAGTGATTGATTTCGTTACTAATATTACAAACAACTTTTTCTCGCTTATCTGGAACTCCGGAATTCAGATGCTTATCTTCCTTTCCGGTCTTCAGAGCATATCCGGAAGCCTTTATGAAGCTGCTTCCGTTGAGGGTGCTTCTGCTTGGGAAAGCTTCTGTAAAATAACGATACCGATGTTAGGCCCAATGATCCTTCTTAATGCGGTATATACGGTTGTTGACAGTTACACCGCGTCTTCAAACAGTGTAATGTCGCTGATCCTTTCAAACATAAGTAATGCTCATTACGGAACAAGCTCTGCAATGGCTTGGACATACTTCATATTTATTGCGTTTATTCTTGGTGTAGTATTCTTGATATACTATCTTTCAACAAGAACCAAAAAAATTAAGGAATAAGGAGGAAGGGCAAAATGAATTTATTAAGTATTTTCGACAAGAAAAATTCTTTGGCAACAAAGAAAAAAGCAAAAGACCTTTTAATGTGTCTTATTCGCTTCTTCTTTATTGTCGGTCTTTGCTACCTGTTCCTCTTCCCGATTCTGTATATGCTTATAACTGCGTTTCAGTCGCCGTCGTCGGCTGAGGACCCGACAGTTGTATGGATCCCGAAACAGCTTTCCCTTTTGGGAATCAAAAAATCCATAAAGTTGCTTGATTATTGGAAATCTGCGGGAACTACTCTTACATATACCGTTCTTGCAACTCTTTGCGCTCTTGTTTCCTGCTCGCTTGCAGGTTACGGTCTTGCAAGATTTAAATTTCCCGGAAAAAGCATAACACTTGTTTTGGTGATCGCCACAATCGTTATCCCGCCGCAGGTTCTTTTCAATTCAAATTACCTGCTCTTCAGATTTTTTGATTTTGGCGGAATTCTTTCGATATTCGGAGTATCCTTAAATCTGCTGAACAGTCCGGCAGTATTTATAGTTCCTGCTATTTTCGCTTCGGGACTGCGAAACGGTATTTTCATATTTATCTTCTATTCATTCTTTAAAGGTCTTCCTTATGAAATAGAAGAGGCTGCTAATATCGACGGTTGCGGAGTTTTTAAAACCTTCGCTAAGGTTATGATACCTATGGCGGTTCCTGCTTTTATAACTGTTTTGCTTTTCTCAATAGTTTGGCATTGGACAGATTACAGCAGTGCTTCCGTATATTTTGCTGAAGGTACAAAGCCGATAGTTGTAATGCTCAGCACTCTTTCGAATTCACTTAGGCTTGACGGTAATATCAATGCCGGAAGCGTTTATTCGATAAGAATGTATTTGCAGGCAGGAGCGCTCCTTACAATAGCTCCTCCGCTTATCCTTTATATCTTTACTCAGAAATACTTTACCGAAAGTATTGAGAGAACAGGACTTGTTGGATAAAAATTCATATTTTAATTCGCCGGAAATCTTCCGGCGAATTTTTTTGTTAAAATTAAAAAAAACACTTGATTTTATCACTCTGGTATGGTATTATATCAAGGTACGCTGTGAAAATGCGGCGTTAAACATGCGATGATGCGGGAGGTGGCCGACCATGAGCCGGGAAATTTCCGCGGAGTATGTCCGATTTTAAACCGGGCGAAAGAACTTTGGAAGGCATAGAAATACTTGCGAATTTTTGTGCCAACGGCAGCTTGGCTGCTGTTCCGGAATTGCCTGCAACCCCAGCAATTGCCGGTTTTATATTGCTCCGATAAGAAAAACACGGAGCGGTGTAAGTTTTGCCCGCCAACTAACCAAGGAGGCGAAATTCACATGGCAGTGAAAGAAAAAATCCGAATTCGTATTAAGGGTTACGATCATGCACTTGTAGACCAGTCCGCTGAAAAAATAGTGGAAACCGCTAAACGTACAGGCGCCAGAGTGTCCGGCCCCGTGCCGCTCCCTACTGAAAAGGAAATCGTTACAATCCTTCGTGCTGTCCACAAATATAAGGATAGCCGCGAGCAGTTCGAAATGAGGACTCACAAAAGACTTATAGATGTTATCAGACCTTCTAACAAGACGGTCGAGGCTCTTACCGGTCTTGAGCTCCCCGCAGGCGTAGAAATCGAAATTAAGCTTTAATTTCTTTTATTCGCGCCAAGGTCAAGTCGGCTTTGTGCTGACCAATAACCAAAGGAGGAAAAATCAATGCAAAAGGGAATTATTGGAAAAAAGCTTGGTATGACTCAGCTTTTTGACGAAAAAGGAAATGTTATTCCGGTAACCGTAATAGAAGCAGGCCCCTGTGTTGTAGCACAAAAGAAAACTGCTGAGAATGACGGTTATGAGGCTGTTCAGATCGGCTTCGGCGATATGAAAGCTTCTAAAGTAAAGAAGCCCGCAAAAGGTCATTTTGCAAAAGGCGATGTTGCTCCGAAGAAAGTTCTTCGCGAGTTCAGACTTGAAGATACTTCTGCTTTAAATGTCGGAGATATCATCAAGGCTGATGTTTTTGCCGAGGGCGACTGCGTAGATGTAAGAGGTACTTCAAAGGGTAAGGGATATGCCGGCACAATCAAACGCTGGAACTTCTCAAGACTTAAAGAATCTCACGGTACAGGTCCGGTTCACCGTCACGGCGGATCGCTCGGTGCATGCTCAAGCCCGTCAAGAGTTTTCAAGGGCAAGAAAATGGCGGGTCACCTCGGTCACGAGCGCGTTACGGTTCAGAACCTCAGCGTAGTTAAAGTTGACGCAGAAAAGAATATAATTGCTGTTAAAGGCGCCGTTCCCGGCCCCAAAGGCGGAGTTGTAGTTCTTTTCGACAGCGTAAAGGCTTAAGGGAAGGAGTGTTTAAGTTATGCCAAATATAGCAGTAGTTGATATGACAGGTAAAAGCGTCGGCGAGATCAAGCTCAGCGATGAAATATTCGGAATTGAGCCTAATGCAACGGTTATGCATATGGCAGTTGTTAACTATCTTGCAAATCAGCGTCAGGGCACACAGTCCACTCTGACCCGTACAGAAGTTTCCGGCGGCGGCAGAAAGCCGTGGCGCCAGAAAGGAACAGGCCATGCCCGTCAGGGTTCCACCAGAGCTCCTCAATGGAGACACGGCGGAATTGTGCATGCTCCAAAACCGAGAGATTATTCCTATGCTCTCAATAAAAAGGTTCGCCGTCTAGCTCTTAAATCCGCGCTTTCCGATAAGGTTGCAACCGGAAATATGATAGTCTTAGACGAGCTTAAGCTTGACGGTTTCAAGACAAAGACTGTTGTTGATTGTCTTAAAGCTGTAGGCGCAGGCAAAAAGGTTCTTTTCGTTCTTGAAAACAATGACGCTTATGCCGTTAAGAGTATGGCTAACATTGCAGGAACCAAGTCTGCACAGTACAACACAATAAATACTTACGATATCATCCACGCCGATACACTTGTAATGGTCAAGGGTGCTGTCGAGAAAATCGAGGAGGTGTACGCATAATGAAAACCGCTCAGGATATCATTATCGCTCCGATCATCACCGAGAAGAGCATGTCGGGAGTTGCCGGCAAGAAATACACCTTCAAGGTCGACCGTGACGCTACAAAGTACGAGATCGCAGACGCGGTCAAGGAGCTTTTCAAGGTCGATGTTGCCAAGGTAAACACCGTAAATGTACGCGGTAAGGTAAAGAGAATGGGCCGCTATGAGGGTAAAACAGCCGCTTTCAAAAAAGCGATCGTTACTCTTAAAGCGGATTCCAAGCCGATCGAGTTCTTCGACGGTCTTATGTAAGCGTAAAGGAAATTTTAAAATTTCCGGTGATGTATGAAGTTTTTAAAAAACTTCGCTAAGCCTAAACAGGAGAGTGAAACAAATGGCAATAAAACATTACAAGCCTACTTCTAACGGCCGCCGTAATATGACAACTATGGATTATTCAGAGCTGTCAAAGGTAGCGCCCGAAAGAAGCTTGCTTGAACCTATTAAAAAGAATGCCGGCCGCAATAGCTACGGCCGAATCACCGTTCGCCACAGAGGCGGCGGAAACCGCAGAAAATACAGGGTCATCGATTTCAAAAGAGAACGTTTTGGCGTAAGCGCAACCGTTCTTACTCTTGAGTACGATCCTAACCGTTCTGCTTTCATCGCTTTGGTTCAGTACGAAGACGGTGAAAAGAGATACATTATAGCTCCTCAGGATCTTAAGGTCGGAGATAAGATTGTCAGCGGTCCCGATGCGGACATTAAGCCCGGCAATGCTCTTCCGCTCGTTAATATCCCCGTCGGTACTTTTCTTCATAACATTGAGCTTTATCCCGGCAAAGGCGCACAGCTCGCCAGAAGCGCAGGAAATATGGCTCAGCTTATGGCTAAGGAAAACGGTATGGCGCTCCTCCGCCTTCCTTCGGGAGAACTTCGCAATGTTCCGGAAGGC
Source organism: uncultured Eubacteriales bacterium (assembly GCA_934454845.1). Classification (GTDB taxonomy): domain Bacteria; phylum Bacillota; class Clostridia; order Oscillospirales; family Acutalibacteraceae; genus UBA737. The sequence continues at coordinate 27,681 of CAKSGV010000017.1, read as the reverse complement.
TGTATGGCAACCGTAGGCGTTGTTTCAAATCCGGAGCATGCCAATGTAAATTACGGTAAAGCAGGCCGTAAGCGTCATATGGGCTGGAGACCGACTGTTCGCGGTTCTGTAATGAACCCGAATGACCATCCGCACGGCGGTGGTGAAGGTAAGTCACCTGTCGGCCGCCCCGGACCTGTAACCCCGTGGGGTAAACCTACTCTCGGTTACAAGACCCGCCAGAAAAACAAGCAGAGCAATAAGTATATTGTAAAGCGTCGTAAATAAGTCAGACGAAAGGAGATTTCATAATGGGAAGAAGTATTAAAAAGGGCCCTTATGTTCAAGAAGCTTTGTTCAAAAGAGTCCAGGAAATGAATGCAGCCGGTGAAAAGCGTGTGCTTAAAACTTGGAGCCGTTCGTCCACCATATTCCCCGATTTCGTCGGACACACTTTCGCAGTTCATGACGGCCGCAAGCATGTGCCGGTTTATGTAACTGAGGATATGGTAGGTCACAAGCTCGGTGAGTTTGCACCCACAAGAACATTCAAAGGCCATGCCGGCGCAAAGACAACCGGTAAGTAAGCGGCCGAAAGGAGATAGAATTTATGGAAGCAAGGGCTACTCTTAAATATGCCCGTATCTCACCCCGTAAGGTGAAGATAGTCCTCGATATCATCAGAAATCAGGACGCTGACAAAGCAATGGCTATTCTCAAATTTACTCCTAAGTCCGCTTGCGAGTATCTTGAAAAGCTTTTGAAGTCAGCTATGGCTAATGCTGAAAACAAAAATATGGATATGTCTAAGCTCTATGTTGCAGAATGTGCAGTAGGCCCCGGACCGATTCTTAAGAGAATCCGCGCTAAGGACCACGGCCGCGCGCACCGCATTTTAAAGAGAACAAGCCATATCACACTCGTTCTTAAAGAACGCGATATTTAAGTTAGGAGGTTAAAACTATGGGCCAGAAAGTTAATCCGCACGGTTTACGCGTCGGAATTATTAAAAACTGGGACTCGCGTTGGTTTGCAAGTGACGAAACATTCGGCGATACACTTGTTGAGGACTATAACCTCCGTAAATACCTTAAAAAGACACTTTCGAGTGCAGGTATTGCTAAAATCGAAATTGAACGCGATGACAAGCGTGTGAGATTACATCTCCACTGTGCTAAACCGGGAATGGTTATAGGCAGAAACGGTGCAGAGATCGATAAGCTCCGCGATGTATGCCAGAAAATGCTCGGAAAGCCTGTTGTGATCAACATTGTGGAAATCAAAAACCCCGATGCTGATGCTCAGCTCGTTGCTGAAAACATTGCAACTCAGCTTGAAAAGCGTATATCTTTCCGCCGCGCTATGAAGCTTTCTATAGGAAGAGCAATGCGCCTTGGAGTTAAAGGTATTAAAACTCAGGTTTCGGGCCGTTTAGGCGGTGCTGAAATCGCAAGAAGCGAACAGTATCACGAGGGTACGATTCCGCTTCAGACTCTTCGTGCGGACATTGATTACGGTTTTGCAGAGGCAAACACTACCTACGGCAGAATCGGCGTTAAAGTTTGGATATATAAGGGTGAGGTTCTTAACGAGAACCGCAGAACATCTAAGAGAGGGGGAGCCCGCTGATGTTAATGCCTAAGCGTGTAAAATACCGCAGAGTGCAGCGTGGCCGCATGACCGGTACTGCAACAAGAGGAAATACCGTAACTCACGGTAATTTCGGTCTTCAGGCTCTTGAGCCGGCGTGGATCACCTCTAACCAGATAGAAGCTGCCCGTGTTGCTATGACTCGTTATATCAAGCGTGGCGGTCAGGTCTGGATCAAAATTTTCCCTGATAAACCGGTTACTAACAAGCCTCTCGGTACTCGAATGGGTTCCGGAAAAGGCGCTCCGGAGTACTGGGTAGCAGTGGTTAAACCCGGACGCGTTATGTTCGAAATCGGCGGCGTATCCGAGGAATTGGCTCGCGAGGCTATGCGTCTTGCAGCTAATAAACTTCCGATCAAATGCAAGTTTATAAGCAAGGAAACGGGTGGTGAGCAGTAATGAATGCAAAGGAAATCAGAGAAAACACTTTACCGGAGCTTAATGAGCAGTTGGCAAAGCTTAAAGATGAATTGTTCCATCTTCGTTTCCAACATGCCATTAATCAGCTCGACAACCCCATGCGAATAGCAGCTGTTAAGAAAGATATCGCTCGCGTTAAAACAATTATCCGCGAAAAAGAGCTTTCAAACAGCGCTAACGCTTAAAAGAGGAGGTAGCTGAATATGAGCGAAAGAAACCTTCGTAAAACAAGAGTGGGCAAAGTCGTAAGCAATAAAATGGATAAAACCGTCGTAGTTGCTATTGAAGACAATGTTAAGCACCCGCTTTACAAGAAGATAATCAAAAACACAATCAGACTTAAGGCTCATGATGAGAACAACACCTGCGGCGTTGGCGACAGAGTACTCATTATGGAAACAAGACCGCTCTCTAAAGATAAGAGATGGCGCGTTGCCGAAATAGTTGAGAAAGCTAAGTAATTTGGCTTTAAGGAGGAAACCACTGTGATACAACAACAGAGTTACCTCAAGGTTGCCGACAATACCGGTGCAAAAGAAATTATGTGCATCCGTGTTTTGGGAGGCTCCAAAAGGAGGTACGCCAACATCGGCGATGTTATCGTTGCTTCTGTAAAAAAGGCCGCTCCGGGCGGTACCGTTAAGAAGGGCGATGTAGTTAAGGCTGTTGTAGTTCGTTCTGCAAAAGGTCTTCGCCGCAATGATGGCACTTATATTAGATTTGATGAAAATGCTGCGGTTCTTATCCGTGATGATAAGAATCCGAGAGGCACCCGTATTTTCGGGCCTGTAGCGCGTGAGCTTCGCGATAAGGATTATACAAAGATCCTTTCTCTCGCTCCTGAAGTTCTTTAATGGGAGGTAAAAAGATATGAGTAAGCTTCACATTAAAACCGGCGATACAGTTATGCTTCTTACCGGTGACGCTAAAGACCGCAAGAAAACCGGAAAGGTTCTTCAGGTAAGCCCCAAAGAGCAGAAGGTTATCGTTGAAGGTCTTAACAAGGTTAAAAAGCATGTTAAGCCGAAAAAAGCCGGAGATCCCTCCGGAATTATAGAAACTGACGGTGCAGTTTATGCCTGCAAAGTTCAGTTGGTTTGCCCGAAGTGCAATAAGCCGACCAGAGTAGGAACAAAGATCTATGAAGACGGCAAAAAAGACCGCGTTTGCAAAAAGTGCGGCGAAACTTTTTAAGAGTAAGGAGGACATGACATGTCAACGCTTGGAAACGAATATAAAAATTCGATAGCTCCTGCATTGATGACCAAATTTGGCTATAAGAGTGTTATGCAGATTCCGAAGCTCGAGAAAGTCATTATCAATGTAGGTTGCGGAGAGGCTAAGGATAACGCGAAGATAGTAGATTCAGTTATCTCGGATCTCAGCAAAATAACCGGTCAGAAGGCAATACCGTGCCGTGCAAAGAAATCCGTTGCGAACTTTAAGCTTCGTGAGGGAATGCCTATCGGCGCAAAGGTAACACTTCGCGGAGAAAAAATGTACGAGTTTATCGACCGCTTCTTTAACGCAGCTTTACCGCGCGTTCGCGACTTCCGCGGCATCAATCCCGATGCTTTCGACGGTCGCGGCAACTATGCCTGCGGCGTTAAAGAGCAGCTCATTTTCCCTGAAATTGAGTATGATAAGATAGATAAAGTTCGCGGTATGGATATCGTAATCGTTACTACCGCCAAGACAGATGAAGAGGCTCGCGAGTTACTCACTCTTATGGGCGCTCCGTTTGCGAGATAAGGAGATAAAATATGGCTAAGACATCTATGAAAGTAAGGCAGGCTCGCCCCGCTAAATTTTCAACAAGACAGTATAACAGATGCAAGATCTGCGGCCGTCCCCATGCTTATCTTCGCAAATACGGCATCTGCCGTATATGTTTCAGAGAACTCGCTTATAAGGGCGAGATCCCCGGAGTTAAGAAGGCAAGCTGGTAAGGCACAAATCTAAAGGAGGTTTACGGCATGCAAATCACCGATACAATAGCCGATATGCTTACACGAATTCGTAACGCATCCTCGGCAAAACATAATTCGGTAGATGTTCCTGCATCAAACGTTAAGAAGTCCATCGCTCAGATACTTCTCGATGAAGGATACATCAGCAGCTTTACCGTTGAAGACGACGGTAAGCAGGGCGTAATTCATATAGTATTGAAATACGGTCCCAATAAAGCTCAGACCATCAGCGGAATCCGCAGGGTATCAAAGCCCGGTCTGCGCATATATACAAGCGTAGAAGAAATGCCTAAGGTTATGAAAGGCCTCGGTATAGCTATTCTCTCTACCTCTAAAGGAATAATGACAGACAAGCAGGCTCGCAAAGCCCATGTCGGCGGCGAAGTTCTCGCATTTGTCTGGTAAGGAGGTTAGAAGGTATGTCAAGAATAGGTAAAATGCCGATCGCAGTTCCTGCCGGTGTGGATGTCAAAATAGACGGAAATACCGTAACCGTTAAAGGCGCAAAAGGAGAGCTTTCTTATCAATTCAATAAGGAAATCTCTGTAGTCAAAGATGGCGACAATATTGTTGTCACCCGTCCTACCGATGACAAAGAGCACAGAGCTTTACACGGCTTAACCCGTACACTTATAGCCAATATGGTTCACGGAGTAACAGAGGGTTATTCTAAAACTCTCGAAGTAAACGGTGTTGGTTACCGTGCTCAGAAGCAGGGCAATAACCTTGTTATGAACCTTGGTTATTCTCATCAGGTAATCGTTCCGGAGATTCCCGGAATAAAAATTGAAGTACCCGCTCCTAACTCAATAGTTATCAGCGGTGCAGATAAGCAGCTGGTTGGCCAGTTTGCAGCGGATGTTCGCAAAAAGCGTCCTCCGGAGCCCTATAAAGGCAAAGGTATCAAGTATGCAAACGAGCATATCCGTCGCAAAGAAGGTAAAGCAGCCAAGGGTGCTAAGAAATAATAAAGGAGTGTATAGAAAATGGTTAGCAAACCTAACAGTAATCAGGCAAGGCTTAAGCGCCATACCCGCGTTCGTTCCAAGATCAGCGGTACAGCAGCGATCCCGCGCCTTGATGTATTCCGCTCCAACAGCAATATTTACGCCCAGCTTATCGACGATGAAAAGGGTGTTACTCTTTGTGCAGCCGCTTCAAACGAAAAAGATTTCGGCATAAGCGGTTCCAATAAAGAGGGAGCCCGCAAGGTTGGACAGTTAATAGCTGAACGTGCCAAGAAGAAAAAAATCACTGAGGTCGTTTTTGACCGCGGCGGTTATATCTATCACGGCCGTGTCAAGGAGCTTGCCGAAGGTGCCCGCGAGGGCGGCCTCAAGTTCTAATAAGGAGGGGGAATACTTTTGGCTACAAATATTGACGCATCAACATTAGATCTTCAGGAAAGAGTAGTTTCCATAAACAGAGTTTCCAAAACCGTTAAAGGCGGCCGTATAATGAAATTTGCGGCTTTAGTCGTTGTCGGCGACGGTAACGGAATCGTAGGCTTCGGTCTCGGAAAAGCAGGCGAAGTACCCGATGCTATTCGCAAGGGTATTGAAGACGCTAAGAAAAATCTCATTAAGGTTTCTCTTAAGGGTACTACAATTCCTCATGAAGTTATAGGAGAGTTCGGAGCAGGCCGCGTGCTCTTAAAGCCCGCAGCTCCCGGTACCGGCGTTATCGCAGGCGGTGCAGTTCGTGCCGTCGTAGAAATAGTCGGAATCAAGGACATCCGTACAAAAGCTCTTCGTTCAAACAATCCGTGCAATGTAGTTCGCGCAACTGTTGCCGGTCTTGCAGCTTTACGCGATGCCGAGCAGGTAGCTGCCGTTCGCGGTAAAACTGCCAAGGAAATCATAGGTTAAGGGGGAGCAGCATTATGGCAACAAAGAAGAAGGCTGCCGGCCTTAAAGTAAAGCTTGTCAAGAGCACTATAGGTTCCAAAAAGGATCAGATCGCAACGGTTGAAGCACTTGGTCTTCACAAAGTCGGCGATGTTTCGGTTCAGCCCGATAACGCGCAGACTCTCGGCAAAGTCAACAAGGTTTCGCATCTTGTAAAGATCGTTGAAGACTGATTTTGAGTTTCAATAACGCAAAAGCCGGTTACGGCGGCGCTTTTATCAAGAAGCGTTAATAATGCAAGGAGGTGCGAACAATGAAATTGCACGATTTGTCACCTGCTTTGGGTTCTACAAAAGACGCAAAGCGTATAGGCAGAGGTCACGGTTCCGGCAATGGTAAAACTGCCGGTAAAGGCCATAAAGGTCAGAAGGCTCGTGCCGGTCACGGAATGAGACCGGGATTTGAAGGCGGTCAGATGCCTCTTCAAAGACGCGTTCCTAAGCGTGGCTTCAATAATATTTTTGCTGAGGAAGTAATTGCTATCAATGTTTCCGCTTTGGAGGCTTTCGAAGACGGAGCAACGGTTGATGCAACTGCTCTCAAAGAAAAAGGTATCATCAAGTCTGCTGATAAGGCAGTTAAGGTTTTAGGTAACGGAAAACTTTCTAAGAAGCTTACTGTTAAACTTAATGCTTTCTCGGCTTCTGCGGCTGAAAAGATAAATTCTGTCGGTGGAAAGGCAGAGGTGATCTGAGTATGTTGGAAACCTTAAGAAATGCATGGAAAGTAAAAGAACTCAGAAATAAAATTCTTTTTACTCTCATGATAATCATAATTTTCCGCATCGGCTCGGCTATCCCCGTTCCTTTCGTAGCGTATGACGCTTTGAGAAATGCCGCAAATAACGGCTCCAGCAGTGAATTTTTCAGTTACCTCTCCATTCTTACAGGAGGCGGGCTGGAATACGGCGCAATTTTTGCGATGTCGGTTACACCGTACATCAACTCTTCAATTATCATTCAGCTGCTTTGTGTGGCTATCCCTGCCCTTGAGCGCCTTACAAAAGAGGGCGAAGAGGGACAGAAAAAGCTCGCTTCTATCACAAGATACGCTACTATTGTTTTAGCTCTTATCCAGGGTATAACTTATTTCGTTTATCTTAACGGAAACGATTACCTTGATGTTACAGGCAAGGGTGCCAAAGTATTTGCGGGATTTGTTATTGTTCTTGCTCTTACTGCCGGTTCAACACTTGTTATGTGGCTCGGCGAGCAGATAGATAATAAGGGAATAGGCAACGGAATTTCAATTCTGCTTTTTGCAGGTATTCTTTCCCGCGGTCCCCAGGCTTACGCTGCTTTAAAAAATTCCTGGAGCACAAACAAAACTGCTGTTATCGCAGTTGTAATTCTGTTCCTTATAGTTGTTGCTTTCATCGTTTGGATGACTAACGCGGAGCGCAGAGTTCCTATTCAGTATGCAAAAAGAGTCGTCGGTAATAAGATGTACGGCGGTCAGAATACTCATATTCCGATCAAAGTAAATATGTCCGGTGTTATGCCGATTATCTTTGCTTCGTCAATTCTTATGTTCCCGACTATGATTCTTTCTTTTGTAAGTCAGGAAACAGCGATCAAGCAGCCGAGCTGGTATAAAGCACTTGCGCTTTTTAGCACAAGAGGAATATTTTATGCTGTAATTTATTTTATGCTTATAATCGCGTTTGCTTATTTCTATTCGACCATTCAGTTTAATCCTGTTGAAATGGCAAACAATCTCCGCAAAAACGGAGGAGCTATCCCCGGAATCCGTCCCGGAAAACCGACCTCGGATTTCATTTCCAAAATTCTTTCAAGAGTTACGCTTCTCGGAGCTATCTTCTTAAGCGTTATAGCTATTCTCCCGATTGTTATGGGTAACATCGGAACAATAAATGTTTCGCTCGGAGGAACTTCAATACTCATTCTTGTCGGCGTAGCACTTGATACAGTTCAAAATCTCGAATCTCAGATGATGATGCGTCATTATAAGGGATTTCTTGATTAATAAATAAAGGAGTATTGATATGAAGCTTATTCTTTTAGGAGCTCCGGGTGCCGGGAAAGGTACTCAGGCTGAAATAATTTCAGAAAAATACAATATTCCTACCATTTCAACCGGCAACATTATCCGTGCTGCTCTTAAAAACGGTACAGAAATGGGACTTAAGGCAAAAGCATATACCGAACAGGGTAAACTTGTTCCGGATGATGTAGTGATCGGAATTATAAGAGAAAGACTTGCGCAAGACGATTGTGCAAACGGATTTATCTTAGACGGGTTCCCCCGTACAATTCCGCAGGCTGAGGCTTTGGATAAAATGGGCGTTTCGATCGACGCGGCTCTTTCAATAGAAGTTGCCGATGAAGAGATCGTTAAAAGAATGTCCGGCAGACGGGTCTGCGAAAAATGCTCGGCAAGCTATCACACGGAATTTAAGAAACCCTTAAAAGAGGGCGTTTGTAATGCCTGCGGCGGAGATCTCGTTATCCGTAAAGATGACGAGCCTGCGACTGTTCTTGAAAGACTTAAAGTCTACCACGAGCAGACTGAGCCGCTTAAGGATTATTACAAAGCTCAGGAAAAGCTGATTTCAGTTGAGGGTCAGGATGATATCAAAGATACCACCGCCCTTGTTCTGAAAGCACTTTCGGAGATATAAGGTATATGGTAGTCCTTAAAACCGGCCGCGAGCTGAAAATAATGCGAGAAGCTTGCAGAATTTCGGCCGGAGCATTAAAAATAGCTGGCAGCGCAGTAGAACCCGGTGTTACAACCGCCGAGATCGACAGGTTAGCTGAAAAGTATATAAGAAGCCAGGGAGGAATCCCAAACTTTAAAAACTATGAAGGCTATCCTGCAACTGCGTGTATATCTATCAACAATGAGGTTATTCACGGCATTCCGTCTGAAAAGCGTAAAATTGTGGAGGGCGATATAGTTAGTATCGACCTCGGAGCAATGTTTGACGGATATCACGGTGATAATGCCGCCACATTTGCCTGCGGAGATGTTTCCGAGCAGGCAAAGCGGCTGATGGAAGTGACGCACGATGCGCTCTATAAAGGTATCGGCGCCGCAAAAGTGGGCGGCAGAATAGGTGATATAGGTTACGCTGTTCAAAGTTATGTCGAAGCAAATGGATTTTCCGTTGTAAGACAATTTGTCGGTCACGGTGTAGGAACCCATTTGCACGAAGCGCCGGAAGTACCTAATTTCGGCAATCAGGGTCATGGTATAAGACTTATGCCGGGTATGACGATAGCCATAGAGCCTATGGTAAATATCGGCAAGCCCGAGGTCAAGATTATGCCTGACGGCTGGACCACTTTAACAAAAGACGGTTCGCTTTCCGCACATTTTGAACATACGATAGCGATCACACCCGACGGTCCGCAGATTATGACTGTTGCAGACTAAGAAATTTATGATCGGAACAGTAGTATTTTCAAGAGCCGGAAAGGATAAAGGATCTTTAATGGTAGTTGTAGCAGAGGAGAACGGAGTTTGTTTTGTCTGTGACGGCAAAAAAAGAAAGCTCGATTCTCCGAAGCGAAAAAACCCACGCCATTTATGCTTTACGGATAAAAAAATCAGCGAAGATAAGATTATAACAAACCGTTTGATCCGCCGCGAGCTTTTAAAATGCGGCGAGACAGTTAAAGGAGGGAAACAATGTCAAAATCAGATATGATCGAGCTTGAAGGAACCGTTGTTGAGGCAATGCCTAACGCAATGTTCAAGGTAGAAATCCAGGGTGGGCATCAGATACTTGCCCATATTTCCGGAAAACTTAGGATGAATTTCATAAGAATTCTTCCCGGAGATAAGGTAACTGTAGAAATGTCCCCATATGATCTGTCTAAAGGACGAATAACCTGGCGTTCCAAATAAGACGGATAAAATTTAAGGAGGTATAATCCATATGAAAGTCAGACCTTCTGTTAAAAAGATTTGCGATAAATGCAAAATCATCAAGCGTAAGGGTAAAGTCATGGTTATCTGTGAGAACCCGAAGCACAAGCAGCGTCAGGGCTGAGTTACTCTTAACTAAATAATGGAGGTGCTTTGATAAATGGCACGAATTGCTGGTGTTGACCTTCCTAATGAGAAGCGAGTTGAAATAGGACTTACTTATATTTACGGAATCGGTCTTACAACATCCAAAAAGATTCTTGAAAGTACCGGAATTAATTCCGATACAAGAGTCAAGGATCTTACAGAAGAAGATATCTCAAAGCTGCGTGAATATATCGACCATAATCTTCAGGTCGAAGGCGACCGCCGCCGTACCGTAGCATTGGATATTAAAAGACTTATTGAAATCGGCAGTTATCGCGGACTTCGTCACCGCAAGGGACTTCCCGTAAGAGGTCAGCGCTCTAAAACCAATGCGCGCACACGCAAGGGTCCGAAGAGAACGATAGCTAACAAGAAGAAATAAGTAGGAGGAAGAATTAATGGCTACTGCTAAAAAGGCGACCGCTACACGCCGCCGCCGCGAAAAGAAAAACATTGAACGTGGTGCCGCTCATATTCAGTCAACCTTCAATAACACAATAGTTACCATTTCCGATACTCAGGGCAACGCTCTTTCATGGGCATCCGCCGGTGAACTCGGATTCAGAGGTTCTAAGAAGTCTACACCTTTTGCAGCTCAGAGCGCTGCAGAAATGGCTGCAAAGGCTGCTATGGAACACGGTCTTAAAACTGTTGAGGTTTATGTAAAAGGTCCGGGAGCCGGAAGAGAGGCTGCTATACGCGCCTTGCAGTCAGCAGGTCTTGAGGTTAGCATGATCAAAGATGTTACCCCTATTCCGCACAATGGCTGCCGTCCTCCCAAAAGAAGACGAGTATAATGAGCTGTACATTTTTGAGTACAGAAAATAATTTGGAGGTGTAACAGATGGCAAGATATACCGGTGCAGTTTGCAGACAGTGCCGCCGCGAGGGACAGAAATTGTTCTTAAAGGGCGAACGCTGCTATTCTGAAAAATGTTCGTTTGGTCTTCGCGGATACGCTCCCGGCCAGCACGGACAGGGTAGAAAGAAGTCATCAGAATACGGTCTTCAGCTTCGCGCTAAACAGACCGCAAGACGCTTTTACGGCGTTCAGGAAAATCAGTTCCGTCATTATTTTGATGTTGCTGAAAGAAAACAGGGAATTACAGGTGATAACCTTTTAAAAATTCTCGAAAGCCGTCTTGATAATGTGGTTTACAGAGTAGGTTTCGCTTCTTCAAGAGCAGAAGCAAGACAGCTTGTCGGCCACGGCCATTTCGAGGTTAATGGCAGCCGTGTAGATATAGCATCTTACCTTTTAAAGGCAGGAGATGTTGTTTCCATTTGCGAAAAATCACGCGGCAGCGAGAAGATCAAAGCGGTTATCGAAGCTAATGCTTCTAAACCCGTTCCCGAATGGATCGATGTTGACCACGATAAACTCACCGCAAAGATTATAGCTCTCCCCACACGCGAGCAGATCGAAGCTCCTGTTGACGAGCAGCTCATCGTTGAGTTCTATTCAAGATAATGTCGGCGCGCACCGATTACGCCGCACACTTCAGGTGCGCTCAAAAATAAATTAGTGCGGAGAAATGGAGCTTTTAGATGGAAAAAATTGAAAAGCCCAGAATTGATACACTTGAGCTTAGGGCAGACGGCACCTACGGTAAATTCGTAATGGAGCCTCTTGAGCGCGGTTATGCAACGACCTTAGGCAACAGTATGAGAAGAGTTCTTCTTTCAATTCTTCCCGGTGTTGCTATTACCTCGGTTAAGATCGACGGTGTTCTTCACGAATTTTCAACAATTCCCGGAGTTAAGGAAGATGTTACAGAAATCGTATTAAACCTTAAAGGTCTTATTGCGAAACTTCATTCCGACACTGAGAAGAAGATCTATATCGAAGCTGAAGGTCCGTGCGTAGTTACAGCCGCATCAATAAAAGCCGATTCAGAGGTTGAAATTCTCAATCCGGATATGTACATTGCAACTCTTGACGAGGGCGCTAAACTCAATATGGAGATGACTCTTGATAAGGGTAACGGATATGTACCGGCGGAGAAAAATAAGTCGGCACAGAATGTTATCGGAGTTATTCCGGTGGATTCAATCTATACTCCTGTTTTAAAAGCTAATTTCATGGTAGATAATGCCCGCGTAGGCAGCGCTATCGATAAGAATAAGCTTACATTGGAAGTATGGACAGACGGTTCAATAGGAGCAGATGAAGCTGTATCACTCTCTGCAAAGATCCTTATAGAGCATTTTGAACTGTTCCTAAATATTGTTGAAGATGTTGAAACCGAGAGCATTATGGCTGAAAAGAACGATAATGCAAAGAAAAAGGTCCTCGATCTTACTATTGACGAGCTTGATCTTTCGGTCCGCAGCTTTAACTGTCTTAAACGCGCAGGTATCAACACCGTTGAAGACCTTACTAATAAGACCGAAGAAGATATGATGAAAGTTCGAAATCTCGGCCGTAAATCGTTAGAAGAGGTTATTGCGAAGCTCGTATCTTTCGGATTTAACCTCAAGAAAAGCGAAGATTGATAAAGGAGTGAATATAAATGGCAGGTACCCGTAAACTCGGAAGAACCAGCGACCATAGAACTGCTATGCTTCGTGCAATGGTAACTTTTCTTTTTGAAAACGGAAGAATAGAAACAACTGTTACACGCGCAAAAGAAGTTCGTTCAATGGCAGAGAAGTATATTACACTCGCAAAAACCGATAGTCTTCACAGCAAGCGTCAGGCTATGGCATTTATTACTAAGGAAGATGTTGTTGCAAAACTTTACAACGAGATTGCTCCTAAGTATAAGGATGTAAACGGCGGATATTGCCGCATTACAAAGACCGGCCCTCGCCGCGGCGACGCTGCTGAAATGGCTATTATCGAGTTGGTTTGATTCTCTGATTTTTAGTACTCACATTTTCATAGAACATCTGAAAACCGCGGACCCTCTTATCCGCGCTATCACCTGCTTCCGGAAGCGCTATCTTGTCCGGGAAGATGTGTGTACTAAATTAAAAAAATCCGGCAGAAAATTTTCTGCCGGATTTTTTATTATGCAAACTTAAATTAATCTGCTAAGTATTCTTCTTTTAAAATCCTGTACCAATTAAGATCTCTTAATTTTCCGTTTATCAAAATATGCTTTTTAAATGTTCCTTCATAAATAAATCCCATTTTTTTATAAAAAGCATTTGCTCTTTCGTTCACGGATATCACGTTAAGATAAACACGTTCTAAGTTTAGCTCGTTAAAAGCAATCTTTAAAATTTCTTCAGTTGCAAATTTAGCTGCTCCCGTGCCCTGCGCCGCTTTGCAGAAGCTTACGGCATATTCGGCATTTTTAGCATACTTATCTATATGTTTTAAGCTGACGGTTCCAAGGTAATTATCCGAATCGTCAACACAGGCATAGTGAACATAGTTTTCATCGTTTTTCGAATTCAATATAAAATTCTTAACATCATCTTCGGTAAAGCTATTGAAATCACATTGAAAAATATCGGCACTTGCAGGGTCGTGCATCCATGAAAGCATTCCTTCAATATCTTTTAAAGCGAGATTTCTTAATCGCATTAAATATTCTCCTAAAACTTATTAATGGTATCTATAACATATTGAACTTCTTCATCGCTCATCCCGTAAAACATCGGAATGCTAAGCTCGCTTGCTGATATTTGTTTTGCAAGTGGAAGACTTTTTAGATTATCATCTTTATAAGCTTTTTGCTCCGCAATGGAAATAGGATAATGGCAAACGGTTTCGATACCGTTTTCTTTAAGATAATTCTGAAGTTCATCTCTATTATTGCACATAATTGCGAAAATATGCCATACATGAGTTCTGTCTTTTCCGATTTTTGGAAGCTTTATCTTGGGATTTTTAATACCCGCAAGATATTTTTCCGCTACTTTGTTGCGGAACTCATTATATTCATTTAAGTGTTTAAGCTTTATTCTGAGAATTCCTGCCTGAATTTCATCAAGACGGCTGTTTATTCCCTTATAATCGTGATGATATTTAACAGATGAGCCGTAATTTGAAAGTGCTCTGACCTTGTCGGCAAGCTCTTTATTATCGGTGATAACCGCGCCGGCGTCACCGAGAGCTCCGAGGTTTTTGCCGGGATAAAAGCTGAAACAGCCCAAATCGCCGAAGGTTCCGATTTTTTTGCCTTTATATTCTGCACCGTGAGCCTGTGCGCAATCCTCGATAACCTTTAAAGAATTTTTATGTGCAAATTCAAGAATATCATCCATATCGGAGGACTGTCCGTATAACTGAACAGGGATCACAGCTTTTGTTTTGTCGGAAAGAGCCTCTTCAAGCCCTTTTAAAGACATATTGTATGTATCGGGATCGGGATCTACGAGAACAGGTGTGGCACCGGTATAAGAAACCGCAAGAACAGTTGCAATAAAAGTATTGCTCGGTACTATAACCTCGTCGCCTGCTTTGATATCGAAAGCCTGAAGTGCAAGAATAATAGCTTCAAGACCGTTACCAACGCCTACGCAGTATTTTGACCCGTTAAACTCAGCGAATTCTTTTTCAAATAATTCACATTCTGTTCCGTGAATAAACCAACCTTTATTATAAATTTCGGAAAATTTACCCTTAACCTCTGTTTCGATTTCTTTGTGCATATGCTCAAAGGTTGAAAAAGGTACTTTCATTTTTATTTTTCTCCTTTTTTGAAATAGTCTTTTGCTTCTTTTTCATAAAGATCATAGTCCCTGATATAATCAGACGGCTTATAAAGCTCACTGGCAAGTACTAAAAGAACAGCGTCAGCGCTGAAATCATACATTTCTCTCCATATCATCGGCCCGATATAGAGTCCTTTTTCGGGGGAATCGAGAAGTGTGATCTTTTCTTCAAAAGGAGTCTTTGTAAGAATTTTGACCTGACCTTTTACGCATATCAGCATTTGCTCCAGATCGTAGTGGGAATGAAATCCTCTTCTCATATTCTCGGGAACATTATAAATATAATAAATTCTTTTTATATCAAAAGGAATGTTCTTTTGCTGCTCGAGAGGAACAAGATCACCGTAAGTGTCGTGATTACAGAAGA
The DNA here is from genome assembly GCA_934454845.1 of uncultured Eubacteriales bacterium. Taxonomy (GTDB): domain Bacteria; phylum Bacillota; class Clostridia; order Oscillospirales; family Acutalibacteraceae; genus UBA737. The sequence continues at coordinate 12,677 of CAKSGV010000017.1, read as the reverse complement.
AGTTATAATCTTTAATATTTTCCATTTTTCAGTTATCCTTTTTTAAAGATATTTTTATTTTAAGTATTAATGTCAGAAGAAGAACAAGTATTAAGAATAATATCCAGCCGATTATTATAACAGGGAAAGCCGTAAAAGCTGCAAATCCGAAAATTCTTTCTGCAATCAGACCCGGAACCTGATCATAAAGAATGCAGAAACTTGCCCATAAAACTATCAGCTTTATCGAGAGCGAAAGCCAGTGCTTTTTCGAAATATTTGTATAAGCGAAGAAGCACCTGATAAGATATTTAAAGGTTGCAGCTCCCAAAAATTTCAGTTTTGAATTCAAACCGGCTGTTTTTCTGGTGTCTTTAGTATCCTTAAAATCCTTAAGGTAAATTTTATAAAATGAATATATCTCCGCTCGGTCCGACTGCGAGAAAAGATCGGGATACTTAAAAACTTCATTTTCAAGTATTCTTACTATGTCATATCTGTATTCAATGATATGAGGGGGAACTTTATCTGTCGTATTGGTATGGCTGACGCCGCCGTTTCTGTGAAGTAATCCGTTAAAATTGGCAAATTTTATTTTTCCTCCCTCACGAGTGAGTTTCAGGAAATACGACCAGTCTTCAACAAGTTTGTAAATTTCGGAAAATTTACCGAAATTTTCAAACATTTGCTTTCTCATAGCGGTGGCACCTATTGCAAGAAAGCATTTTTTTGCAAATACTCTGTATTGCTCTATAGCAGAGAGCTTATTAAATTCCATTCCTTCCGAAACATTAACAAATTTGTTTATAAAGTTTTTAAGTGATTCATCCATCATATAGCATTGAGATGAAACCATATAAGTATCCTGAGAAGAGGATTCGAATTCCTTTGCAAAATTTGATAAAACATTTTCGTTAAATAAAGCGTCATCAGCAGCGAAAAACAGAATATATTCTCCTTCCGCTTTATCGACGGCTTTATTAAGACTTTTTATAGTGCCGAGATTTTTCTCGTTTATCTGCCATTTTATCGCTTTAATGTTTTCTTTTTTGTTTTTTTGGCAGTAATTTTTAAGATCGTCAACATCTATCGCTTTAGAAGCGTCATCAGCAAAAATAATCTCTATATTTTTGTAATTTTGATTAAAAACCGAGTCAAGCGCGGTTTTAACATACTGCGGTTGATTATAATGAAGTATTATTACCGAAAAAAGTTTCTCCATATTTTTACCCCTGTTTGCGTTTTTTCAGGAAAGCCGTAGCTTTCCTGAGCGGTGCCGTAATTCTCCAAGAAAATGAAGATTTTATCTCATCTATTGCCGATCTGTATGAAAAAAGCTGATTTTCATAATTTTCGATCTTGCTTTTTAGCTCACTCACGCTCTTTTGAATTCCTAACGCCGCACAAACGGCAGGGTCCTCAATTAAAGCTGTCCTCTTATAAAAATCTTTAAGATCGATATTTTTTTCGCTTTCAAAATAATCGAGAAATTCCTCGCTGCAGTTTTCAAAAAAGAAAGTGTTGAATGAGTGAGAATTGCATAAACCGCAAAGCTTATGATCAAGCAAAAGGTTATATTTAGCAGCTTTGAATTCCGTATCGGAAATTTCACCTTTCGAATTTTCGCAAAATCCGGAAAAATAATTTTCCTTTGATAGATCTTCTGTCATTTTGTAAATAACATAAGCGCTTTCGTTTAAAAGTCGAACGGTGTTTTCCGAATTTACCGCGCTTACGCTGCTGTTTTTCGGTCCGTCAAGTCTTCTGTATCGCACAAGCTTTTCTTTTAAAACATATATCGGATATTTGCCGATAAGCCTTATCCAAAGGTCATAATCGTGAAGCTGTCTTAAAGCGGGATTGTAATTACCGATTTTCTTATGGATTTCGGATCTTATAAGCACGCTTGAATGGCAAAGCCTGTTTCCGTTATCATAAAAAAGCTTAAGCCACTTGCCCTGCGAGCGGTTATCGATATTGAACACGGATTCGGCGATCTCGCGTGACTGCACGGAATTTCCCGATTCGTCTATTACCGAAACCCATGAAAAACAGGCGGCAAACTCTAAATTATTCTCTAAAAATTCCACTTGCTTTGAAAGCTTGTCCTTTTCCCAAATATCGTCAGACCCTAAAACTGCTATATATCTGCCTGCGGCAATTTCAAGCATACTATTAAGACTTCTGACCGTTCCTCGGTTTTTTTCTGAAAAGATTTTTTTAATTCTTTCATCTGAAAATGAATCTATGATCTTTTTGGAATCATCTGTCGAACAGTCGTCAGATATAATCAGCTCAAAATCCGAAAACGATTGATTTAAAACGCTTTCAATCGTGGATTTTAAAAATCTTGCGTGATTAAAGCTGGGGATTAAAACACTTACAGTCGGCAAATTAAATTCCTCCGATTTATGTTATATAAATAATATTTATATCTATATTATTATAATATTCTTAAGAAAAATTGTCAATAGCAACACACAAAGGGGCTAAATTGATTTTGCCGGTTGCCGAGCTTTAAGAATACTAAACATAATTAGGCAAATTATTACCGAAACAAATGAACCTGCGGCGGTTGCAAGTCCCATCGGAAAGAGTGTATCCGCAAAAAACTTTGATGTGAGGAAAACTGCCGGGATCCTAACAAGTGCTATTGAAAAAATATTGTGTATAAAAGAAAGCTCCGATCTTCCTATTGCACAGAAATAGCCGCTGAATGAGAAGTGGATACCCGCAAAAATGCAGTCAAAAATATATCCTTTTAAATACTGACTTCCCGAAAAAATCACCTCTTCGTCATCGGTAAACAGGGAAACGACAGGACCTGATATAAACTGAATTAAAATTGAAACAATAATTCCGAAACCGGCCGCGATAAATACGGCATATCTGAGAGTAAGCTCTGCGCGCTGCGGTTTTTTTGCTCCGATGTTCTGTGCTCCGAGAGCGGAAACGGTCGAAAGCATAGTTGAAGGTACCAGGAACAGAAAGCTTATTATCTTCTCAACTATTCCCACAGCCGCTGAGTCCGTAAGTCCTCTTAAATTCGCAATTACAGTGATTACTATAAAAGCTATTTGAATAAGTCCGTCTTGAAAAGCAATGGGAATTCCGATTTTCAGTATTTTTAAAATTATATCTTTTTTAGGCTTGAAATCGCATTTTTTAATAGCGATTTCGCTGTTTTTCCTTAATATGAATATAAGAGATAAAACTACGCTCAAAGCCTGTGACAATGTTGTTCCAAGAGCGGCGCCTCTAGGACCCATATTGAGAGCACCCATAAAGACAAGATCAAGCACAATATTAAAAAAACAGGCAGCGCCTATAAAATACATCGGACTTTTTGAATCGCCCATTCCCCGGAACACGGAGCTTATAACATTGTATGCCGTAATAAAAGGTATTCCCAAAATGCACACGGTAAGGTAATCTGCGGTTTTGTCAACGGCCTGTTTAGGTGTGGACATTGCCGCAACAATGGGGTCAATGAGACAAATAAGCACAGCAGTTACTATTACAGAAAAAATGAAAAATATTAAAGCGGTGTTTCCAATGACAAGTGAGGCTTTTTTGCTTTCTTTCGCACCTACCGCCTGTGCAATGCACACAGTCGTACCCATAGCAAGACCTACGATTATGACCGTTATCATATGCATAATCTGCGAGCCTACAGAAACGGCCGTGGTATCGGATACTTTACCGAAAATTCCTATAATTAAAAGGTCTGCCATTCCGTAAAGCGTCTGCAAAAAATATGAAAGCAAATAGGGAAGAGAAAAGAAAATAATATTTTTAAATACGCTTCCGTTTGTTAAATTTTTTTTCATTTTGATTAACCGCCGATTAAATAATATATTAAATATGCTTTCAAAGATCAATGCGTTGAAAGCAATAAATCAAGTGTATTATTTTTTATATTTAATTCAGTATAACATAAAGTCGGAGCTTTAGCTTCGAGTATCGGTTTCAATGTTCTCTCAGGCGTCAAAATCTTCGATTTTGCTAACGCCGTGAGGTTATTATAACATAATTATAAGTTCAATGCAATATTTGCAGGTTGACATCAGTCCGATTTCGTACTATAATATCAAATACAAAAATAAATGAGAGTGATTTTGATGTTTAGAAAGTATCGTGACAAACTTCATAAAATAAATTGTCTTACTAATGAATTAAACGCATTATATCATCGCGCGGCACTTAAACTTGATATGTCCGACAGCGGAATGACAGTAATGTATATGCTCGCCGATAAGGGTGGAAATTATCCTTTGCATAATATATGTATTGAAAGCGGAGTAAGCAAGCAAACCGTTAATTCCGCAATAAGGAACCTTGAAGATAAGGGACTGATATATCTTGAAAAAACAAAAGGAAAAAACAAACAGGTTTTTTTAACTCCCGAGGGAGAAAATTATTCCGATAAAACAGTTAAGCGGTTGATTGCGGCGGAATGTGCGGTTTTTAAAAATTGGAGCGAGGAAGAAACCGACCTTTATATTAAGCTCACTGAAAAATACTGCAATTCGCTCAAGAAACAAATTGAAATCATGTGAAATTGATTTGGAGAGAAAAATGAAAAATTATATACAATTATCCGATCACTTTACTTACGGCCGGCTCTTAAGATTTACACTGCCGTCTATAATAATGATGATTTTTACATCTGTATATTCCATAGTTGACGGTTTTTTCGTATCAAACTTTGCCGGAAAAACACCGTTTGCGGCACTAAATTTGATTATGCCGTTTTTAATGATACTTTCGACTGTCGGTTTTATTTTCGGCACGGGCGGTTCTGCCATTGTAGCCAAAACTTTGGGCGAGGGGAACAGAGAAAAGGCGAACGCTTACTTTTCATTGTTCGTTTATGCAACATTTGTGTTGGGCTTAATTTTTGCAAGTTTGGGAATTGCGTTTATCAGGCCCATAGCACGGCTTTTGGGAGCAAACGGCGCAATGCTTGAAAATTCCGTTGCATATGCGAGAATTATATTGATTGCGCTCCCGTTTGCCTGTCTTCAGTATCTCTTTCAGTCATTTTTCGTGACCGCTCAAAAGCCGCATATCGGACTTGCGGTGACCTTGTCTTCGGGTGTAGCGAATATGGTGCTTGACGCCATTCTTGTTATATTACTTCCGAAAAGCTATAAATTAATGGGAGCCGCCGCTGCAACTGCTGTCAGTCAGTTTATAGGAGGAAGCTTCCCGATTTTATATTTCTTTAGAAAAAACAGCAGTCTTTTAAGGTTGGGTCAAACAAATTTTAATAAAAAAGCGCTCATAAAAGCCTGCACAAACGGATCTTCGGAATTTATGAGCAATGTTTCGATGAGTCTTGTCGGAATGCTTTATAATATTCAGCTTTTAAAGTATGCAGGAGATAACGGCGTTGCGGCTTACGGCGTAATGATGTATGTAAGTATGGTATTTTCAGCCGCTTTTATAGGCTATACAATCGGCACAGCACCGGTTTTCGGTTATCACGACGGTGCAAAGAATTACTCGGAGCTTAAAAGTCTGCTTAAAAAGAGCTTTACAATAATAGGAATTTTCGGCGTATCAATGGTAGCGTCTGCTTTATTGCTTGCAAATCTTCTTGCTAAAATATTTGTTGGCTATGATTTGCAGCTTATGGAGCTGACCGTTTCGGGCTTTAGAATTTTCGCTCTTTCTTTTGCCTTTATGGGCTTTGCTGTTTTCGGCTCCGGATTTTTCACAGCTTTAAATGACGGCGCAACTTCCGCCCTCATTTCATTTTTACGAACTCTTGTTTTCCAGGTCGCCGCCGTGCTAATATTGCCGTTGATTATAGGTATCAACGGTATATGGCTGTCAATTATTGTTGCAGAGTTCGCCGCAGGTTTATTATCCTGTGCTTTTATGCTTATAAAAAGAAAAAAATATCATTACTAAATAGAGGCGTACAGAAAAAATGAATATAGGTTCCGAGCAACAGGTTTTTATTAAATAAAATCAATCTACGGTACAGAGGTTTAATTCCTACTGCAAGTGCAAATACACAATATCTTCCGGGAAACAGGGGAGAAATGCGAAGAAAAGCCTGCAGTGATGATCACAGAGGTCAAGGCGCACATCAAGTCCGTCTGTAATACGCTTTCTCTATGGTGGGCGAATTGCGGAAATATATTTTCCGAAACCAAAGCGACTGATGAGATGATTGTTTTCTATATAGGATTTCGTCAGTTTGTTCCTTTTGCTAACAAGTTTCCGAAAAATACAAAGCTCGGAGAAAACGAATAAAATTTTTTAAAAAGGTATTGACTCTGCCGCTGCGTAATAGTATATGCTGTAATTACCACGAAGGAGATGATATCGATGATGACCGTAAATGAGGTGATCAAGCTCACGGGAGTCAGCGTTCGTGCCTTGCAGTATTATGACAAGATAGGTCTGCTGCATCCGGCAGAATACACCGAAGCGGGCTATCGGCTGTATGACGACACAGCCTTGGAACGCTTACAACAAATACTGCTGTTCCGTGAGCTTGAGTTTTCTCTCAAAGAGATTCAGTCCATTCTTCTAAGTCCGGACTTTGACAGAAATCGGGCACTAGAGCAACAAATACGCTTGTTCACTTTGAAAAAGGAGCATATCGAAAACCTTATCACTTTTGCTCGTGGATTAAAACTGGTCGGAGGAATAAATATGGACTTTTCTGCATTTGTCACGGCAAAGATGGAGAAATATGCTGCGAAAGCAAAAGAACAGTGGCAGCACACGGATGCCTATAAGGAATACACGCAAAAAAGCAAGAGACGATCCAAGGAATCTAAAGAAGCACTGGCTCGCGGAATGATGCTGATTTTTTCGGATTTCGGCAAATGCAAAGATAATGATCCCACATCGCCCGAAGCGCAAGCCCTGGTAAAGCGCTTGCAGGCGTATATCTCGGAAAATTATTATCACTGCAATCCTAAAATGCTGAACGTTCTTGGCCCTATGTATGGTGCCGGCGGTGAGTTTACCGAGAATATCGACAAAACCGGTGGCAAGAGAACGGCAAAATTTGCCGAGCGTGCGATCTCTGTTTACTGCAAATAAGCAACAAGAACAGTGTAGACACTCGTTGATTCAACGAGTGTCTACCTGCTTTTTCAAAAAGGGAATCTAATGAAAAAGAAAAATCGTTTTATACTGATTCCGGTGTTTGGCATTAAAGTTCTGAGAGCCTGTGAAAATGACAAATCCGACCCCTTTACCGATTGGTTCATGGGTCGGATTTGTATTGTTTGGTCGGGGTGACCGGGCTCGAACCGACGACATCCAGTTCCCAAAACTGGCGCGCTACCAACTGCGCTACACCCCGAGATTTAAATTGCAATGACTTATCTATAATACACCAAAAAAAAGTATTTGTCAAGAAAACAAACAAATGTTTTTTCGGTGTTTACTTTGCCGAAAATTATGGTATAATATAAATATATTATAAATGCTCGGGGTAAAAGCTTTGGATAAATTTATTCTTCATTCGGATTATAAACCCACCGGCGACCAGCCGGAGGCGATAAAAAAACTCACAGCCGGGATAAATTCCGGCAACAGAGAGCAAGTTCTCTTAGGCGTTACCGGATCGGGTAAAACCTTTACTATGGCAAATATTATCGCAAATGTCAACCGCCCGACGCTTGTTTTGGCTCATAACAAAACGCTTGCCGCACAGCTTTGCTCGGAATTTAAGGAATTCTTTCCCGAAAACGCGGTGGAGTATTTTGTATCTTACTATGATTATTACCAGCCCGAAGCCTATATTCCCGGTACCGATACCTATATTGAAAAAGATTCCGCTATCAATGATGAGATAGATAAACTGCGCCACAGCGCGACCTGCGCGCTGTCGGAAAGACGAGATGTTATTATAGTCGCTTCCGTTTCCTGTATTTACTCTTTAGGCGATCCTATAGATTACAGAAATATGGTAATATCATTAAGGCAGGGAATGGTAAAAACAAGAGAAGAGCTGATCCATAAGCTTGTCGATTTGCAGTATGAAAGAAACGATATAAACTTTACACGAAACAAATTCAGGGTAAGAGGGGATACGGTGGAAATTTATCCTGCTTACGCTTATGAAAGTGCTGTGCGAGTAGAGTTTTTCGGCGATGAAATAGACAGAATTTCTGAAATCAATACTGTTACCGGAAATGTCAAACAAACTCTTTCTCATACAGCAATTTATCCGGCGTCTCACTATATTGTTCCGCACGAAAAAATGGAAAAGGCACTTTCGGTCCTTAAAGATGAAATGGAAGAAAGAGTAAAATTTTTTACCGACTGCGGCAAACTCATCGAAGCACAGCGAATAAGGCAAAGAACCGAATATGATATAGAAATGTTGCGCGAGATCGGAGTTTGTAAAGGGATCGAAAATTATTCGAGAGTTCTGTCGGGCAGAAAACCCGGCAGTACGCCGCCGACACTGCTTGATTATTTTCCTGATGATTTTCTGCTTTTTGTAGACGAATCGCATGTCACACTGCCTCAGGTCAGAGGAATGTACGCCGGAGACAGAGGAAGAAAAGAAACGCTCGTTGAATACGGCTTTCGTTTGCCCTCTGCTTACGATAACAGACCGCTGAATTTTGAAGAATTCTATTCGCATATTAATCAGGCGGTATTTGTTTCGGCTACTCCCGGAGAATTCGAAAAATCGAAAGCTTCACAGATAGTTGAGCAGGTGATCAGACCTACAGGACTTTTGGATCCTCCGGTCACTGTTAAACCTAGCGAGGGACAGATAGACGACCTTGTATCGGAAATCAATCTGATAACCGAAAAGGGTGAGCGCACTCTTGTGACAACGCTCACAAAGAAAATGGCGGAGGATCTTACCGATTATCTTAAAAATCTCGATATAAAAGTAAGATATATGCATTCGGATATTGATACTATCGAAAGAATGCAGATAATCAGGGATCTTAGGCTCGGAGAATTCGATGTGCTTGTGGGAATAAACCTCTTAAGAGAGGGACTTGATATTCCCGAAGTTTCACTTGTCGCTATTCTTGACGCCGATAAAGAAGGCTTTTTGCGCAGCGAGACCTCGCTTGTGCAGACTATAGGCAGAGCCGCGAGAAATGCAGACGGTAAGGTGATAATGTACGCCGATTTCATCACCCCGTCAATGGAAAGAGCAATTTTCGAAACCGAAAGAAGACGTTCTATCCAACGGGAATTTAATGAAAAACACGGAATAACTCCTAAAACAATCAAAAAAGATGTTCGTGAGATAATAGAGATAGGCGTTAAAGAGAATAAGAACGATAAAAAGCTTACTAAAACCGAAAAAGACGCGCTTATCAAGCGTCTGACCGAAGAAATGAAGCAGGCGGCAAAAATTCTTGAGTTTGAGCAGGCGGCTTATCTTAGAGATAGAATAGAAAAATTGAAAAAACAATAAAACGAAGGTGTAAAAGGTTTTGGCTAACGATAAAATTATTATTAAAGGCGCAAGAGAGCATAATTTAAAAAATATTGATGTTTCTTTTCCGAGGGATAAGCTTGTGGTTTTTACAGGTCTTTCGGGAAGCGGAAAATCTTCGCTTGCTTTTGATACCGTTTATGCGGAAGGTCAGAGAAGATACGTCGAGTCGCTTTCAAGCTATGCGAGGCAGTTTTTAGGGCAAATGGAAAAGCCGGATGTCGATTCTATTGAGGGACTTTCGCCCGCAATTTCCATTGACCAAAAAACAACCTCTAAAAACCCCCGCTCCACTGTCGGAACCGTTACCGAAATATACGATTACTTAAGGCTTTTGTTTGCAAGAGTGGGAATTCCGCACTGCCCTGTGTGCGGCAAGGTGATAAGTCAGCAGACTACCGATCAGATAGTCGATTCGCTTATGAAGCTTGATCAGGGGACCAAAATTCAGATATTATCACCCGTTATAAGATCGAGAAAAGGCGAGCATATAAAAGAGCTTGACGGATTGCGCAAATCAGGCTATGTCAGAGTGAGAATTGACGGAAATATCTTCGACCTTTCAGAGGAAATTAAGCTTGAAAAAAATAAAAAGCACACTATAGAGGCTGTTGTGGATAGGCTTGTTATTAAGCCTGAAATCTCTTCAAGACTGACAGATTCGGTATCGACCGCTCTTTCACTTTCCGGCGGCCTTGTCAGCGCGGATATAATAGGGGGAGAAGAACTGCAATTTTCGCAGACTTATGCCTGCGAGGAGCACGGTATAAGTATTCCCGAGCTTACTCCAGCAATGTTTTCTTTCAATAATCCCACCGGCGCCTGCCCTACCTGCACCGGTATCGGCAGCTTTATGAAGATTGATCCGAGGATCATAATAAATGATGAAAACAAATCTCTTACCGACGGTTGTATAAAAGCTTCCGGCTGGGGAGTAAACAGTTGGTTCCATCCCGATGCCGGAGCAATAGCAACTATGTATTACCAAGGAATTGCCGATTATTATGATTTTGATATCAATACTCCCTGGAAAGAAATCCCGAAAGCAGCGCAAAACGCCGTGCTTTACGGCACCGGCGATAAAAAGCTTAAGCTCAAAAGATCCTCCGAATGGGGAGGAGGGATATATGAGGCATCTTTTGAAGGTGTTGTAAATAATCTAGAGCGCCGTTATAAAACCACTCAAAGCGATTATGCAAGAAGCGAGCTTGAAACCTATATGACAGAGTGCGTTTGTCCCGACTGTAAAGGGGCTAGATTAAAGCCTGAATTTCTCGCCGTCACCGTCGGAGGAAAGAATATCAAAGAATTTTGCGATCTTTCGGTTAATGATGAACTTGATTTTATTTCAGGTCTTGAATTTTCGGGAAGCGACGAAATGATCGCAAAACCTATCTTAAAAGAAGTAAAAGAAAGGCTTTCTTTCTTAAAAAGCGTAGGTCTTGAATATCTTTCCCTTTCGAGGTCTTCAGGTACTCTATCGGGCGGTGAATCGCAGAGAATAAGACTTGCGACACAGATAGGCTCTTCGCTTGTCGGAGTGCTGTATATTCTTGATGAGCCGAGTATCGGTCTTCATCAAAGGGATAATGAAAAGCTTTTGGAAACTCTGAAAAAATTGAGAGATTTAGGAAACACACTTGTTGTTGTGGAGCATGATGAGGATACTATGCGTGCGGCTGATTATATTGTGGATATCGGGCCGGGAGCGGGAATCCACGGAGGTAATGTTGTTTTTTCCGGAACTCCGAAGCAGCTTGAAAGCTGCAAAGAATCGATAACTTCCGATTACCTCACCGGCAGAAAGAAAATTCCCGTGCCCGCAGAACGCAGAAAAGGAAACGGCTTATTTTTAAAAATAAAGGGAGCAAAAGAAAACAATTTAAAGAATGTTTCCGTGAAGATTCCTTTGGGTGAGTTCGTCTGCGTGACGGGTGTTTCCGGAAGCGGAAAATCCTCGCTTGTAAACGATATTCTTTATAAAGAGCTTGCAAATAAATTAAATCGGGCAAAAACTTTCCCGGGTAAGTTCAAAGTAATCGAGGGAATAGAAAATCTCGATAAAGTCATTAATATCGATCAGTCGCCGATAGGCAGAACGCCACGAAGCAACCCCGCAACTTATACCGGCGTGTTTACCGATATCAGAGATCTTTTTGCAAATACAAAAGAAGCAAAGGCAAAAGGGTTTAATGCAGGCAAGTTTTCCTTCAATGTTAAAGGCGGAAGATGTGAGGCATGCCAGGGCGACGGTATAATTAAAATAGAAATGCATTTTCTCCCCGATATTTATGTTCCGTGCGAGGTGTGCGGAGGGACTCGTTACAGTAGGGAAGTTTTGTCGGTAAAATATAAGGATAAAAGCATTTATGATGTGCTTGAAATGACGGTCGAAGAGGGAATGCACTTTTTTGAAAATCATAATAGGATATACAGAAAGCTTAAGACTCTTTTCGATGTCGGCCTTGGATACATTAAAATCGGTCAGCCCGCAACCACTCTTTCGGGTGGCGAAGCTCAGAGAGTTAAACTTGCAACGGAACTTTCGAAAAAATCTACAGGCAAAACCGTATATATTCTCGACGAACCGACAACCGGTCTTCACACCGCCGATGTTCACAGGCTTATCGAGGTTTTGCAAAGGCTTGTAGACGCGGGAAACAGTATAATTGTTATAGAGCATAATCTCGATGTGATAAAAACCGCAGATTATATTATTGATCTCGGTCCTGAGGGCGGCGATAAAGGCGGCACTGTGGTATGCTCCGGCACACCAGAAAAGGTGGCAGCATGCGAAGAATCTTACACCGGAAAATTCTTAAAGCCGCTTTTAAGTAAAAATTTTAAAAAGTAATATAAATTAGCTTTAAATCATACAATTAAACAAGTCCTTAATGGAGTTGAGTTGTATGAGAGAGTTGAGCGATAAGCGTGCAGTTGAACTGGGAAAGTATATTATAGCCACGGGATCAACTGTGCGCGCAGCGGCAAAAGTTTTCGGAATTTCAAAAAGCACCGTACATAAAGATGTGACTTTCAGACTGCACGATATCGACAGTGAGCTTTATAAGCGGGTTAAAACCGTGCTTGAAAAGAATAAATCCGAACGTCATATAAGAGGCGGGCTCGCAACAAAAAATAAATACAAAAAACAAAATGAGCCTTTTTAAGGCTCATTTCAGACTGTAGACAAAGCAGGTTGTATTTAAGCGATACAACCTGCTTTGTTGGAAAATCGGACCGAATTTTCAAG
>CAKSGV010000016.1 GCA_934454845.1 uncultured Eubacteriales bacterium | reverse complement strand
CTTTTTTCGATGATTTTCTCTTTCTTTGCAAAAAAACAAAGCCCTCTTGCTGAGGACTTTGTCTACTGTCTGAAAGCCCCTTAAGGGGCTTTTTTATATTTCATCAGAATTTATTCCGAAAAGTTCTCTTGAAAAGAACACATCTTTTACGCAAAAGGTCTTTTTATCAAGATAAGAAAGAATTCCTGCGTCGGTCTTGAAATCAAAGGTAAGCTTATAAGAATAAAGTGCCTGCTTATTATAGCCTATCTTTTTATCTTCTTTGATACTTCCGTATTTACCGTCGCCTAAAAGCGGATGGCCGATACTCGCAAACTGCGCCCTTATCTGGTGAGTCCGCCCGGTATAGAGCTTTATTTCAAGAAGAGAAAGGCCCGATTTATAGGCAACTGTCCTGTAGCCTGTTTTGATTGAAAGATTATTATCGGTTTTTTCGCGGCTTAAATAAACCTTATTTTTATCGCTGTTTTTCTCTAAAAACGCCTCCAAAACTCCCGACTCTTTTTTCAATCTTCCGTGTACCGCCGCAAGATAAAATTTATTTATCTCGCGGTTTTTTATCTTTTCACACAAAATTTTAAGCGCTTGCGCATTTTTCGCAGCAATCACGATTCCGGCGGTGTTACGGTCTATCCTGTTCGCAAGAGCCGGGGCAAAGCTGTTTTCTTTTTCCGGATCATACTCGCCTTTATTATAAAGGTAATGCTGAATTCTGCCGATAAGGGTATCGCGGTACTCATTTTTATCGGGGTGAACTATAAGTCCCTGCGGCTTGTCCGCAAGCAAAATATTTTCGTCTTCAAAAACCACCGTAATCTTATCCTTTGAGCTCAAAAAATCATATGTTTTGGGCTTTTGCTCAAAAAACTCATCGATTATATAAGCCTCGACCGTATCGCCAGATTTTAGCCGCGTGCCGATCTGGGCCCGCTTTGAGTTTACTTTTATCCGCTTTATCCTTATATACTTATAAAGAAGAGCTTTGGGCATCGTCGGACAGATCCGCGCCATAAAAGAATCAAGGCGCTTGCCCTCGTCATTAATTTTAATTTCAAATTTTTTCATTTTGGGTATCACACTTTATTGATTTATTTTGAAAAATGAGTTATAATATAAAAAATATTCAGTATCGAGGAGAAAAAATAAATTGGCAGAACCGGACATACACAGCGGCCATAGAAACCGGACCAAACAAGAATTTCTTAAATACGGATATGACGAAACCACTTCCGACGAAAAAGTTCTTGAACATCTTCTGTTTTACTGTGTTACAAGAAAAGATACTGCTCCGATAGCGAATGAATTGCTTTTAAGATTCAGAAATATCGCCGGAGTTATAGACGCGCCGATAAGCGAGCTTATAACTATTCCGGGAATAACCGAAAATGCGGCGGTGCTGTTAAAACTTGTTTTGCCTGTCGCAAGAATCTACAATTACGAAAAGGGCAAAACTACCGCCGACTTTAACTCTTTAGAGCAGATAGGCGATTATATTCTGAATAAATACACCGGGTGTAAAACCGAGCGGTTAAGCGCCCTCGGGATGGATGCTATGGGAAGAAAACTGTTTTTTGAGTTTCTTTCCGACGGAAGCATCGAATCAGTTGGACTTTCTATAAGAACAGTCTTAAAAGCTATGCTTGAAAGAAATGCGTCGGCCGTGGTGATCGCGCACAATCATCCGGGCGGAGTCGCGATTCCGAGCGCAGAGGATATTTACTCAACCTTTGAGCTTGCAAGCGCTTTGAGAAAGGTAGGGCTTAAGCTGCTCGATCATATCATAATTGCCGACGGCGACTATGTTTCTATGCGGCAGAGCAAAAACCTATGTGAAATATTTACAAATCCGAATCTTACTGTCGAAGATATCTTTAATAATTTCAAGCTTTAAAATATTATATTACAGATGATTTCTATTTTCAAGCATTTTGATTTCTTGAAATAATGCCGAGCGTAAAATAGATAAGAAGAATTAAAAAGCGATAATCGGTCTTATGAGAAAGAACTGATAAAACAAGCATAAAAAACGACCCTGCGGCAAAAATTCCAGTGAGTATATCAACTGCCGCCGCACTAAACGACAGCGAATGCTTTCTCGAAAGAAGGATATATAAAAGATCACCGCCGTCAAGCCCCTTTGCGGGGATAAGATTAAAAAGTCCGTAAATAAGACTGCAAAAAGAGAAATTCAAAAGCATTTCGGAATTTAAAAGCTTATAAAAAACAAAAAACACGGCGAAAAAAACCATATTAAATAAAGGTCCCGCCGCCTGGATAAAAGCCTGTCCGCCGTAAGTTCGGCAAACGGATCTCACTATCTCAACAGAGCCTAAAGAAATTTTTATTTCGGAGGGCTTGTTTTTAAGTGCGGACATAGCAAGAATATGCCCTCCCTCGTGAATTGCCGCCGCGAAAAACGCAGGCATTAAAAGACCTGTCCTGTCAAAAAGCAGCAAAAGCGCAAAGAAAGCAACGAAGAGAAAAGAAATATAAATATCTGTTTTAAATACCCGAAATCTCACTTTTTAAGCACCTCGGAAACCGATGTATCGTTTAAAAAGTATTTTTTATAAAAATCCTGCGCCTTTTTAAATTCGGATCTGAAAAAATATTTAACCGTTATCACCGATAAAAGAATAAGCAATATAACTGCCGCTTCGCAGATAACGATACGGCAAAACGCAGGCATTCTTTTTATTTCTTTCTTTTCTTCTTCCATAAACATATTCCTCTCATTTTATTGATAATATATATTAAGATTTTAAAAATTTTAGAACTTATAAAAAAGGAGCGGTTTTTTATGAATTTCGAAAAATATATTAAGGCTCTTGAGAAAAATAATATGAAAGTTATTTTTTGCGAAACAAAAGAAGACATTTTAAAAGAGGTCAAAAAAACTCTTAAAAAAGGCGACAGCTTAGCATTCGGAGGAAGCGTTACCTTATCCGAATGCGGAGTGGATAACCTCTTGAAAAACGGAGAATACGATTATTTGGACCGCTTTAAACAAGGTCTTACCGACGAAGATAAGAAGGAAATATTCGCAAAAATCCTTAAATGCGATCACTATTTTTGCTCGGCTAACGCCGTAACGCAAAACGGCGAGCTTATTAATGTCGACGGGTTTTCAAACCGCGTGACCGCCCTGTGCTTCGGACCCGAAAAAGTTACTGTGATAGCCGGAAAAAACAAGCTTGTGAGTGATTTAAAAGAGGCGTTTTTAAGGATAAAGACCGTCGCCGCACCGAAAAACTGCGTAAGGCTTAAAAAAAATACCCCTTGCGCCTCAACCGGCAGATGCGTTTCGCTTGAAAAAAGTTCGGCTCCCGAAATTACAGACGGCTGTAACAGCCCCGACCGCATTTGCAGGGACTACTGTATCTGCGGACCGCAGTTGATAAAGGACAGAATAACCGTGATACTTTGCAATGAAGATCTGGGATATTAAAATTTGTGAAAACTTCTATTGAAAAAATAACTCTGTGAGAGTATAATTAATAGGAAACACATTATGGGGGAAGTATAAAAAATGAAAAAGATTTTATCTTTGTCGCTCGCAGCACTGCTTGTTTGCTCGTTTGCGGGATGCAAAGCAAAAAAAGAAGCAGACACTAATGTTGAAAGCGAGCCTGTTGTTTCACAGACAGTCGATAAAGAACACACTGTAAATCCGCTCACGGGAACGAAAGATTTAGCGGTATCCGCAAAATCGAACAGACCTGTGGCGGTTATGATAAACAACATTTATCAGGCACAAAAGGTACAGACAGGATTAAGCAAAGCAGATATTATATTCGAAACAGAAGTCGAGGGCGGAATTACCCGTCTTATGGCAGTTTACAAGGATATATCAGCCGTCGAAAAATTCGGCACGGTAAGATCGGCGAGATATCCTTATGTCGATCTCGCACTCGGACTTGACGCGATATATGTCCACCACGGTCAGGATCCGACCTACTGCGCTCCGCACCTTAAAGATATCGATCACTTCACTATCTCCGAAAACAACAGCGGTCAGCGCATTAAAAACGGTCTTTCTTCCGAGCATACGCTTTACGGCTTCGGTTCCAAAACCTGGGATGCTCTTTCTAAAGCGATAAAGCGCACCACCGTTAAATCAGACGATTCATTTATGAACTTCGCAAGCGAGGAAAAAACAGTTACCCTTTCGGGCGGAACAGCCAACAGCGTAACAGTTCCTTTCTCAACAAGCTATAAGACTGCTTTTACATACGACGCTCAGACAAAGCTTTATACAAGACTTTCGGGCACCGAAGTAAGAGCAGATTATGTAACCGGCGAAACGACGCAGGTTAAAAACGTTTTCGTTTTACTGACTGCAATTACCGATTACCCCGACGGCAAGCACCGCAAGGTAGACCTTACCGGCGGAGAGGGTTATTATATTACAAACGGCACTTACACATCCATTCACTGGACAAAGGGCAGCGCAAACAGCCCGATCAAGATTTCCGACGATTCGGGAAAAGCTATCGAGGTAAGCGCGGGCAAGTCGTATGTCTGCATAGCGGATAAAACAACTTCACGCCCCACTTTTCAATAATGTGACAGGAGAACAATATGATCGATAATTCTGTAAGAAAACTTGTTTGCTACGGTTTATCAAACGGACTTTTGACAGAGCGTGACGAAATTTTCGTTACAAACCGTCTTCTTGAGATTTTGCATCTTGATCAGGTTTCCGATTTTGGAAATTACACCGTGACCGATCTTGAGCCGGTTTTAAGCGAGCTTCTCGATTACGCCGTCAGCGAAAATTTAATTGAAGACTCTGTGACCGAAAAGGATCTTTTCGATACAAAGCTTATGGGAGCTTTGCTTCCGAGACCATCTGAAGTGACCGAAAAATTCTTTGAGGATTATAAGGTTTCGCCGGAGTTTTCCACGGATAACTACTTTAAATTTTCCTGCGACAGCGATTATATCCGCAGATACAGAATTAAAAAAGACTTAAAATGGACCGCTCCTACGGAGTACGGCAATCTCGATATCACGATAAATCTTTCCAAGCCCGAAAAGGACCCGAAAGCTATCGCTGCCGCGAAAAACGCGCCGCAGGCAGGATATCCCAAATGTCTACTTTGCAAGGAGTGCGAGGGGTATGCCGGAAGACTTAATTTCCCGGCAAGGCAGAACCACAGGATTATACCGATAACTCTTGCGAACGAGAGCTTCTTTATGCAGTATTCGCCATATGTTTATTATAACGAGCACTGCATTGTATTTAACTCCGACCACACGCCTATGAAAGTCGATATAAAAGCAGTTGAAAAGCTTTTGGATTTTATTGATCTTTTCCCTCATTATTTCATAGGCTCTAATGCCGGTCTGCCGGTAGTCGGCGGCTCGATACTCAGCCACGAGCATTTCCAGGGCGGAAGATATACTTTTGCAATGGAAACAGCCGAAATCGAAGAGGAATTTGAAATAACAGGTATTAACGATCTTAAAGCGGGCAGGGTTAAATGGCCGATGTCGGTTATAAGGCTCTCTTCAGAAAACAAAGAAAGCGTACTGCAAGCCGCAAAAAGAGTTTTTGACGCGTGGGATAATTATTCCGACGAAACAGTCGGCATCTTCGCTTTTTCAGGCGGCGAGCCGCATAACGCCATAACGCCCATCGCAAGGAAAAAAGACGGCACTTATGAGCTTGACCTCGTTTTAAGAAATAATATAACGACCGAAGAATTTCCGCTCGGAGTATTTCATCCGCACCCGGAGCTCCACCATATAAAAAAGGAAAATATCGGGCTTATCGAGGTTATGGGACTGGCGGTTTTGCCTGCAAGACTTAAAAGCGAAATATCAAAGCTTGCCTCCATTCTCGTTTCAGGCGGCGATTGCCATGAAGACGAAGAGCTTGTAAAGCACGCGGATTGGGTGGATGAACTGAAGCGAAAATACGGTTCTTTTAACGAAATGACCGTTCACAACATTTTAAAGGATGAGATCGGCATTGTGTTTAAAAAGGTGCTTGAAGACGCGGGCGTTTTCAAGCGCGACGAGCAAGGAATTGCCGCATTTAAAAAATTCACGGAAACATTATAAGAAAAAGGAGCAGAAGATCTGCTCCTTTTTTGATTTTATTCGGCTTCCCATCCGTTATCAGAGTGAGGGTCGGTTTGTTTAAAATCCAATGCTTTATTCTTCGCGAGCCGGCCTGTAAGCCGAGTTCTGTTGAATACGGTCATCTATCTCGACGGAAAATCGCTTTTCCGCTCAAGCCGCTTTTCGCAGCACACCGGGCAGGTGTATCGCTGCAGTCAGCGTTGCTCCGAATAGGGTTTACAGGCATCTGAAGTTACCATCAGACGCGGTGAGCTCTTACCTCGCCTTTCCACCCTTACCGATAATTTCTTATCGGCGGTATATCTCTGTTGCACTCTCCCTGAGGTCACCCTCGGCAGCCGTTAGCTGTTATTCTGCCCTGCGGGGCTCGGACTTTCCTCACGGCTTTCGCCGCGCGACCGTACAGCCGACTCGCAGAGTAATTATAACATATAATTACTCAAAAAAAAAGATTTTTTTCACTTTATTTTACTTTACAAATATGATAAAATATATAAGGTGATGAATATGAAAAAAACAGGATGCCTAATACTTGCTTTATTGCTAATCTTTTCTCTTTGCGCCTGCAAAGGGAAAACCGCCGATACTTCTTCGAATGTTTCCGAACCGCCTAAGGCCGAAAAAACAGTCGAAACAGCGGCTAAGGTAAAAGAGCCGGTCGAGAGCGCCACAGAACCGACAAAAGAATATGTAAAAGTTGAATCTATGACTTTAAGCTGTTATGAAAAAACCATAAATACAGGCGAAAGCTTTATGCCTATAGTTACAATGCTCCCGAAAAATGCCGATAATAAAGCGGAGATATGGAAATCGGATAATGAGAGCGTCGCCACGGTCAATGCTCACGGCAGGGTTTACGCAAAAAGCGAGGGCAGCTGCAACATCACCGTAATTTCCGCGGATAATAATGCCGTAAGTGCGGTTTTTAAATGCACTGTTGTAAAGCCGAAAGAAACGGAGCTTACTTATATAGACGGAATTCTTATTGCCAATAAATCCTATCCTCTGCCGAGCAATTATAACCCCGGTGTAAATCCCGAGGCAAAAGCAGCGCTTGATAATATGTTCGCCGCTGCCGCCGCAGAGGGCTGCTCAATGAGAGTATGCTCGGGCTTTAGGAGCTATTCGACTCAAAGATCGCTTTATCAAAAATATGTTAAAAGAGACGGTCAGGCTGTTGCCGACACCTACTCTGCAAGACCCGGATATTCCGAACATCAAACGGGCTTTGCTTTTGATATAAACCAGGCTTCGATGAGCTTTGAGGGAACAAAAGAGGCTGTTTGGCTTGCACAAAACGCTTATAAATACGGCTTTATAATGCGATATCCGAGAGGCAAGGAAAGCATAACGGGATATCAGTATGAGCCGTGGCATTATAGATATGTAGGAACGGAAAGAGCGCAAAAGCTGTTCGACTCAGGACTTACTATTGAAGAATACTACGGTATCACTTCGGTATATGCCGATTAAATTTTTTTCGAAAAACCTCGGCTTTTTTATTAAAGTGAACCGAATACAAAATATTTAAAAGGAGCAGAAAAATCTGCTCCTTTTAAATATTTGTTTCGCTTATTTTTTACTTAGTTTTTCATCAATGGCGGCGGCGGCTTTCTTGCCTGCACCCATTGCTAAAATTACCGTCGCGGCGCCTGTTACCGCGTCGCCCCCGGCATAAACATTTTCCTTTGTGGTCATCATATTTTCGTCTACAACAAGACAACCTCTGCGGTTTGCTTCAATGCCTTTGGTTGTGGAGCGAATAAGGGGATTCGGAGAAGTTCCTATTGCCATTATAACCGCATCAACATCGATCACAAACTCGCTGCCGGGGATAGGCTCCGGACTTCTTCTTCCGGACTTATCGGGCTCGCCGAGCTGCATTTTCACGCATTCGATTCCGCTTACCGCGCTGTTTTCATCCTCGATAATTCTCACGGGATTCGTAAGAAGTTTAAATTCGATCTGCTCTTCTTTCGCGTGCTCGACCTCTTCGCGCCTTGCAGGCATTTCATCCTCGGAGCGGCGGTAAATTATGTAAACATTTTCGGCTCCGAGCCTTTTTGCGCACCTTGCGGCATCCATTGCGACATTTCCTCCGCCGACTACCGCGACGCTCTTCGACCTTTTAATCGGAGTATCGAATTCATCCTTATAGGCTTTCATAAGGTTTATGCGGGTTAAGAACTCGTTTGCGGAGTAAACTCCGACTGCGCCCTCACCTTCAATTCCCATAAATCTCGGAAGACCTGCGCCCGAGCCGATAAATACCGCCTCAAAGCCCATATCCATAATTTCATCAACGGATAATACCTTGCCGATAACCATATCAGTCATGATTTTCACGCCGAGCTTTTTAAGACCGTCTATTTCGCGTGCAACTATTGACTTAGGAAGTCTGAATTCGGGGATACCGTAAACCAAAACTCCGCCTGCGGTGTGGAAAGCCTCGAAAACGGTGACATCATAACCCCGCTTTGCAAGATCGCCCGCACAGGTAAGTCCCGAGGGACCGGCGCCTATTACCGCGACCTTTTTCCCGTTTTTCTTAATATCGGGAATTTCGCTTTCGCAGTTATTCATATAATAATCGGCGGCAAATCTTTCAAGCCTGCCTATTCCCACGCTTTCACCTTTAATTCCTCTTACGCATTTTCCCTCGCACTGATTTTCCTGCGGGCATACTCTTCCGCAGACGGCCGGAAGAGAAGAGGTTTCGGAAATAATATCATAAGCCGCTTTAAAATCGCCCTCGGCTATTTTCCTGATAAAATCGGGAATTCTGACATTTACGGGGCATCCGGAAACACAGGGCATATTTTTGCAGTGAAGGCATCTTGCAGCCTCGCTCTTTGCCATTTCCTCGGTATATCCGAGCGCAACCTCTTCGAAATTCTTATTTCTTACAAGAGGATCCAGGTGCGGCATTGCCGTTTTTTTAGGTGACATATCAGCCATTATTGTTTACCCCCAATCTGCAGGCGTGTGCTTCTTCTTCCTTATAAAATCCGTTTCTTCTCATAAGCTCGTCAAAATCGACCTTATGGCCGTCAAAATCAGGACCGTCAACACAAGCAAACTTTGTTTCTCCGCCGACGGTAACTCTGCAGCCTCCGCACATTCCCGTGCCGTCGATCATAATCGGGTTGAGGCTTACCAGAGTTCTGACGCCGAAAGGCTCGGTTGTTTTAGCTACAAATTTCATCATAGGAACAGGGCCTATAGCAATTACAAGATCATAGGTATCCTTTTCGAGAAGTCGTTTAAGCACATCGGTAACAAAGCCTTTTTCGCCGTAAGTTCCGTCGTCGGTAGTGATATAAAGGTTATCGCTGACATTTTTCATTTCGTCTTCAAGTATTACTATATCTTTACTGCGAAAGCCTGCTATTACCTCGGTTTTTACTCCCATATTATGAAGAGCCTTAGCCTGCGGATAAGCTATTGCACAGCCTACTCCTCCGCCAATTACTATGGCTTTTTTCGGGTTTTTGAACTCTGTGGGACATCCGAGCGGACCTACAACGTCTTCAATACAATCTCCTGCATTTAAAGCGACAAGCTTTTTAGTTGTAAACCCTATCGCCTGGACTACTATTGTGACTGTGCCCTGTTCCCTGTCAAAATCGGAAACGGTGAGCGGAATACGCTCGCCTAAATCATCTATTCTTACTATAACGAACTGTCCGGGCATAACCTTTTTTGCTATAAACGGCGCTTCTATTTTAAGCCTGGTAACGGCACCGCTTAAAACATTTTTTTCGATAATTTTAAACATAGTTAAACCTCTTTTATTGCGTAAATTAATTCCTGTGTTTTATCGGTCTTTTCCCATGTGAAATCCGGATCGGACTTGCCGAAGTGACCGTAATTGCAGGTCTTGCGGTAGATAGGTCTTAAAAGGTCAAGCTTATCTATAATAGCCGCGGGGCGCAGATCGAACACTTCTTTTACAGCGTTGGCAATCGCCTCGTCACTGAATTTACCTGTGCCGAATGTGTTAACACTTATACTTACGGGGCTTGCGACGCCTATCGCATAGGCAATTTGAATTTCGCACTTGTCCGCAAGGCGGCAGGCTACTATATTTTTAGCTGCATACCTTGCGGCATAAGCCGCGCTTCTGTCGACCTTTGTGGGATCCTTGCCCGAAAAAGCTCCGCCGCCGTGGCGCGCCATTCCGCCGTAGGTATCGACGATTATTTTTCTGCCCGTAAGCCCCGTGTCGCCGTGAGGGCCTCCGATAACAAATCTGCCGGTAGGGTTGATGAATATTTTTGTATCTTTATCTATCATATTCTGAGGAATTTCAGGCAAAATTACTTTCCTTAAAATATCATCTCTCAAAGTATCGAGGCTCACATCCGCTTTATGCTGAGCGGAAACTACGACTGCCTCTATCCGTTTGGGAGTATTATCCTCGTACTCAACCGTGACCTGAGTTTTACCGTCTGGGAAAAGATAATTTATCTCGCCCGATTTCCTGACTAAGGAAAGCTTATAAGAAAGCTTTTGTGCAAGGTAGGCGGGCATAGGCATAAAGTTATCCGTTTCGTTGCAGGCATAGCCGAACATCATTCCCTGATCCCCTGCGCCGCGGAGGTCGTAATGATCATCGCCGCTTTGTTTATATTCAAGCGAATTATCAACTCCGAGCGCGATATCCGCGGACTGCTTATCGATATTTACTATAACCTTGCATTTTTCCCCGTCAAGCCCCGATTCCTCGCTTATATAGCCGACATCCTTTGCGACATCTCTCGCTATCTTCTCAATATCGGGCATATAATTTGATGTGATCTCGCCCATAATATTTATTATTCCGGTGGTGCAGAAAGTTTCGCAGGCTACGCGCGCGAATTTATCGTGTTTAAGAATTTCGTCAAGCACAGCGTCACTTATTTGATCGCACAGCTTATCGGGGTGCCCCTCTGTGACCGATTCAGATGTAAAAAGCATTTTTGCCATATTTTTATCTCCTTTTTTTGCGATAAAAAAACCGCTTTGCTGAGCGGTTTTAATATAAACCTCATCTTTCGGATAAACCGCAGGATTTGGCACCTTGATAAAATTTATCAGGTTGCCGGGCTTCACAGGGCCTGTTCCCTCCGCCGCTCTTGATAAGCAATATTTAATTTCATTACTATTTTAACATATAAAAAGAAATTGTCAACCACTTTTTCGAAGCAGAGGAGTAATTTTCTTATAAACCGCAAAGCAAACGGCCGAATCGATAATTCCTTTTAAAAGAGTAAAGGGTAAATTAAATATAATAAGTGATTTTAAAAGCGTGTCGCTTACGGGAAGAATTGCCTTATATGCCGCAACAATAGCTTCTCTCGGCATACCGAAGATCACCGTGTAAGCCGGGTAAACAAGGAAATAATTGGTGACCACACTTAAAACCGCCATTGCCGCCGCTCCCGATACCGCAGCGATAAGAGCACCCTTTCTTGTGTGATACTTTTTATATACTATTCCGCAAACAAGGGAGAAAACCGCTCCCAAAATAAAATTCGAAAGCTCTCCCACTCCCGAAGAGGTGGTTACGAATAAATGGAGCAGATTTTTAATAAGGCATACTCCCACTCCGCTTAAAGGCCCGAAGCAAAATGAGGCGATAAGCGCCGGCAGCTCCGAAAAATCGAATTTGATAAACGAGGGGATAAGCATAGGCAATGGAAATTCGAGCAGCATAAGCACAAATCCCACGGCGCCGAGTATCGCTGTTACGCAAATGTTTCTTACTTTGATTTTCATAAATATTTCTCCTTTATCGGAGCGCAAAAAAGCCCCGCAAAAATATTTACGGGGCAAAAAAGCATTAAACCTGTTTTTTCTTCTATCATCCGGACTTTAACCGTCGGTATCGGAATTTCACCGATTCAGCATTCACGCTCGCGGACTTTGACCGCCGGTGGGGAATTGCACCCCGCCCCGAAGAATTTATTATATTATATTGTTAAATTTCAAATTTGTCAAGAGCATTCCGCTTTTTCAAGCTGTCTTTTGAGTTTATCGATAATTCTTTTTTCCAGGCGGGAAATATAAGACTGCGAAATTCCGAGGGTATCGGCGACCTGCTTTTGAGTGTATTCGTTATATCCGTTCATTCCGAATCTCATTTCCATTATCTGCCTTTCCCTTGCGGGAAGACCGCAAACAAACTTTTTTATCATAACCCTTTCATCTTCGCTTTCAATACCTCTTCCCACCTCGTCGGGATCGCTGCCGAGAATATCGGAAAGCAAGAGCTCGTTTCCGCTCTGATCGGTATTTAAAGGCTCGTCTATAGAGATCTCGTTTTTTAAAGAAGAGGTTTTTCTGAGATACATAAGTATTTCGTTTTCAATACAGCGCGAGGCATAGGTCGCAAGCTTTATGTTGCGCTCGGGACAAAAGGTATTGACAGCTTTTATCAGCCCTATCGTTCCGATAGAAATAAGGTCTTCGATATTCGAGCCCGTATCGAATTTTTTTGCTATATACACAACGAGCCTTAAGTTATGCACTATAAGCTTTTCGTTTCTGTCGGGGGAATTGCCGAGCAACAGCTCCTTTTCCTCTTCGGGAGTGAGCGGCTCGGGGAGATTTTGAGGGCCGTTTATATAATACGATGGGGAAACAAGCCTTAATTTTATCAAAATTTTGAATATCAGTTTTTTTATCATTTTTATTCCTCCGTTTAACAAACCGATTTCGGATTTATTATGGCGCCGTGATCCTTTACGGGGGTTTTTGATACCGCAAGAATCGGGTTAACAAGCTCTTTTGTTTTGTTCCCTAAATTCACTGTGGCTTTGTCGCAGCGGTAACCGTCTAAAAGCTTTGTCCCCGATACGGTGTATGACGGCACTGCGCGGTAACGCGTCGAAAGCTTATTTTTATCGTCAAGATCGCCGAAAAGATTTTCGGCAACAGACTTATCCACTATCACAATATCGCTAAGTCCCATAATATCGGAAATGGCGTTGCCGCTGTCGATAAGAGCGGTGGTTTTAAGCGCTTTCCCGGAATTCTCGAAATTTATATCGGCTGTAAATTCTCTTTTAAATTTTTCGGCGAAAATTTTTTCAAAAAGCGTAACCGATAAATATCCTATCACGCTTGAAATTATCAGCACCGCAGGCGATATTCCGAAATAGACTATCATTGAAGAGTACGCCATATTTTTAGGCGTGAAAATCGAATATACCGCCGCCATTGCTCCTGCAAACAAAAAGGTCACGCAAAACAGCACTCCGAGGTTTTTAAAAAAATTCTTTTTGCCGTTGCTTTTAAAAGCTATCAAGGTCATAAGTGCGCTTACAAGCAGCTTATACAGAATATCCGAAAATTTATAAGGCACATTTAAAAATATGTATAGTGAGGAAATTCCTCCGAGTGTTGCCGCCAATATCACTCTTATCGGTTTTACCGCAGATTTTGCTATTCTTCCCGCCGCACGAATAAGAAAATAATCAATTAAGGTGTTTAAAAATACAAGGATATCCGCGTAGATCACCATAGCTCTCATCTCCGATATAATTATACAACTTTATTTGTGAAAATTATGTCGCAACAAAGGAACAAAAAATAATCGAGATAAAAAAAGAACTGCCACTGAGAGATGAACCGAAAATTCGGATTTGATCGGGCAATATTCCGGCTTAAAAACTTTAGGCCGGAATATTTTTATAAAAACATATTGACATTGAGGGTTTTTGGTGATACTATATACATAGTAAGTTTATATGTTTATAAAGGAGCGATACCTATGTATATTTATGCCGATAACGCGGCGACCACCAAAATGAGCAAAACCGCAATAAAAGCTATGCAGCCATATTTGGAAGATATCTATGCAAACCCGTCTTCTCTGCACTCGCCCGGTCAGAAAGCGGCGGAAGAACTTTTAAAATTCCGCGAGCAGATAGCAGGGCTTATAAATGCCGAGCCCGGTGAAATTTATTTTACATCGGGTGGCAGCGAAGCTGATAACCAGGCAATATTAAGTGCCGCGGCGGCGGGAAAGAAAAAAGGCAAAACTCATATCGTTTCCACCGCTTTTGAGCACCACGCAGTACTTCACACCCTTAAAAAGCTTGAAAAAGAGGGCTTTGAAGTAACCTATCTTGATGTGCATAATATCGGAAATATCACAGCCGAAGAAGTTAAAAATGCAATAAAGGATACAACCTGTCTTGTTACGGTGATGTATGCCAACAACGAAATCGGCTCGGTTCTGCCGATAGGCGAGATAGGCAAGGTTTGTGCCGAAAAGGGAGTTACGTTCCATACCGACGCGGTACAGGCGGCGGGGCACTTAAAGATTGATGTAAAAGGACAAAATATCGGTATGCTCTCGGTTTCGGCACATAAGTTTCACGGCCCTAAAGGAATAGGATTTTTATATGTTAAAAGAGGAATTCCGCTTTATAATCTTATAGAAGGCGGCGCGCAGGAAAGAGGAAAGCGCGCAGGCACCGAAAATCTCGCGGGAATTGCCGCAATGGCGGCGGCTTTGAGCGAGGCTGTAAAAAATATCGATAAAAACACCGAAATTCTTATAAAAAAAAGAGATAGGCTGATATCGGGCTTATCCGAGATCGAACACAGCGCTTTAAACGGCGATCCGGTAAACCGACTCCCGTCAAATGTCAGCTTTTGTTTCGAGGGAATAGAGGGCGAAAGCCTGCTTTTAATGTTAGACGAAAAGGGTATTGCCGCTTCATCCGGCTCCGCCTGCACCTCCGGCTCATTAGATCCGAGTCATGTGCTATTAAGTATCGGAAGACCTCACGAGATAGCTCACGGCTCTTTAAGGCTCTCTATCTCCGAAGATATAACCGACAGCGAAATCGAATATATTATCACCTCGGTAAAGCAGGTCGTGACATATCTTAGGGATATGTCCCCCTTATGGCGCGACAAGATCGAGGGAAGAAAGAATTTTGAATTATAAAGGAGATAAAAAATTATGGCTTTATACAGCGATAAGGTAATGGATCATTTCAGGAATCCGAGAAATGTGGGAGTTATTGAGGATGCAGACGGCGTCGGAGAAGTAGGCAACGCAAAATGCGGAGATATAATGAAGATCTATCTTAAAATTAAAAACGAAAAGATAGAGGATGTTAAATTCGAAACTTTCGGCTGCGGCTCTGCAATAGCTTCAAGCTCAATGGCTACCGAAATGATAAAGGGCAAGCCCTTAAGCGAGGCTTTGAAGCTTTCAAACAAAGCGGTCGCCGAGGCGCTCGACGGATTGCCTGCTTATAAAATGCACTGTTCCGTTTTGGCGGAAGAGGCGATAAAAGCGGCTGTAAAGGATTATTACGATAAAAACGGAATCTCTTATGACAAAAAAGTTTTTCCCGACTGTGTGACCTGTTCGCACTGCCATATTTAAGGAGCAGAAATTCTGCTCCTTTTTTCTTCCTCAGTCACCCGATTCTGACAGCTCCCTCACAGAGGGAGCCTTTTTTTATTTAAATTCTTGTCGGTGAATGTCGCAGATTAGCCTGCTATAATTTATTCCGGGTTGCAGAACCGATGAAAGGAGAAAAAATTATGATAAAAGCCGAAGTTAAAGGCCAGGAGCTGAGCGCCGCTTATAAAACGGTCGCTTCGGACAGCAAGAACTTTCTGACCATAAACTTTTCTTTTACGCATGAATGGAACGGTTACACAAAAACGGTTATCTTTAAAAACAGATCCAACTCTAAAACGGTTTCCGTGGTGCTGAACGGCGACAGCTGTACCGTACCGTTCGAGGTCATATATGACCTCGGATTTTCGGTTTCGGTATTCGGGATACTTGACGGCTCCCGAATTACCACTACCGAATGCTTTATACCCGTTATCAAAAGCGGATACGAGGAAGACGCCTCTTCGCCGCAGACTCCTACCGACGACGTATATGAGCAGATAGTAACGATAATGCAGGAAAATAAAGCTGTAAGCGATGCTTTAAGAACAGACGCTCAAAACGGAGTATTCAAAGGAGATAAGGGCGATAAGGGTGACAAAGGTGATAAAGGAGATAAGGGCGACACTTTTACCTATTCCGATTTGACAGACGAACAGAAAGCGGAATTAAAAGGAGAAAAGGGTGACCGCGGACCGCAGGGTTTTCAGGGTAATAAAGGCGATAAAGGAGATAAGGGCGATAAGGGTGACAAAGGTGATACCGGCGATGTAACGACCGATACGATGAACGCCCTATGTGCCAATGCATTTAAAGGAAACAAATGCTCAAATACCGCAATACTTGACGATATCTCACCCCTTGAGCATAATTTATCGGTAAAAGTAAAGAGTAAAAATTTAATTCATTTTCCCTATAATTTTCAGGTAATAAACGGTAACCCTTACACTTATAACGGAGTGACTTTTACCGTAAATGACAATGGAACCATAACCGCTAACGGAACAAATACATCTGCAAGTGCTTGGTCTATCAGAACTTTTGATTTAGCAGTTACTTTTCCGTGGGAAAAAGGAAAATATTTAATTTACGGAGTAACCGGAGGATCTTATACTACATACGGAATAACCTGTTCTATTTATCCTGCAAATGGTTATCCGACAAAATGGTATATTCGATATAAAAACATTTTTGACGATGCTAATGAGATAAATAACGGCGGCCCGTTTTTAGTCGATGTAACGGAAGACGGAGGAGTAAGAGTAGGCGTGGATATAACTATCAGAGCAAACGCCGTTCTTGACAATGTGGTATTTAAACCTATGGTTATCAAATCCGAAACGCCCGAGGAATATGTTCCGTATCTTTCGGATCTTAGCGGAGTGACGCTCAATGTTAAGGATTCCGACGGCACATTCAATACAAATTACACACCGCTTTCAGACGGTACTGTAAGCGAGGTTATAAAAAGCAAATATCCTAAAACGGAGTTATCGGTCAATAACGACCGCGCTGTGGTAGATGTCACCTACAACAGAGATTCAAACAAAGTGATTAAAAATCTTGAAGAAAAACTTACAAACGCTATAATCGCACTGGGAGGTAATATTTAATGTTCAGCTTAAGAGAATTTATAAAACAGGGTTTTTTAAAGGCAGTCGGCAAAATGGAGGATTATAAGATAATCTTAAATGCCGCCGCCTGGAACGAAAAGGGAGTGCTCACAGAAAGCGACCTTTTTGAAATCCAGACCGCAATAGAAGATAAAGACGATCAGGCATAGAATGTATTGAAAGGAGGTAATAAAAATGTCAAGAGTATTAAAAACGGGCGAGCCGAGGATAACACAGGGCTATTCATCGGCTCACACGGCGGTTGATCTTGTAAAGGCGCCGTCGCTCACAGATAACATCACCGCTCATTCGGCAGGAAAGGTGGTTTTCTGCCAGAAAGGTTATAAAAACGCTAAGGGCTCTAAGGGCAACGCTTCTTACGGCAACTGCGTAAAAATTGACCACGGCGACGGCTATTTTACACTTTACGCGCATTTATCTAAGGTAGATGTAAATTTATCCGACCGCGTAACGCAAGGTCAGATCATAGGATATATGGGAGATTCGGGAAACGCTTACGGCGCACATCTTCACTTTGAGGTATTTAAAGGCGGAGCAAGAATTGATCCCACGCCATTTTTAAATGCCGATCTGCCGATAGCAAAGCCTGCAAGCGCACCTGTGCAAACCGCAAAAAAATCGGCAGACGAGCTTGCAAAAGAGGTGATTCGGGGCGATTGGGGCAACGGCAAGGAAAGAGCCGACCGCCTCACAGCCGCAGGATACGATTATAACGCGGTGCAGGCAAAGGTTGACGAGCTTTTGGGCGCTTCCAAGCCCGCCCCCGCTCTTAAATCCATCGACGAAACAGCTCACGAAGTTATAAAAGGACTCTGGGGTAACGGTCAGGACAGGAAAAACCGTTTAACAAACGCAGGCTATGATTACAGCGCCGTGCAAAAAAGAGTAAACGAGCTGTTAGGAGGTTAAAAATGAAAAACGGATTTTTAAATTGGTTTAAAGCGGCGGCGGTAAGAGCCGTGAGGACAGTCGCTCAGACGGCGATCGCCACGATAGGTACTTCCGCTATGATATGCGAGATTAATTGGAAACTTGTTTTGAGCGCTTCGGCGGTTTCGGGAATTTTATCTCTGCTTTCTTCTGTGGCGGGACTTCCTGAAATAAAGCAAAAAAACAGTTGAATTTTTTTAAGTTTGAGTTATAATATACTCAAAGACGAGCGGCTCTTGCCTTTTGCAAGCGCCGCTTTTTTTAAGGGGATCTATATGGAAAAATATCAGTTTTTATTGTTTTTGGCGCTCATCCTGCTTTTTACCAAGCTTTTCGGAATCTTAACCGCCAAAGTGCACCTGCCGCAGGTAGTAGGAGCGCTTATAGCAGGCGTTATTTTAGGGCCGAGCGTTTTGGGATTTATCGATCAGAACGATTTTCTTATAAAGATCTCCGAGATCGGCGTTATTATGCTTATGTTTTTGGCAGGCATCGATACCGATATCGAGGAGCTTAAAAAAACAGGCCCTGCCGCCTGTCTTATAGCTGCAATGGGAGTTCTTGTCCCGATAATTATGTGCGGGGGCGCCTATCTTTTATTCTTCGGGCATAATTTTAAGTTCGAAACCATGATGAAAGCCGCCTTTATAGGAGTTGTTTTCGCGGCGACCTCGGTCAGCATTACCGTAGAAACTTTAAACGAAATGGGCAAGCTCAAAAGCAAGGTCGGCACAGCGCTTTTATCCGCCGCTATTATCGACGATATTATAGGAATAGTCGTTTTAAGTGTGCTTTCGGGCCTAGGAGGATCGAGCGAGAGCCCTTTAAAAGTGATAATAAAAATTTTACTTTTCTTCCTGTTCACTTTCGCCGTAGGATTTATTGTATATAATCTTTTTAAAAAGCTTTCCGTAAATCATTCCCACCACAGAAGAATTGCTGTCTGGGCGCTTGCATTTTGCCTTATTATGTCTTTTTGTGCGGAAAAATTCTTCGGAGTGGCCGATATCACCGGCGCTTATTTTGCAGGCGTGATACTCTGCAACCTGACGGATATGCGCCCTTATGTGGCAAAGAAAATAAATGTTGCTTCTTATCTTTTCTTCTCGCCTGTGTTTTTTGCAAGTATCGGTCTTAAAACGAATTTAAGAGAGATAACCGCCGATGTTTTGCTCTTTGCACTTGTTCTTACAGTCTGCGCCGTCATTTCAAAGATAATAGGATGCGGCGCGGCGTCAAGGCTTTGCAGAATGAATAATAAGGACTCTTTAAGAGTCGGAGTCGGAATGGTGGCAAGAGGCGAAGTCGCGCTTATGGTCGCGCAAAAAGGCTTAAACTCAGGATTTATTGATGAAAAGCTTCTGCCTGCGATAGTGTTAACCGTCGTTATCTGCGCGCTGATAACTCCTGTACTTTTAAAGCTTACTTATAAAGAAAAGGTTTAAAGCGGCAAAATAAGTTTGATATATAAAAATGCTCCCGATTTTTCGGGAGCATTTTTAGTATATTTCTTGTCTTTCGGCTTCGCCTCAACGAACGGAGCCGCCGGGGTTTACAGCGATCTTAAAAATTCGTCTATCCTGGATATTGCTTCTATCAAATGCTCGGTTGAGTAGCAGTAAGACGCTCTTACAAAGCCCTCTCCGCCTTTTCCAAACGCTGTGCCCGGAACTATCGCCACGTGTTTTTCCTTTAAAAGTCTTTCACAGAATTCATCACAGCTAAGCCCGCTTTTTTGTATCGACGGGAAAGCGTAAAACGCGCCTTTTGGCTCTCTGCAGGTAAGCCC
Organism: uncultured Eubacteriales bacterium; assembly: GCA_934454845.1. Taxonomy (GTDB): domain Bacteria; phylum Bacillota; class Clostridia; order Oscillospirales; family Acutalibacteraceae; genus UBA737. The sequence continues at coordinate 33,076 of CAKSGV010000016.1, read as the reverse complement.
TATTTCATTAAAAGAGGAAACCGTGAGCTTTCTTCTTCTGTTATATTCCTCTTTCATTGAGGCTATCGCTTCGTCGCCGTGGCGGAGTGCCTCGACCGCGGCATACTGGCTGACTGTGGGAGCGCACATTATCGCAAACTGATGAATTTTAGTCATCTGACTTAAGATTTCTCTCGGAGCGCAGGCATAGCCTAAGCGCCAGCCGGTCATAGAAAAGGTTTTTGAAAAACCGTTTACCGTAACGGTGCGCTCTTTCATTCCCTCAATAGAGGCAAAGCTTACATGATCCGAGCCGAAGGTAAGCTCGGAATAAATTTCATCCGAAATAACGACTATGTTCGTATTTTTAAGGACCTTTGCTATCTCCTCTAAGTCCTTTTTTTCCATTATAGCGCCCGTAGGGTTGCAGGGATAAGGAAGAATAAGCACTTTTGTTTTGGGAGAAATCGCGGCTTTAAGGTCATGAGCGGTGAGCTTAAAATCATCTTCCGCTTTGGTTTCTATTATAACCGGTACGCCTTTTGCAAGCCTTGTTATAGGCTCGTAACATACATAGCTCGGCTGAGGGATAATAACCTCATCGCCCTCGCTTACGACGGCTCTTATTGCAGCGTCTATCGCCTCGCTGCCGCCGACAGTTATCAGCACCTCTTTTTCGGGATCATACGAAAGGCGGTATTTCCGCTCCAAAAACTCGGTTACGGCTTTTCTCAGCTCCATAAGCCCCGAATTAGAGGTATATTTCGTTTTACCGCCCTCAAAAGCGGCAATTCCCGCTTTTCTTATAAGCCACGGCGTTTGAAAGTCAGGCTCTCCCACGCCTAAAGATATAACGTCTTCCATAGAAGCCGCAATATCGAAAAATTTTCTTATCCCCGAGGGCTTTATTTCGGTGACCTCGGGGTTCAGTACCGACGAGTAATCTATCATAGGAGAAACTGCCCCCTGTCGTCAGGCTTTTTATCGAAAAGGGAAACATCAAGCTCCTTATATCTGCGCATAAGAAAATGAGTGGTGGTGGAAGTGACGGATTCAATAGTTGCAAGCTCCTTTGCGACAAAGCGCGCTACATCCTGCAGGGTCTTGCCTTTCACTACTACATTTAGGTCATAAACCCCCGACATAAGATATACCGATTCAACCTGCTCAAAAGACGCAACCTTTTCTGCCACCTCTTCAAATCCGAGGTCGGCTTTCGGCACTACATTAAGCTCTACTATCGCCGATACGGGGGGATTTTCAAGCTTTTCAAGATCTATAACGGCTTTATATCCGCAGATAATTCCGCTCTTTTCAAGCTCTTTTATTTCTTTTTTTACTTCTTCTTCCGTCAAACCCGTCATTTTGGCGAGCTGAGAATAAGTATATCTCGCGTTTGCAGATAAAAGCTTTAAAATTTCACTGTTCATAAAAATTTTCCTCCGTATAAAAAATTAAGCCCCGAAAAGCTTTCGCTTTTCAGGGCGGGGTTTAAGTTTCCCGTGTTACCACCTGAATTCAAAAGAGAACTTCCCTTTTGCACTCGAAACCGATAACGGCGGCTGACCGGCTTTCCCTTTCGGGCGCGGCTGATAGGAGAGCTTCGCAAAAAAATTGCTTTTACAGGCTCGCACCAACCGCCTGTTCTCTTAAAAAGCATATCATTTTCGCTACTTATTCCCGTCATAGCTTTTTTATATAATAATACACTTTTTAAAAATTGTCAAGTCAATTAGACAATACAATCAAGATACAACGCTTCTCATAGCGGAAAATTTGTCCGATTATATTGTCTCGTCATTTGAAATACGGCAGTATTCCTGCATTCCTCGACTTCATAATCAAAAAAATTTTCTCGCTATGAGTCGAAGATTTTGTAAGATAACGGCGCTGTTTAGCGGCGCGGCGCCCGACCGAAGAATACTGTCGTATTGTGAGCGGAGGGCAACAATGCCGATAAATGCGCCGTTTCTTCAAAAAAGCATTGTATCCTGATTTTATTGTCTAAGCGCCTTGCCTAAAGCCTCGCAGGAAGCAAGAGCGTCGTCGTCAGGAAACTCGTTGCAGATAACGAAATCGGATACAAGGACCGCGCCGTCGGCAATGCAGGTTTCCTCCCAATTTCTCATCCATTCGCCGTCGCCCCAGCCGTAAGATCCGAAAAGGGCTATCTTTTTGCCCTTAAGCTTGCTTTCGCAGGACTCGAACATCGGAGCAAATTCGTCTTCTTCAAGCACCTCTGCTCCCATTGCCGGGCAGCCGAAAGCTACGGCGTCAAACAAATCCATTTTTTCCGCGGAAAATTCTGCGGAAGTGAATATCTCCGCCTCGCTTCCCGCCTCCTTTGCACCTTTTAAAACCGCTTGTGCCATTGCCTCGGTGTTACCCGTAGAGCTGAAATATACAACTGCAATTTTACTCATTTTTTATCTTTCCTTTCAAATTAATTTTTTATACCGACGGCTGCTGTGAGCCGTTCAACGGTTTCACCTGAAAAATAGCGCTCCGTAAAGTTATCGGTGCAAAGTCTGTACTTTGCAAAAATCTTTTTGGCTTTCTGTTCGTTGCCGTAAACTTTCCAATATCCTACAAAAAGGCAGTTTTTGGACTTGTTTTCCATAAACCCTTTTACATCTTCGGGCGGATATCCCAAAAATAAGCCTATTTCGTGCGGAAAATCCGCGCCTTTCGCCATTCTTTTTATCAGCCTTGCAAGACTTTGATCCGCCGAGCATTTTTTATATCCGCAGCGGCTTAATATTTTGCAGGCTTTTTTATCCTGCAGGTCTTTTTTTAGCTTTATCGGGCGGTAAATATAAATAAGAGCCGATTTTCCGCTGAATTTAAGCGGAATAACTCTGATTCCTTTGCTTATAAGCCTTTTGTTCCACAGTCTTACCGAGCTTTTTAATTCTTCGGAGCTTGTAAAGGGGCAGGAAAACATACTTCCCGTTTTAATACCCGCGAGAGTCGGAGCGCAGTTTCTTATAATCATTTCTTCAGACATATGGTTTCCTCCTTTACATTATTGTTCCCGAAAGTTTGGCAGCTTTGTTAAGTTAGCGTATGCTAACTGATAATTTTATTAAAAGCCGTGCTTTTTTAGTTAGGCACGGCTAACTGCACTTTTATTATACCTGTTTTTTCTTTTTTGTCAATATGTTTTTTAAGAATAAAAAAATAAAGCACAGCAATTTGCTTTATATACTTGCTGTGCTTTGGCGGAGTAGGAGAGACTCGCTCGGCGCACTGCCAGCCATCCGTCACCGCCCGGTTCGGTTTCCAAGCGGCCGCGCAGCCGCTTGGCTAATTCTTTTTGAAGCATAGTTTTTTCTCCTTTTTTCGGGCAACAAAAAAGGCAGGTAGATTTTTGATTTCTACCTGCCGTACAAATTGATTATTCGGTTTTCGGGGGTTCGAGTCTATCCGCAAAGGGAAAACGGCGCATATGCCGTTTTCACAACGTTTGCTGTTATAACATAAGTTGATTAAATAATCAAGTAATTTATTAAAATTTCTTGTTTTTTATTTCGGCAGCCGAAATATTTAAACTATTTGAAGATTTCTTTTCTTTTAACAATTACAACTGCTCCGACTGCTGTCCAGACCGCAATCAGAATGATTAGCCATAAAGTGTTATCATCAGAAAATCCGGTTTTAGGAGAAAGCATACTGCTTTCCGAAGATTTGGCTTCAATTGTAAAAGTCGTAGAAGCAGTTCCCGAAAGAGAAATTATGTCAAGTGTATGGCTTCCGTCCGAAAGTGTTTTTAGATATTCCTCTGAAAGTCTTACAATTGTGCTTCCCTCAGCGGTTGTATAATATTTTGAATCTATTACTTTTCCGTCAACGGCAACGTTGAGGAAATCCGCAAGAGCCGCATCAGATCTGAAAGAAAGAATTTCAGATTTATTTCTGACAAACTTACCGTTCATACCCTCTATAATTACAGGCTTGGTTTTAGCTACAGGCTCTGTATAGCTATCCTTACAATGAACGCATGTAAAGGTTTTAACACCCTCTTTTGCCGCCGTGGGCTCTGTCGTGATCTTGCCTTCATCATAAACATGGCCTTCATTGACTGTGAATTCGAGTTCTGTAACATTGCCCGATTTATCCTGAGCCTTAAGAGTCTGATTGCCCGATTTCGGCGAAACGGTTATTTTGCCGTTTACAGGAGTAACAGGCTCTCCGTTAAGCTCGATTAAATCAATATTTTCATCAGATACGGTTACTTCAAACGACGAGCAGTAGGTCTTACCGTTCGTGATATTTGTCTGTGGTGCAAGGCTGTCAATAACAAGACCGTCCGAGCTGATTATCTTGCTGTTTCCAACCTTATCTTCACCCTTGACATAAACAATATACTTTCCGTCGGGGTTAATTGCGAATGAGTCTTTGTATTCAGACCATTTAATATCTTCAAAATCCGTTATTTTCTTGTCAGAAACAAAGTACTCAACAGATTTAAGTCCGCTCTCCTTATCTTCCGCTTTTACGGAAACAGTATCAGTGTTCTTAAAGAACAAACCAAAGGTAATATTATTAAGAAGAGAGGTAAACTTATTATTTTTAATGACTATTTCGATTGTAGGAGCATTAGAGTCTATAAGCTTAGTCCCCGAAGCAGTTTTTGTATCGGTTTCATTACAGCCGCTGTTTTTGCATTTTGCGGTTTCGGTACCATCTGCAAAATAGGTCGCGTTATTATCATAAACATAGTTTACAAACTTATGGCCTAATGGATTACCGTGCTTATAAGTAAGCGAGCTATCAAAAGCGTCACATCTTTCGCATTTATAGCAATATACCGCTTCATCAGTACAGGTTGCCGCTTTATAAAGATATTTAATATCGTCAGACTTTACAGTGAATTTATGATTTAAAGCCTTTTTGATAAATTCGCTGTTTGTATTTTTAGATGTTCTCTTATCAACCGAATTATTTTTATCTGCAAAATATTTTTTGCAATCCGGGCAGTACCAATAAGCCGAGTTTCCGATCTCTGTGCATGTTTCGGGTTTTGCCTCGGTCTTTACCGCATTTTTATGATCAAGTTTCGGAATAACAATATCCGTTACTTTATTTTTGCACTTTTCATCGGTGAATTTATTATCGCAGCCGGAACAGGTATAATATTCGATATTACCGTCTTTAAGGCAGGTAGCCTCTACCCTGTTATGATGAACTGCAATATGCTGATGAGTGGTGTCCTTAATATAAATCTCACAGGTATCCTCTATGGAAACTTTGTCAGTATCAATGCCCTGCGGATTGAACGCAACGGTAAAGGTCTGAGTATTGCCGACCTCGAATTTTTTCAAATATTCCTTTTTGAAGATAATGCCGGTGTCAGACACAGTGTAATCCGTGCCGAAGGTCAGTAATTCTTCGCCGTTTTTCACAGATTTAACCGTATTGCCTTTGAAAGAAACGGTAAGCTCGGTGTCAGCCGCAGCTTCCACATTCTTATCAAAAATTGCGTTCCTCTTTGTAAAGCTGCTGTCAGCGTAAATCACTGCACCGTCGGAATTGATAATGGAGATATTGCCGGCTTTATCCACAACCTTTGCGTAAACAATAAAAGTCATTTTGTCGAGCAAATACAGCTTATTGCCGCGTGTCCATGTGCCGTTTTCATCGTATTCATCCTGAGTCTTTACCAGCTGATAATAGTAGCTGTCTGTACCGCTGATAGAATCTGTAGCAGAGATCCTTACATCCACTTGCTCATTTTTATAAAACAGTCCGAAGCTGATCTTATTAAGGAAGGTTTTGAACACATTCTGTTTAAAGGAAATCGTAACATCGGGCTTTGTCTTATCAATGCCGTAGTTGCCTCGATAGATGTCGCCGTTTGCGGCTTTTACGTAGAAATGACCGTAGTAGAAGCCGATTTCCTCTGTAAATGTAACGCTGCTTGAGAAAGTATGATCGTCTGCGCCAATCTCATAGCCCTCTGCCGCATACAGCGTAACATCGTCATTGTAGTAGTCGCCCTTACTCTTCAAAGAGGCGGAATACATGGCGTCGGTTGCACTGCCGTAACTAATGTAGAAAGAAGTGCTGCCGGTGCCTGCATAGTTTCCGATCAGCTGATACTTGACAGTTGCATAGCCTTCTTTTTTGTTGTTTTCATAGCTTAGAGTGTAATCCTTATCCCTTATAAGCTTTTCACCGGTGGATTTAACAGTGAGAGGAAGATCCGGTGTAGCACCGTTTACATTGAAAATGCAGTTGTCGATCTTACCGAAGGTCAAATCGTAAGCCACAAGACTCCGTCTTTTAATAGTGAACTTCCAGTCGAAAGAAGAAAGCTCCGCTCCGTTATAAACGCTGTTTGCATTTGCCTTCACCTTAAAGGTGTAATCGCCGGCATCACGCGGAGAGCTGTCCAAAAGCTCTCCCTTGTCATTGTAATATTCCACATAGAGGGAACCGCAATCCACGCCGGCGTTCGCCTTAACCTTAACTGTTTTGGCATTGCCGTCGTAAGAAAGATCGGAAGGCAGGGTTACGGAAATATCCGAAGCCGATAGATTTTTCAGCTTGGTTTTCATGGTGATCTCATTGTCCTTGAGCACCAATTCGTAATTATCTACATCGCTTTTGAAGTTATTCAGATCGTTTTCGGTAATTTTATAGTTATTGCCGGTGACCACCTCGCGCGGCACCTTTACAGAAGTAATACCGCTCTTATATTGGCCTGTGAGCGGTCCTGTCAGTTGAATTGCGGGAGCGTAAGTGTTGATGTAAATATTATCTAAATAACGATTGCTTGTTTCCTGGTGTCCGGAATAGTTGCCCGCAATGTAGCTGTTACCGGACAGCTTCACCGGTGAAGAGGAGTAAATACCGCCGCCGTAGTATTTTGCAAAGTTGCCGAGCATTGTGGTATCCTTTAAAGAAACATCGCTATTATTGGCAATAACACTGATACCGCCGCCGTTACCGGTCGATTTATTGCTCCCGATTTCGGTGTTTTCAATTCTAAGCTTACTGCTGTTTCCTATCTCAATGCCGCCGCCATATCTATCGGAAGTATTCTCGTTGATTTCGGAATTGAAAATGTTAATGTTAGCTTGTTGATAACCGGAGATACCGCCGCCATTATGATAGGCAGAGTTTTTGGTAATTCTGCAGTTATAAAGGTTTACCTTGGCGTTCGAAACATAAATACCGCCGCCGCCAAAGCTTTGATTCATGGTTTTGTTTTCGGTAACCCGGATGTTATAAAAGCTTACATTTGCCTCAGCGTCCACCTGAACGCCGCGTCCCGCATCTTCCACCGTTACATCCTTGTGCTTGATGCGGCCGCCATAGGTTCTGCAGTTGGTCACAACGCCTTCCTGATCCCACGGGTAGAGCTTATACCTGTCATCCCCTTCATTTTTTATCCAGTTGCCTATGGTAGACAATACCTCGCGGCCGCCAAAGGTTGCATAAATATCGTGACCGTTCATGCAGATGTTCACACCGTTGTAAAGATAGGCATGATGATCCGAATCCTTTAGAACAATGTCATTCTTCAAATAATAGTTGCCGGGCTCTTTGGGCAGGGAATCCGTTTGATCCCATCCTTCAAACCAGCGAACGTCCTCGTTCTTATGGTCGCCGATCTCCTCGTGTTCATTGCCGCAAACGCAGTGCGGGTGGGTCACAGCCATGTGAATTTCCTTATCAAATTCCTTCCACTTCGGCTCCACACCGTGAATATCCGAAGCAAAGCTGTTCATAGAATAGTTACTGCTGGCTGAAATTATCGGCATACTTTGTGTTAAGGTGGGGTCGGCACAAGGCGTGATATAAATTTTTCTTCTGGTGAGGACCTTGTCGTCCGTTTTAATGCGATTCCAGTTTGCGAGCTTTAAATTGTTACGCGTGCCGTCGGTCGTTGTGTTGTAAGCCACGTCAACATAGCCCGTGTTTCCGACAAGAGAGATCCGGCCGGAATTGCAGCTGTAAATACCGCCGCCGTCGGCTGCCTTATTGGTTATGATCCTGGCACTTTTTATGTTTAAAGTACCCTCGTTGTAAATTGCGCCGCCAAGACCGGTGGTTTCGTTTTTGAAAAACCAGATATAGCGGCCGTTTAAATTCAGTGTGGCACCGGATTTTACATTTACTGCCGCACCGTTAGCGCTTCCTGCATTGAAATATTCGACCGAGTTTGCACCCTTTAAGGTAAGACTGCCGCTTTCCACGATGATTGCGGAATCGTTACCTACAACCGTATTATTACTTTTCACGCCATAGCCATAAAGTGAAAGGCCCATAAAGGTTACATTCGGTTCGGAGCCGTCGTCGCCAATCTTAAAAAATGTGCCCTTGTAGTTGTCGTCTCTTCTGATCCAACTGCCAAGCGAAACCAGCTTAACATCGTGATTGAAGGATATCACATCGGAGATGCCAATGGCATATTCCGGCTCGTGGTCATAACTGTCAAGAGCAAGTAAGTTTATCACCTTGCAGTTTTTGTCCGCAGCCGCCTCTTTTAAGGACGCAGTGTCATAAGCGTCGCGGTAGCCGTCCGGAATCATTCTCAGATATTTATAGTCCTTAGTCAGTTTGCTGTCGTCAATATTATCAGTGGGATTTTTGCCCATATTGTCTGTGCTGACGGTGATTTTGCCGCCCATAATGCTGTTTGGCACCTTGTTGAAAACTCCGTAAAAATTCCATGCGGAATAAAGTGTAAGATCCACATTGGAAACCGTGATACTGCCGCCGGCTTTTACAGTATAATCATTGTTACCGACAGCCACAATGGTGGGTTGAGAGAAGCCGTAGTTGCCGCGAAGCTCAATATTGCCGCCGGCGGAAATCGCCGAAGCATTGCCGTTTCTTCTCGCGCAACCGATAAACAGCGCGCCGTCGCCGTAAATTTTCAGGTTGCCGTTGGCCTTAACACCGTATTGCGCGCATTCGATAAAGCTGTTGCTGCCGACAATCTTTAGGTTTAGGTCGCCGTTTGCGTACACTCCGCCTTCGTTACCGTTAAGCCCATAATCTAAATCCTGAATGGTCAGGGTGTTGGAGGACGGCTCATATTTGGCTAAGTAGTTATTGTCGCTGGTGGTTTTCACACCTTCGATTATGTAGCTATAGTCGTCATTCGCGACTAAATAAGTAGTGCTATTGCCGTTCACCATTTCATACTTATTGAACAGCTTAACGCTGGTACTGCCGGATGTGCCTGCAAATACAGAAAAAGACAGTACCGGAATGGTTGTAAGAACCACAGCCACCGACAAAGCACTTGCTACAAGCTGCCTTTTTTTAGAGGCAAAAAACTTAAATGTTTTGCCGAGATTTGAGAAAATAAGAAAAAACGGATACAAAATAAGAATAGAAATATATTCCGCTTTTTCCTTTTTCGAAAGATTATGAAAGTTCCGCATAGATCATTCTCCGTTTCTGAATTCCAGTCATAAAAAACCGATAATAATTTATACTGATTTTATCACAAAAATATCTTTAAAAATCAAGAATTCGTGAAATGCAAAAATCAGGGAGTGAATTGCAGATTAATTTGATTGAAAACAAACTTAATTTATAGTAAAATAAATTTGAGGTGAAATCAATGCTAAGGATAGCCGTGTGTGACGACAGCGAAGAATTCAAGTTAAAAACCTGCTCTCTTATAGAAAGATATTTAAAGGAAACCGATACTTCTGCGCAGGTGCTTTCTTTTAATAACGGCGACGATCTTTTAACCTCCGACTGTGCAGAGCATATCGATATAATATTTCTTGATATTATAATGCCGCTTTTAAACGGAATGGATACAGCCAGAGAATTAAGAACTAAAGATTCGGCGGTTAAAATAATTTTTCTCACTTCTTCCGCTGAGTTTGCTTTGGAGTCTTATGAAGTAAAGGCAAACGGATATCTTCTGAAACCGGTAGACTATGAGAAAATTAAGAGTACCTTGTCCGATTGTTTAAGCGAAGTTATCACAGAATGTGAAAATATTGTTATAAAAACCGAAAATGGCTATCGAAAGCTGTATTTTCACGATATTGAATTTATAGAAGCAATGAATAAAAAGGTCGTTTTTCATCTTGTAAACGGCTTGGAAGCCGAAACTAATGATCCGCTGTATTCCTTTGAAGATAAATTGACGCTTGAAAGCGGTTTTTTCAAGTGCCACCGCAGTTATATTGTATATATGCGGAACATTGACTATTTTAACGGCACGCAGATCACCACACAATCAAAAAAGACTGTTCCGATAGCGAGAGGAAGCTCAAAAAGTTTTAAAGAAGCATATTTTTCAATGATGTTTGATTAAAAGGAGTAATAAAAACTTTATGCTTGAAAATATTTTTTGGTTTTTACATAATGCCACTACCCTGCTTTTCGGCGTATATATCTCGGCGTCATTTTTAGGAATAAAAATGACGAAGAAAAACATTTTTTCTCTTTTGCTTTTTTCCTGTGCCACGGGCGCTTTATATATTCTTTCTTTTATTTTGTTTAAAGGCGGCGGCACTGAAAAAATCTATCCTTTTATCATTCATATTCCGCTTATATTCTTTCTTTCTTTTAAATATAAATATAAATTTTCTCTATGCACTCTTTCCGTACTCATGGCATATCTTTGCTGTCAGATAAGCAACTGGGCGGGAATTGTGGCGCTGAATATTTCGGGAAAAATGTGGATATTCTATCTTGCAAGATGTATAATCACTGCGGTTACATTTATTTTCCTTATCAGGCACGTTTCCCAGGCGACTTCACAGCTTTTAAACAAGCCGACAAGCTCGATATTTATTTTCGGTATTTTGCCGCTAGTTTACTATATTTTTGATTATGTTTCGAGTGTTTATACAACCCTGCTCTACTCGGGAAAAGAAATAGTAGTCGAATTTATGGGCTTTGTTCTTTGCATAAGCTACATAATATTCATATTTCTTTATTTTAAGCAATATGAAGAAAAAAGAGAGGCAGAGCAGCTTAACACTCTTATTGAAATGAAGAGAAAACAATCCGAAAAAGATATCGAAATCATCAGACGTTCTGAAAACACAATAAGAATTTTAAGGCATGATATTAGGCATTTTCTTATGAATATCTCCTCACTTATAGAAAACGGAGAAAATGATAAAGCGATTAAATACATTGGTGATGTTGTAAGCTATGCCGATAATACTGCCGTCAAAAAATATTGCGGAAATGAGCTTGTAAACCTGATAATTTCTTCCTTTGAAGAAGAAATAAAAAAGAACGGTATTGAATTTAAATACCGTTTTGAAATTCCAGAATTTCTTCCGATATCCGAAATCGACCTTTCCTCAATTCTTTCAAACGCAATTGAAAATGCTGTAAACGCCGCAAGGGACGCAGACGTAAAGCTGATTGATATTTACATGTCAAAAACTAACGGAAAGCTTTTGATTTCCGTTAAAAATACATTTTTAAAAGCTCCTGAAATGGTGAACGGAATTCCCACGGCCTCAAAGGAGGGTCACGGCTACGGAACGCAAAGCATAAGATATACGACAGAAAAGCTCAAAGGCAACTGCCATTTTACCGTCAGCGGAAACTTATTTGTATTACAAATAATAATATAAAAACTTTTATATTTACCCTTTTTCTTATTTTTCTTCTTATCCTGTTTAAATTTCTTTCAAAACTTCCGTATTTAAAAGAGTTGTAAGCTCAAGCTGTTTAAAAGTAGGAACGAAACATGAAATTTTTCCTCATTTTTTAATCAGCTCCGTGAGCATTTCAGGCAAAACGGGATATCCTGTTTTAACAGCCGGTGATGCCGTTATTTCGCCGGGATATGACCCGGTAAGGAGTGACATGTAAAACCTCCGCTCTGTATTCTGTAAGAACCTTTCTTACGGCCTTTATATAAACCGATTCGGAAAAAATCTCATTAAAGCCCTTTATAGGCAATACATCCAGCTCGTTTTGCTCCGCCATTCTTGCAAGCTCCGCCCTGTGATCGGCATCAAACCGACAAATATCCTTATGAATGCTCAGAATGTTTTCGGGCGTAAACTCGATATAATTGCAGTCCGTCTCATAGTCACTCTCGGCTTCCAGAAAGAACGGTGTGTTGATATCCGCTAAAAACCGATCCGACATTTCTTCAAGATCGGAAAAAAATTTTTCGGCATTTTCGGGGTGATTTTCAATATCGTACTGCTCGATAAGCTCCTCAAACACGTAAAAGTCCAAATTTCCCGAAATATACTGACCGCCGGCGTCCGAATCGGGATTATAACAGATCCGATGCACCGAATCTCTGCCGGAATCCAGACTGATTCGGATTTTTTCATTATCCTGTGTTTCAGCCGCTTGCTCTGTAATGCCCTCCACCGGTTGCAGATATCTATCGTTCATCGGGTTTTCGGTAATTTTACGATCTAAATATATGTCGTGAGTTCGAATCCGTGTGGAGGAGTAGGGTAGACAATACAATCAGGATACAACGCTTCTCATAGCGGAAAATTTCATATCCGCGGTTCAAGTCCCTTTTGTTGAAGAAATTATTGAATTTTGTGCCTTAAAACTGCTTTTCGATTTTTGCCTTATAAATGCGAGAAAGCCCTTGATTACTCAGGGGCTTTCAGGCTTTATGCTTTTTCGTCGCACAGTCATGGCGGAGTAGGAGAGACTCGCTCGGCGCACTGCCGTGCGAGCGACACGCACGCGGACTTTTGAACCATCCACCGGAAGGTTTGAATTTTGACTGCCGTCAAAACAGTCCTGTTCGAGTCTCTCTTTTTATACTAAAAAAAGCAACACACCTAAAGGTATGCTGCTTTTTGGCGGAGTAGGAGAGACTCGAACTCTCGCGCCGGGGATTAGCCGGCCTACGCCCTTAGCAGGGGCGCCTCGTCACCAACTTGAGTACTACTCCGTATTCGTGATTAACCTATTTATATATCAAATTGTTATAAGCCTTATTTATTCCCGGAGGTTCATCGGCGGCCCTCTTGCAGTGACCGAAAAATGTTTTTCCGCTTGGAGCGCGGACATTTTTCGACTGCTGCGCCAATTCGCCCTCGCTTGCTCATCCGCCGGATGCGCTCGGCCGAATTGCCCGTCACAAACTTGAGTACTACTCCGTATTCGTGATTATCCTATTTATATTATCAAATTGTTATAAGCCTTATTTAAAAATGGCGGAGAGGATGGGATTCGAACCCATGTGGCATTGCTGCCAAACGGTTTTCAAGACCGCCTCGTTATGACCGCTTCGATACCTCTCCGTGCGACTGAACTATTTTATCATAAATAAAATTAAATGTCAACACCGATATTGGTTTTGCGTAAATTTAATTTTTGCAATTATTATTGTTGAAAAGGTGGATAAGTTATGATATACTATATAGGTAATATTATCTTTAGATATTATATATATAATATATATTTATGAGGATGAAAAACGGATGATGAATCAGAACTCGCTTGACGGAATTTGGGAAGCCGTGTGTGACGAATGCAAGAAAAAGGTTTCGGCGATCGCGTTTGACTGCTTTTTAAAGGACCTTAAACCTGTAAAGATAGATAACGGCGCCTTTGTTTTATCTATTAATAACGAGCTTATGCGCGACCAGGTGGAGGAAAATTACACCGCGCTTTTGGCTGACTCTATTAAAACCATTATGGGTATCGATCTTAAGCCACATATTATTTTCGAATCGGAAGAAACCGATATTATAAATGCCGAGCTGCACAGCGAGGGACTCACCTTCGAGGATTTTTTCACTTTTGATAATTTTATCGAAGGACCTTCTAACAGGTTTGCTTACGCCGCCTCGATAGCTGTTGCGGATAACGACAGGATAGTTTACAATCCGCTGACTATTTACGGGCCGTCGGGCGTGGGAAAAACCCACCTGATGCTCGCGATAAAAAACCATATAAAGAAAAAATTTCCGCGAAAGAAAATAGTCTATATAAGAAGCGAAGATTTTACAAATCAGCTAATCTCGGCTCTTCAAAAAGGAAAGCTCGGACTCACTGCAATGGACAGCTTTCATAAAAAATACCGCGATATCGATGTTTTACTGATAGACGATATTCACTTTATCGCCGGAAAGGAAACGACGCAGGAAGAGTTTTTCAACACCTTTAACACTCTTTATCAGAACAACAAGCAGATAGTCGTTACACTTGACAGACCGCTCAAAGAAATCAAAACTCTTGACGAAAGAATAAGATCAAGGCTTTCGGCAGGTCTTTTTGCGGATATCTCCTCCCCCGATTTTGAAACGCGCGTGGGAATTATCCGCAAAAAAGGCGAGCAGGCGGGACTGATACTTGACGATCAGTTAGTATATTACATAGCCGAGCATATAAAAGTGAATACAAGGCAGCTTGAGGGCGTGGTCAAAAAAATCCAAGCCTATGTAAATATGGAAAAGAAAATGCCTGCTGTTACCGCGGTGCAGAATTTCATTAAAGATGTTATAAATGACTCGAAGCCCGAGCCTATCAAGATAGAAACGATAATCGTCGAAGTAGCGCGGACCTATAATGTTTCGGAAGCCGATATTTTGTCTCTTAAAAGAACGCAGTCGTTAGCACTTGCCAGGCAGGTTGCAATGTATATTGCAAGGCAGACGACCGGACTTTCATTCAAGCAGATAGGCGAAGCTTTCGGAAGAGATCATACAACCGTTTTATATAATGTGCACCAAATCGAAAAATTTTTGGCGGACAAGCCTTATGAAAAAGAAATGGTCGATGATATTATCAATAATTTAAACGGTATGACCTGATAAAAGTTATCCACACTTTTAAGGTTAATTAACATAGCTTTTTTTAACACCTTGTGGATAAGTTAACGGTTATTAAAGTTATCAAGATATTATAAACAAAAATATTCCAGGTAATTTTTCCCATATTTAAAATAAAATTCGGGGTTTTTAACTGTTTTAACCTATTATACTTCTTCTGTTATTTTATTATATTTTTTATATAGAAAAATTTGTTTTGGAGGAAAAAATATGAAATTCACCGTTGAGCGTTCAGCTTTTTTAGAGGCTATAAGCAGACTTCAAAAGGTAGTTGGAAATAAGACTTCTCTTCCTGTTTTAGAGGGTATTTTACTTTCGGCTGACCAAGGCTCATTAAAGCTTAGCTCTTATAATCTTGAAATGGGTATGCAAAAGGAAATTTATGCCATCTGCTCCGAAAGCGGAGAAATAGTTATAAGTGCAAATCTCCTTGCAAACATCATAAGAAAGTTAAACGGTCCTCAGGTGGAAATAGAGAGCGACGAAAGACTGATGTGCCATATTAGATGCAACGAAGCCGTATTCGATATTATGGGTATGGCGGCAGGAGACTTTCCGGAAATGCCGTCTGTTGAAGAAGGGGCAAAGCTTAAAATCCAAAGCGAACTTTTTTCCGATATGGTTAAGGGAACTATATTTGCGGTAGCACAGATAGAGGGAACAAGACCTATTCTTACAGGAATAAATATCTCCGTTAAAAACAATATTCTTCAGTTTGTAACTATTGACGGCTTCAGGCTTGCTATCCGCAGAGAAAAGGTGGAAAACTGCGAGGATATAGAATTTGTTGCCGCAGGTAAAGCTGTCAGCGAGTTTTCAAAGCTTATAGATGAAAACAGCGAAGAAATAGAAATTACAGTCGGAAAAAGACTCATTTCTTTTTCTGTTAACGGATATGTGTTTATCTCCCGCCTTTTAGAGGGTGAATTTGTTAATTATGAGAAAATTATCCCGACGGAATTCAGGCAAAAAGCAACTCTTAATTTAAATGAGCTTGTAAACACGCTTGAATGTGTATCGATAATTATAAACGATACTTTATCAACACCTGTGCGCTGTGCGTTTGAAGAAAATAAATTAACTCTCAACTGCACCACCACATTAGGAAAATCCTCCGAGAAAATAAATGTTGAATTAGAGGGAGATCCTTTTGAAATAGGAATGAATTCAAGATATTTCTTAGACGCTTTAAAGGTTTGCAGCACAAATGAGATAACACTCACTTTCAGCGGTGAAAATTCCGGAGTGCTTATAAGATCGGCAGACGAAAACAATAAAGATTTTCTTTATCTTGTAATGCCGATGAGGCTTAAAAAATGATCTACGAAAAAATAAAAATAAATACGGAGTTTATAAAGCTTGACAGTGCGCTTAAATTTGCAGGGCTGGTTTACACAGGAGGCGAGGCTAAAGCTGCTGTGTTAAACGGCGAAGTAAAAGTAAACGGCGAGGTCTGCTTAATGCGCGGGAAAAAACTCCGTGCGGGAGACACGGCTGAAATATATTCAAAAGGAATTATTATAGAAAATGCAGATTAAGAATTTTTGCTGCGTTAATTTTAGAAATATAAGCGCTCTTGAATTTGAGCCGGATAAACAAATGAATGTGATATTCGGTGAAAATGCGCACGGAAAAACAAATATAATAGAGGCTTTATGGCTTTTTACCGGGGCAAAAAGTTTTAGAAATGCGAAAGACTCCGCATTTGTTAAATTCGGGTGCGAAAAAGGAAAAACAAGAGCGGATTATGAGTTTAGAGGCGTTTTAAATACCGCGGAAATGATATTTACAGATACGCGCAGCGCTTATTTTAACTCTAAAAAGTTATCTTCCGCATCAAAGCTCGCAGGAAATTACACGGCAGTGGTTTTTTCACCGTCTGATCTTTCACTGATAACAGACGGACCTAATTACAGAAGGAAATTTTTAGACACCGCGATAGGTCAGCTTTATCCGAATTATATTGAAATTTTAAAATCTTATTCAAGGGCAATTATCCAAAGAAACAGGATAATAAAAGAATATAAATATGATAAAACACTCTGTGTTATGCTTGATGTTTTTGAAAAAGAGCTTGCAAGCAGCGGCAAAAAGATAATAAATTACAGAAAAGAATATATAAAAACTCTTGAAACCTTTGTGCCGGAAATTTATTCGGGATTATCAAAGGGAAGAGAAAATATAACATTTAAATATATTTTAAGCTGTGAAAAGGAACTTTTAAGCGAAAAACTTAAAAATTCGAGAAATGAGGATATGTATTCTGGGGTTACCTCCGTGGGTCCTCACAGAGATGAGCTTGCGTTTTTCTTAAACGGAATAAATGTAAGAAACTTCGGTTCGCAGGGGCAAAAGCGGAGCGTGGCGCTGACCCTTAAGCTTGCGCAGTCGGAAGTTATAAAGCAGATAACAGGCGAAAAGCCGATATGTTTGCTTGATGATGTTATGAGTGAGCTTGATTTATCAAGACAAAATTATATATTAAATCATATAAAAGATATGCAGTCTTTCATAACTTGCTGCGACCCGAATAATACGGAACAGTTAAAATCCGGAAAAATATTTAAAATTAAAGACGGAAAGATAGAAGAATAATGTATTTACATATCGGCAACGCAACGGTGATAAGACAGGATGAAATAGTGGGAATTTTTGATCTTGATAATGCAACAATATCAAAAAAAACAAGAGATTACCTAAATTTAAGCGAAAAAAGAAAAGAAGTTATCTCTTCGTGCACTGATCTTCCGAAATCATTTATAGTATGTTCGGCAAAGAAATATAAAAATAAAGTTTATTTATCTCAGCTTTCGGCACAAACGCTTGAAAAGCGGTTTTAAAGGAGAAAAAAATGAGTAATGAAAACAATATTCAGGTGACCGGGAATTATGATGAAAATTCCATTCAGGTGCTTGAAGGACTTGAAGCGGTAAGAAAAAGACCGGGAATGTATATAGGCTCGACGGGTGAGCGCGGTCTTCACCATCTTGTATATGAGATAGTGGATAACGCTATAGACGAAGCACTCGCCGGCTATTGCGATAAGATTCTTGTTGAACTGCTTGACGACGGCGTTATAAGAGTTGCCGATAACGGAAGAGGTATTCCTGTGGGAATTCATCCGCAAAAAGGTATCCCTACGGTCAGCGTGGTATTTACCATTCTTCATGCAGGCGGAAAATTCGGAGGCAGCGGATATAAAGTATCGGGCGGTCTGCACGGAGTGGGAGCCTCGGTTGTAAACGCGCTTTCTTCCTGGCTTGAGGTTGAGGTAAAAGACGGAAAGCATATCTATAAGCAAAGATATGAAAAAGGAAACATTGCACAGGATCTTAAAGTGATAGGCAATACCGATAAAACGGGAACGACAGTTACTTTCAAAGCAGATCCCTCGATATTTACCGATACCACCGTTTATTCCTACGATACCCTTTTATTCAGGCTTCGTGAGCAGGCATTTTTAAACGCGGGAATAAGAATAGTTTTAAAAGACGAAAGATCTGACGCGGATATAAAAGACCGTGAAGACGATCTGCAGTTTGAGGGCGGAATAAAATCTTATGTTGAATATCTGCTTGAAACCGATAAAAAAGATAAATTAAATGATGATATTATTTATATAAGCGGCTCTTCCGGCGACTCCACAGCCGAGATCGCGCTTGTGTGGAGCACCTCTTATTCCACAAAAATAATGTCTTTTGCCAATACCATTCACACTGTTGACGGCGGAACGCACGAAACCTCCTTTAAAAAGAGCTTGTCCGCAACTGTGAATAAATACGGCAGGGATTTTAAAACTCTTAAAGAAAAAAGCCTTAGTATGGATGATGTTTTAGAGGGCGTTATCGCTGTGGTAAGCGTTAAGCTGACAGACGCGCAGTTTGAATCGCAAACAAAAGCAAAGCTCGGAAACACCGCTATTGGAACTCTTGTTAACAATATAATGCGCGATAAGCTTTATCAGTATTTTGAAGAAAATCCCGCACAGGCTAAGCTTATAATCGAAAAATCGATAGCCTCTTCCAATGCAAGAGAGGCAGCGCAAAAAGCAAGAGAGGCTTCAAGAAATAAATCGGGAATAGGAAATAAAACCAGAATGCCCGAAAAGCTTACCGACTGCATTTCAACAGATCCTACCAAAACCGAGATTTTCATAGTCGAGGGAGATTCCGCAGGCGGAAGCGCGGTAGAAGGAAGAAACAGTACCTATCAGGCTATTTTACCGCTTTGGGGTAAAATGCTAAATGTTGAAAAAGCGAGAGCCGATAAGGTTTACGGCAACGATAAATTAACCCCTGTTATAGTAGCATTGGGAACGGGAATTGCCGAGAATTTTGATATAACTAAATTAAGATACGATAAAATAGTTATAATGGCGGATGCCGATGTTGACGGCTCGCATATCAGAACACTGTTGCTCACATTTTTCTTCAGATATATGCCCGAGCTTATTGAAGAGGGCCATGTGTACCTTGCACAGCCGCCGCTTTTCAGAGTTTCTAAGGGCAAACAGCATTTTGACGCCTTTACAGACGAGGAAAAAGCCGAATATATTGAAAAACTCGGCGGAAATGCCGATGTTCAGCGTTATAAAGGTCTCGGTGAAATGAACCCCGAGCAGCTCTGGGAAACAACGCTCGATCCCGAGAAGCGCACGATGCTTAAAGTAAATATAGCTGATGCCGCGGCGGCAGACGAGGTATTTACAATGCTTATGGGCGAAGAAGTAGAGCCGAGAAGAAAATTTATCGAAGATAATGCGGTATTTGCCACAGATCTTGATATTTAAGGAAAGGAGAGGGTAAAAATGGCTAAAAGTGAAATTGTTTTCTGGCCCGAAAGTGAACAGACCAAAATCGAGCCGGTGGAAATAACAGAAGAAGTAAAACAGAGTATGCTGCAGTATTCAATGTCGGTGCTTGTAGGAAGAGCGCTTCCCGATGTGCGCGACGGTCTTAAGCCGGTTCACAGAAGAATACTTTATACAATGTATGAAAACGGACTCTCTCCCGATAAGGCTTACAGAAAATGCGCGGACACCGTCGGTGCGGTTCTCGGCCGCTATCATCCTCACGGCGACGCGAGCGTTTACGACGCTATGGTGCGAATGGCGCAGGACTTTTCATTGCGCTATCCGCTTATCGACGGTCACGGAAACTTCGGTAATATAGACGGTTATCCTGCTGCTGCATACAGGTATACAGAGTCAAAAATGAACAGGCTCTCCCTTAATATGCTCGACGATATAGATAAAGACACCGTCGACTTTATGCCTAACTACGATGACCGATTAAAAGAGCCGGAAGTGCTCCCGGTCAGATTTCCTCAGCTGCTTGTAAACGGATCTTCGGGTATAGCAGTCGGAATGGCAACGGAAATTCCCCCTCATAATTTAGGCGAGGTTATAGACGGTATGTGCTGTCTTATAGACAATCCCGATGCCGATCTGCAGGAAATTTGTCAGTACATAAAAGGCCCCGATTTCCCGACAGGCGGAATTATTATGGGAAGATCGGGTATCCGTGCCGCTTACGCTACGGGCAGAGGAAAAATAGTTGTTCGCGGTAAAGCGGAAATTGAGGAACAGAAAAACGGAAGATTCAGAATTGTTATCACAGAGCTTCCGTATAAAGTAAGAAAAAAAGATCTTGTTAAGCATATTTACGATCTCGCGGCGGAAAAGAGAATTGAGGGTATAGATGATGTAGTTGACTATTCCTCTAAGCGTGACGGCGGTATAAAAATAATCGTCGATATCAAAAAAGACGCTAATCCCCAGGTCGTTTTGAATAAGCTTTATTCCTATACTGCCCTGCAGTCCACTTTCGGCGCAATTCTTCTTGCTATTGTAAACGGTAAGCCGCAGGTGCTCACCTTAAAGGAAATGCTTTTAGACTGCATTGATTTCCAGTGTTCGATAATCACAAGAAGAACTGAATACGACCGCAGAAAAGCCGCCGAGCGCGCACACATTTTAGAAGGTCTTAAAATTGCTCTTGACTTTATCGACGAGGTTATCTCGATAATCAGAAATTCAAAAACTATCCCCGAAAGTAAGCAGGCTTTGACGGATAGATTCGGTCTTGACGATATTCAGACAACAGCCATTGTCCAGATGCAGCTCGGAAAGCTTGCAGGAATGGAAAAGCAGAAAATTCTCGAAGAATTGGAGCAAAAGCTCGCGTTTATCAAGGAATGCGACGAAATTTTGAGCGATAAGACGAGAATTCTCGATATTGTTAAAACAGAGTCATTAAATCTCCGCGATAAATTCTCAGACGACCGCCGCACGGAAATATCCGATGTTGCGGGAGAAGTGGATATTGAGGATCTCATTCCCGAAGAGGAATGTGTTATCACCAAAACCGTTAACGGTTATATTAAAAGGCTCCCTGCCGATACTTATTCCGTTCAGCACAGGGGCGGAAGAGGAATAACGGGTATGACCACAAGGGAAGACGATGTGGTGGAAAATATGTTTACCTGCTCTTCTCACGATACGATTATGCTTTTCTCAAATCTCGGCAGAGCTTACAGGCTAAAAGCCTATGAAATTCCCGAGGGCTCAAGAACAGCCAAGGGAATGAATATGATAAATATCGTTCCTCTTATGAACGGCGAGAAAATAACGAAGATAATTCCTGTCACTCAGACAGAGGAGCAGGAAGACTTTATCGCAATGGTAACAAGAAAGGGTATAATCAAGCGCACAAGGCTTTCGGAGTTTAAAAATACCCGTAAAAACGGTATTATCGCTATTTCTATCGATGATGACGACGAGCTTGCGTTCGTTCGTATGACCGACGGCAGCGATTATATCTTTATAGCAACCTATCTCGGATATGCGATAAGATTTGATGAAAAGAATGTCCGCGCTATGGGAAGAACCGCAAGAGGCGTTAAAGCGATAAGTATGCGCGAGGGAGATTTTGTTGTGGATATGGCTGTCTGCAAAGCAGATGACAGAATTCTCACCGTCACCGAAACAGGTTACGGCAGAATAAGCCCGATCTCCGATTACCGCCTGCAGTCAAGAGGCGGAAAGGGTATAATCAATTACCGCACTTCAAAATACGGCAATGTTGCGGCAACAGTACCCGTTACCGATAACGACGATGTTATAATGATATCCTCCGGCGGTATAATAATAAGGATCTTCGCCGGAGATATTTCCGAATTTGCAAGACCGTCAAAGGGCGTTAGGGTAATGAGAGTGGCAGAAGATGAAAAAATTCTCTCTGTTGCGCTTGCGGATCACGACGACTCTCAGGTCAACGATTTTCCCGAAGAGGCTGAAGCCGACGCGGGCGTTGTGACCGAAGAAGACGAGGCGGCGGAAGAATAATCGGGGTTATGAGGAAATACAATTTTCAGGGAGTATTTCACAAATGCTGAATAATTATATTGATGAAAAATATTTGATCCGTCATTTTGAAAAGAAAGAGGTCAAAAAATCTGCACTTAAAGCAGGTATCGCTCTGCTTTTCTCTTATGTGATCGTATCCGTGTTTCCCACGCTGCTCCGATTGTTTCTTAAAAATGTGGATATTTTCGGGAAAAATTATTATTATCTGTTGTCCGACAGCGGATTTTCACAGTTGATTCAGATAATTTTTTCGATACTTATGTTTATTCTTCCCTTTTCCCTGGTTGCAAAGCTTTCAAAGGAAAAGATAAGCAGGCTTATTCCCTTTGATAAGCCGCAGGGGGATATAAAAGCGCTGTTTTTATTCGGACTCGGATTTTGCGGATTTGCAAATATCTCCGTTTCCTATGCAGGCTCGCTTTTAACTCAGCTGGGATTTCCCTCTTATGATATGCCGTCAGGCTCGGATCCCACGGGATTTTTCGGGTTTATGCTCACTGTTATCTCAACGGCGGTAATTCCGCCTCTTGTTGAGGAATTCGCATTCAGAGGCATTCTTTTCGGCTGGCTTGAAAAATATTCCGAAAAATTTGCGCTTTTTGCCACAGCTATCCTTTTCGGACTTATGCACAGGAATTTCATTCAGATGTTCTTTGCGTTTTTAGTGGGACTTATTTTAGGGTTTATAAGACTCAAATCGGGATCAATATGGCTTGCGGTCGCGGTGCACGCCGCCAATAACTTCTTTGCGGTGCTCACCGATTATGCCTCTCATGTTTTAAGCGACTCTTCGCAGTCGGTTATGTACCTTATCCTTAATATAGCTTACCTTATTATCGGAATTTTAGGTCTGCTTTTTGTAACCAAAGATAAGGAAATGTTCAGGTTATGCGGCACAAAAAGTAATTATTTAAGGGAATCGGACTTGTATGTATCGCTTTTTACAAGCGTTCCCGTAATTCTTTTCAGTGTCTTTTGCATAATAGAATCTTTGCTCTATTTTATTATTTAAGGAGGAAAATATGGAGAATTATTTAGTTGATGATGATGTTTTGGAATTCGCGTTTGAACAAGCGGGTGACGGCTTCCCGAATCCGGATCTGTTTATTAAAATATTGCTCGGTATCGCGATTGCCTATATAGGTGTATTTTTGATAACATTTGCGATATCGGTGGTATTTTGGGCTTTACAAGCGGTGGGTGTTTATAAAATGTCCGAAAAAGATAAATTTAAAAACCCGTGGTATGCATTTATCCCGTTTTTTGACGCGATCGCTATTGGTAGACTCGGTTTCGGCTATAATAAGAAAAATATGGCTGTTACCAAAGACAATTCAAAGGCTCTGCTTGTCCTTAAAATTATTTTCAGCGTGCTTAGCATTGTTCTTATCTTTTCGCTTATCAGCTTTGTTGCCAGGACTGCTATTTACAGCGAGTTAGGCGGGAGTGATAATTTTAAGTATTCGCTTGTAACTTCCGCGGGATTATTTATTTTGGTTTATTTAGCTTTTCTCGGCATAGCGATAGCTTATAAAGTTACATATTATATCTGCCTTTATAATATCTATTTAAAATTTAACCGTGACAATGCGGTTCTTTTCACAGTTCTCGGAATTTTCTTCTCATTTTTAATTCCGATATTCCTTTTCATCAGCAGGAAAAATGAGCCTTGCTACAGCGAAGAGGAATTCAGAAGAACGAAATTAGCTAAATTAAACGCTATGCTTGCCGCGCAAAAAGCCGCACAGGCAGCGCAGGCGGTACAAACCGCACAGCCTGAACAGGAAGCCGCTCCGGCAGCACCTGCGGAAGAAGAAAAAGAAGAAACATCTTCCGAAGAGATAAAAGAGGAAAAAACGGAAGAGTAAAATCTTTTGGCTTTTATGAAGAGAAAGATTTTAATAATCTAATATCTAACGTCTAACATCTAACATCTAAATTAGCTGGCTGTCGCCCGAAATACAAGCGGCAGCCTTTTTAAAACTGAAATGGATAAAAAATTTATGTTTGAGGCGATTAGCCTCGCAAAAGAAGCGTATAATTGCGGCGAGATCCCCGTCGGCGCAGTAGTCGTAAAAGACGGGGAAATAATCGGCAGGGGCAGAAATATGCGCGAGGAAAAGCGCGACCCCACTTCCCACGCCGAAATAGAGGCAATTAAAAACGCCGCCGAAAATATCGGCTCCTGGCGGCTTGACGGTTGCTCTTTATATGTCACATTAGAGCCGTGCTGTATGTGCGCGGGCGCTATAATAAACGCAAGAATAAAAGAGGTTGTTTTCGGAGCTTACGATACTCTTGCCGGATGTGCCGACAGTGCCGAAAATCTCTTTTCAAAGAAATTTTCTTCAAAAACCGAAGTTTTCGGCGGAATAGCAGAGCAGGAATGCACGCAGCTTATTAAAAGCTTTTTTGAAAAATTAAGATGAAATAAGTCTTTTAAATTCAGAAATGCTTGTGCACCCGAAAAGCAGTAAGCCTAAAGCATAAAGGATCAGGCTGAATACGCACAGCAGTATTATGTAAACCGAATTCCCGAAATTACAGGTGCTTTTAAGTACTAGGTTTGAAAAAACGGCGGCGGCAAAGGCTGTAAAAAGCGGAGTTATCAGATTTTTAAAATAATCTATCTTTGCGTCAGTCACTTTTATAAGCCTTGAAATATTTAAAATGCAGGTAAGCGCGTTTGAAATATACATAATTGCGATAAATCCGTTAAGTCCGTATTTCGGAACTATGAAATAAATAAGCACAAGCCTTAAAAGCGAATCTAAAATGCTTGTTCTGAAAGTAAAAGCCTGCTGATCAAGCCCTTTTAATATTCCGTCGCACATACTGTCAAGGTACATCAGCGGCACTATCGGAGAAAGCATCACAAGCAAAATTCCCACATCTTCCGATTTATAGATAAGCTCGCCGATAACTTTTCCCCCTGTCATAAACACGGCGGAAAATATAAATCCCATAAGGGAAGTTAAAATAATTATCCGCTCGACTCCTGATTTTAACATACTTTTCTTCCCTAAAACCGAAGCCTCGGAAATTTCCGGAATTAAAAGAGTGGAAAGCGAATTTAAAAGTATTCCCGGGAAAAACAGCACGGGAAGTGCCATTCCCTTTATCATTCCAAAAAGACTCAAAGAATTGCCCGAAACATAAGAAAGGGCTTTAGGCATCATAATATTCTCGGCAGTTCTAAGAAGAGAATTAAGATACCTGCCGGCGGTTATAGGGAAAGCGATATGGAATATTTTTCTTTTGTATCCGCGGTTTTCTTTAATGGTTTTAAGCTTTAACTTGTTTATATCTATGCGGTATAATAATATCATAGCAGATGAGCACACAAGCTCGGCGGCGGTATCTCCGATAAAGAGCGCCGCGCAGAGATAGGATAACCCTAAACCTTTGAATTTATTTACAAGCAGCACCGCAACGCCTATTCTCACCGCCTGCTCCGCCACCGTAACGGCGGAAAAAGGCGCGGTCTTTCTCCTCGCGATAAAATATCCCCTGATATTTGAAGAAATACCGAGAGAAAATAAAGATAATGAGAGTGTTTTTATTGACAGCACGGCGCGGCTGTCCCTTAAAATCCTTTGCGCAAACACTCCCGCGCCGAACCACAGCACGGCAAATGAAACAAAAGCTATCGCCATAGAGAGAATAAAAGCTCCGCGCATAGTCTTTTTTATGCCGTTTTTGCTGCCGCTTACAAGCTCTTCGGAAACAAGTCTTGTAACGGCGGTGCAAATTCCGCAGGCGGAAAAAGCCGCGGCAAGCGCGTAGACAGAAAATATCACCTGATAAAGTCCTACGCCCTCGCTGCCCACGGCGCCCGCCATCCAGACCTTAAAAACTATGCCTGCAAACCTCAATATCAGCGAAGACGCTGTGAGAACGGCGGCATTTTTAATAAAAACAGTTTTTTTCACGATCTTTTCACCCCAAAACAATAATATGATTGAAAATAACCTTTAATAAGTTAATTTTCGGAGGAATAATATGAATTCACCTCTTGCGGACAGAGCAAGACCTCGAACTATCGACGAGGTTATCGGTCAAAAGCACCTTATCGGCGAGGGCAGAATACTAAGAAAGATCATAGAATCTGGAAATCTGCCTAACCTTATATTTTACGGGCCGTCGGGAGTGGGTAAGACCACCGTCGCACGGATAATAGCTGAAAACTGCAATAAAAAGCTCTGCTATCTTAATGCTACCACCGCTTCGACCTCGGATATTAAAGATATAATAAACTCAATAGGCACTTTAGAGGCGGCAGGCGGAATTTTGCTCTATCTTGACGAAATTCAGTACTTCAATAAAAAGCAACAGCAAATTTTGCTTTCTTATATTGAAAACGGCGATATCACCCTTATCGCCTCTACCACCGAAAATCCCTATTTTTATGTCTATAACGCGATTTTAAGCCGTTCAACGGTGCTTGAATTCAAGGCTGTAAAAGAAGAGGATATAAAAGAGGCAGTCATCAGGGCGCTTAAATTCTGCGAGGGAAATATCCAAATAAGCGAGAAAAACGCGAAAAAGATTGCCTGCGCCGCCGCAGGCGATGTAAGGCGGGCGCTTAATATGCTTGAGCTCTGCGTTATGCTCGATTCCGCGGATAAAAAATCGGAGATATCCGATGAAACGGTCGAGCAGATACTTGCCGGCAACTCCGTGCGATATGACAGGGACTCCGACGAGCATTACGATCTTCTTTCCGCTTATCAGAAATCAATGCGCGGCTCCGATCCCGACGCCGCCGTTTACTATCTCGCGAGAATTCTCGCCGCAGGCGATCTTCCGAGCGCCTGCAGAAGACTTATGGTGTGCGCAAGCGAGGACGTGGGGCTTGCCTATCCGCAGATAATTCCGATAGTTAAAGCCGCTGTGGATATTGCTTTGGCGGTAGGCCTGCCCGAGGCGCAGATCCCTCTTGCAGACGCGGTGATATTAGTGGCGCTTTCGCCTAAATCAAATTCGGGCTATATGGCAATAAAGCAGGCTTTTTCCGATATAGAGTCGGGCAGAGTGTACCCGATACCGAGAAATCTTCAGAACAAGCATTTTGACGGCGCCGACGCCGAGGTAAAAGGTCAGCACTATATTTATCCTCATAATTATCCCGATCACTATACTTATCAGCAGTATCTGCCCGACGAGATAAAGAATAAAGTCTATTATTCGCCCTGCGATAATAAAACCGAAAGGGCATTTAACGATTATCATAATAAAATCACCCGAAAGGAAAATAAGAAATGAGAGGGCATTTGCCGGAAAAAACTCTTTTGTTATGGGAAATAAGAATATTTATCCTGCTTATTTTGCCTGCGGCAGCCGCAGGCATTGCGGCGGCATATATCGGCTTTCTTATATGGATATTCGCATTTTTATGCGTCGCTTTGCTTGTCCTTGAACTATGGTATATCCCAAAGCTTTTTAAAAGCTTTGAAATTTATGCCGACTGCGAGTCCGTCAGAATAAGCTACGGGGTGATAATTAAAACCTCTCATATAATGCCTTATCCGAGGCTTATATTCGCGCAGACCTTTCAAACTCCGCTTGCAAAAAGGTTAAGTTTAAGCGCTCTGTCCTTAAAAGCGGCAAGAACCGGCCTTTTTATCCCGGAGATAGAGGAAAAAGACGCCGAAGCTTTAGTCAACACCGTGGCGGGAGAAAAAAGCGATGAAGAATAATTTTAAAGGCCATCCTTTGATGATATTAAGCTTTTTAAAGCCTTATCTTTTCGTGCTTGTGATCCCCGTCATAAAAGGTGCGGTGCAGTTTTTGCTCACACGCAGGATAAGCGGTGTTTTAAGCTTTGAAATATATCTTTTCTCCGCAATTCTGCTTTTGGCGGCGGCAAGGTGGCTATCTTTTTCCGTAACCCTCAAAAATGATGTTATCACGGTAAGCCGCGGCCTCATCTTTAAAACAAAGGCAAAAATAAATATAAACAAGCTTTCAAGTATCGTAAAAAGCGTAAATCCCCTGCAAAGCGCGCTTAAAGCGGTGTCTTTCTGCCTTAACACCGAGGCAGGCAATATTAATGAGTCCGACTTTAAATTCATTTTAGGCAAGAATAGCGCGGAAAAGCTTTCGGTCGCGGTCTACGGCGAGGCGGGGAACGATATAATAAGATATTCAAATCCGAAAATTGCGTTGTTTTCGGTTTCAAGCTCCTCAGCGCTTACGGGCATAATCATTGCGGCGCCTGTGATAAACCGCGCAGGTAAGCTTTTAAATATAGCTATCACCGAAATGATATTAGATGAGATAGATAGCTTTTCAAATAGATTTATGAGATATTTTCCGCCGGCTGTAACCGCGCTCACGGTTATTTTGCTCACAGCCTACGGCATTTCGTTCCTTATAGCTTTCTGTAAAAATATCACATTCCGCCTTAACCTCGACAAGGAAAGAACGGAGATAATTTCGGGTCTTATCACAAAAAAGCGGACTGTGTTTTCTAAAAAGTGCTTAAATGATCTTATGATAGTCCAGACGCCGATAATGCGTTTCGTAAAAAAATATTCGCTTTATGCCTCTGTGGGAGGTTACGGCAATTCAAAAAGCGAAAAAGCAGTGATAATTCCCTGCGGAAATCATCACGAGATGAAGCAGCAGTTTAAAGCCTTTTATCCTGATTTTGCCGACGAAAAACCGTTTTTAAGTGCGGAAAAAAACGAAAAATCGTATAAGAGGTTTATGTGGCTGCCTAAGCTTTACGGTATCCTGATAGCCGCCGGGGCAATAGCTTTAATGGTGCTTTTCAGGCACTTTGACAGGTTCGTTTTGTTCCTCGCTTCGATAGGAGGTCTTATAGATCTTTACTATGCGGATCTTTGCAAATGCAATTATAATAAAGGCAAGGTAAGTCTTTCGGAAATAATAAGGGCGAGAGGCTCAAAAGGCTTCAAGTTCTGCGAGATGTACTGCGAAAGGGAAAAGGTCGGTGATATAAAGATAACAGAAACTCCTGCGGACAGAAAACTCGGCACCTGCAAGGTAAAACTCATAGTGCGCAGCGAAAGCGCGGATAACCTTAAAGTGCGAAATCTTGAAAAAGCCTCGCTTTTAAAGGAAATCGGCGAGAATTACGGAATAAAAGGGTTTTAATTCGGGCATAATTTAATAAAATGTTTCACGTGAAACTATTTTGTTAAAGGAAGATGAAAATGGAACTTCTAATGGACTGTATCAAAGCATTTGCAGTGGGCGGAGTCTTCTGCGTGATAGGGCAGTTGCTTATCGACTGCACTAAACTTACCCCTGCAAGAATTCTTGTCGCCTATGTCGTCGCAGGCGTTATACTGACCGCCGTCGGGATTTATAAACCGCTTGTCGATTTCGCGGGCGCCGGCGCTACCGTGCCTTTGACGGGTTTCGGTTACAGCCTAGCGACAGGTGTGAAAAAAGCGATAGCCGACCGGGGATTTATCGGAGTTTTCACGGGAGGGCTCACCGCCACGGCGGCAGGTATTTCCACGGTGCTGGTGTGCGCGTATACAGCGGCGCTGATATGTAAGTCGGACAGTAAATAAAAATTAAAAAGGGCTTTATGAAACTAAAATTTTCATAAGGTCCTTTTTTCTGTTTACAAATGATAGATTAACTGATATAATATTAATTGTTTCACGAGAAACAATTTGCTATATCTATATTATCTATATTATATAATATATATTACATATATATGGGAGAAAATCTATGGGGAAAATTATTTCTGTGGTTAATCAGAAAGGCGGAGTAGGAAAAACCACCACCGCCGTCAACCTCGCCGCAGGGATCGGTATGAAAGGTAAAAAAGTTTTGCTTGTTGACGCCGATCCGCAGGGCAACTCCACCAGCGGTTACGGTATAAATAAAAAGGACACGGATCTTACCTGCTATGAGCTTATAATCGGTCAGGCAAAGATATCCGAATGTATTGTAAAAACCGAGTTTAAAGGCGTGGATATTGTTCCATCTTCTATGAACCTCGCCGCGGCGGAAGTAGATCTTATCAATTCCGATAGGCGCGAGGCTCAGCTCAAAATCGCTCTTTCGCCGGTGAGAGAGGACTACGATTTTATTTTTATCGATTGTCCGCCCTCGCTGGGCATTATCACGATAAACGCTCTTACCGCGTCTGACGCCGTGCTTATCCCTATCCAGTGCGAGTATTATGCCTTAGAGGGACTTTCTCAGCTTATGGCAAGCGTCAGACAGGTCAAAAGGCTTTATAATCCCACGCTTGATATCGACGGTATCGTTCTTACTATGTTTGACGGCAGACTTAATCTCACTCAGCAGGTGGTAAGCGAGATAAAGAAGTATTTTTCGGGCAAGCTTTATAAATCGGCTATCCCCAGGGGAGTAAGAATTTCCGAGGCTCCGAGTTACGGCTGTCCTATACAGTATTATGACGCGCGCTCAAAAGGCGCCGCCGCTTATAACGATCTCGCAAAAGAGTTTTTAAAGAAAAACAAGAGGGTGTAAAAATATGGCAGTAAAAAAAGGCGGCCTCGGCAGAGGTCTTGACGCTTTGTTTAATGATAATTCGGAGAAAAACGAGGGCGCGGTGAGCGTCAGGATAAACGATATCGAGCCTAACCGCGATCAGCCCCGCCGTGATTTTGACGAGCAGTCGCTTTCGGAGCTTGCCGATTCTATCGCGCTCCACGGTCTTTTGCAGCCGATAGCCGTAAGACCTAATTCCGACGGTAACTATACTATCATCGCCGGCGAGCGCCGCTGGAGGGCCTCCAGAATGGCAGGTCTTGATAAAGTGCCTGTTATTATTAAAGAGGTCGATGAAAAGGAGCTTAAGGAACTCGCTCTTATAGAAAATCTTCAGCGCGAGGATCTTAATGCGGTCGAAGAGGCGTTAGGCTTTAAATCGCTTATGGATACATATAACCTTACGCAGGAGCAGGTTTCCGAGCGTTTGGGAAAATCCAGGAGCGCCGTTGCCAACACTTTAAGGCTTTTGTCTTTAAATGATAAAGAGCTTGAGGCTTTAAGGTCGGGCGCTATATCCGCGGGCCACGCAAGAGCGCTTCTCAGCTGTGATGATGAAGAAACAAGAGAAAAAATGTTAAGCCTTGCTTTAGGCGGCGCGTCGGTAAGGGAACTTGAAAAAATGTCAGCCGCTGTCAAAAAACAGCCGGGTAAAAAACCCGCAGGAAGAAAAGAAAAGTCCACTTTCCACAGCGAAGTAGAAATTCTTCTTAAAAACGAACTTCACCGCAAGGTTACCGTAACCGAGGGCAAAAACGGCGCCGGTACCTTAACTCTGGAATTTTTTTCTGACGATGAATTAAAAGAGTTTACAAGAAAACTCGCAAATAATATAAACTAAAGGGGTATTAAATTTATGTGGTTTATTCTTTCGCTTGTAGCGATAGTTTTTTGGGGAGGAAGCGACCTTTTTTCAAAAATGGGCTCCGATCCCAATGATAAATTGAGTCATTTTAAGATTGTTATTGCCGTCGGCACGGTTATGGGTATTCATGCCACGGTCGAACTGCTCATGGGCACGGAATTCTATCCGGTGGATTTTATCCGCTATTTCCCTGCGATATTTTTCTATATAACCTCCATGATCATCGGTTATGTAGGTTTAAGATACATAATGCTTTCGGTTTCTTCGCCTATTTGTAACTCTTCGGGCGCGGTCGCTTGCATTTTGTGTCTGGTTTTTCTCCGCCGAATGCCGGATTTGCTCAGTTGGGCGGGTATAATCCTTGTCTGCGCAGGTGTAACCGGTCTTGCGTTTGTTGAAAAAAAGTATGACACCGAGGCGGCGGAGCTTTTAAAAAAAGCGGAAAATAAAAAGTATAAAAGCGGCTTTATTGCCGTGTTTTTCCCGATTTTCTATTGCCTGCTCGACGGTATGGGAACTTTTGTCGATGCGATCCTGCTTGACCGCGGTATAGTAAACGAGGATTCCGCAAATATCGCTTATGAGTATTCTTTCTTGATTTTGGGTATTATCTGTGCCGTATATATATATGGTATAAGAAAAGAAAAGCTCAGCTTTAAATGGGATACTCCCAAGCTTCTCGGCGCCTGCTGCGAAACTGCCGGTCAGTTCGCTTATATTTATGCCATAGGATCAAATCCCACTGTCGCCGCGCCTATGATATCTTCGTATTGTGTGTTTTCTGTCCTGCTTTCGAGAATTTTCCTTAAGGAAAAACTTAAGGCAAAACATTATCTTGTTATTTGCACCGTTTTTTTGGGTATTATCTTAATGGGAATTTCCGAAGGCCTTGCGGAATAAAAATCGGATATGAAATTAAAGCCTTTCTCGTTTGAGAAAGGCTTTTTGTTTAGCGATGTGTTTAATTATCGTTTGTCGGCCGGTTCGGGGTTGTCGGTCAATCCTAAAATATAATCGGCGCTTGTATTGTAAAATTTCGCAAGCTTTATAAGTACATCGGCAGTAATTGATAAATTGCCGAGTTCATAATCGGAATATGTTGTTTGATGTACTCCGAGAATAGCGGCGATTTTAGATTGTGATAAATCCCTGTCTTCTCTTAAATCCCTTATTCGGTTATACATATTTATCACCTCTTGCTTATTATGCCTTAAGGGAAATTCCCTTATTGACATTTAAGGGAAATTCCCTTAAAATGAAATTGGTGAAAAATATGAAACTAATTTGTCGTGAATGCTATCTTAAAACTCATTCCGTTCCGCAAGACCGTAAATGTGAAATGTCAAATGAAAAATATCAATGTTCCGTTTGCGAAAAAAATAAATTTATTGTAGTTAATATATATAAGGAAAACTTGCTTTTGAATTTTAAAAAAGTGTTGATCGAAGCTTTAGATAATTTCAGTAAGAGTGAATAATATACTATATCTTGTTGTTTTCGACGGCGTTCGACACAATTCGAAAAAAACTTCAAAAAAGTTAAAAAAAAGAGTTGACAAGCGAGGAGGGATGTGGTATTATAATCTAGCGCTCGCAAAAC
>CAKSGV010000015.1 GCA_934454845.1 uncultured Eubacteriales bacterium | reverse complement strand
CTTGAAAATTCGGTCCGATTTTCCAACAAAGCAGGTTGTATCGCTTAAATACAACCTGCTTTGTCTACAGTCTGAGACAAGACCGCATAAGCGGTCTTGTTTTTTATGCTCCTATGATAAGTGAATCGTGAACGGCCTGAACTGCTTTATCGGCATATTTTGCGTCGATCAAAACCGAAATTTTAATTTCGCTTGTTGCGATCATTCTGATATTAATTCCTGCGTCATAAAGAGATTCAAACATTTTAGAAGCAATGCCGGGGTGGCTTTCCATACCTGCTCCAACTATTGAAACCTTAGCGATATTATTATCTATTGAAAGTTCCTTGTAATCAAGAACATCCTTTAAGCTTTCAATAGCTTTTATAGCTTCCTGTTCCTGATTTTTTGAGACCGTGAAAGTGATATCTTTTGTATTATCTCTTCCTACAGACTGTAAAATGGTGTCTACATTTATTTTATACTGCGAAAGTTTATTGAAAATTTTGAAGGCTATTCCCGGGAAATCTTTAAGCCCTATTATTGAAATGCTTGTAACATTCTCGTCTTTTGCTACTCCTCTGACCAAAGTTTTTTCCATTTTTACTTTCTCCTTTACGATAGTTCCCTTTTTATTTTCGAGACTTGAAAGGACTTCAAGTTCTACGGCATATTTCTTTGCCATTTCTACCGATCTGTTGTTAAGCACTTGAGCGCCGAGAGTTGCAAGCTCCAGCATTTCATCATAAGTTATTTCTTCCATCTTTTTGGCGCCTTTGACCTTTCTCGGGTCTGCGGAATAAACGCCGTCAACATCAGTATATATCTGGCAGCGGTCGGCTTTAAGTGCTGCGGCAATGGCAACCGCGCTTGTGTCCGATCCGCCTCTGCCAAGGGTGGTTAAATCATCATATTTATTAATACCTTGAAATCCTGCAACGATAATAATATTCTTTTTTGCAAGCTCTGCACGCATTCTTTCGGCGTTTATCCTTTTTATTCTTGCTATAGTGTGATTTGAATCTGTTTCAAATCCCGCCTGCCAGCCGAGCAGGGAAATTACGGGAAATCCGAGCTTTTCCACAGCCATTGATAAAAGTGCGATAGAGATTTGTTCGCCGGCAGTTAAAAGCATATCAAGCTCTCTTTTTGAAATATCGCCGGGATTTATTTCTTTTGCTTTCTCTATAAGATCATCGGTAGTATCGCCCTGAGCGGAAACGACAACTATAACATCGTTACCGCGGCGGTAATCTTCCGTAATAATTTTTGCAACATTAAAAACTCTTTCGGCGTTTGCTACAGATGAACCGCCGAATTTTTTTACAATAAGTGCCACTTTTTTGTACCCCCAAAATCAGTGTAATATCGGCATAACTTTGATTTTTTCCGCATTTAGTTTATTGATCTTTGATCTGATTTTGCTTTCAAAATCTTTATTGGTGATAAAGGCTATTTCGCCGTTGTATTTGTTCTTTATGACCTGTTTCGTTTCGGGGAATTCTTCTTCAAAGCTTTTTAAAAGCAGATCGAAATCGGAAGAAAAAGCATAAATATAGAACTGGTTTTCAAAATCTCTTTCTTCTACATAACCGTCAAAACCGTCTTCCCAGTAGAGATATTTTTTTGCGTTTAAATGCTTGGCACAGTCGATTATATCCGCGCACACAGCGCTTGCAGTGGGCATTTTTCCTGCGCCCTTGCCGTAAAACATAACGTCGCCCGTGCAGTCCGCATTAACGGTGATAGCATTGAAAACGCCGTTTACGCTTGAAAGGATATTATCCTTTGAAACAAAAGTCGGGCGAACAGAGGCTGAAACCTTCCCATTGTGATTATCTTTTGCAGTACAAATAAGTTTTACGGAATAACCGAAAGCTTCGGCAAATTCCACATCCTTTAATGTGATTTCCTTTATTCCCTCGGTTTTGACTTGTTTCGGATAAATATGTTTGCCGAAGGCAAGTGAGGCTAAAATACAGATCTTTCTGCAGGCGTCGCCGCCCTCTATATCGGCGGCGGGATTCCTTTCGGCAAAGCCCTTGTCCTGAGCAAGTTTAAGTGCGGATTCAAAATCCATATTATCCATTATCATTTTATTTAAAATGTAATTAGTTGTTCCGTTTAAAATCCCCGTAACGGTATTTATACTGTTTGCGGCAAGGCATTGAGCCATAGGTCTTAAGATCGGAATTCCTCCGCCCACGCTGGCTTCAAAAAGGAAATTTACATT
The DNA here is from genome assembly GCA_934454845.1 of uncultured Eubacteriales bacterium. Classification (GTDB taxonomy): domain Bacteria; phylum Bacillota; class Clostridia; order Oscillospirales; family Acutalibacteraceae; genus UBA737. The sequence continues at coordinate 51,957 of CAKSGV010000015.1, read as the reverse complement.
ATTTTCTTCCGCAATTTTTAATAATTCTGCGCCTTTTTCCGCAACAAGTTCTTTATTTGATGTGACGACGCTCTTTCCGTTTTCGAGACATTTTTTAACATAATCGTAAGCAGGATTTATTCCGCCCATGACTTCGGCGACTATTTTAACATCCTTATCATTTAAAATATCATCAAAATTTTTAGTAAAAAGGGAAGAATACTCAAGATTTTTGAATTCTCTTAAATCGAGAATATATTTTATTTTAATCTCATTCCTGATTTTTTGATTGATCATTTTTTCGTGGTTGATAAGAAGCTCCGCGACGCCCGAGCCGACCGTTCCGTGCCCCATAATAGCAATATAAATCATATTTCCTCCGTTTTAAAGCGATTTTATTGAAACTATTCCGTTTACTTTCTTAAGTTCTGTCAATAATTCATTTAAGGACAGCTTGATGTTATCGGTTTTGACCGTCAGTCTTACATCCGCCGTACCGTCTACAGGAACGCTTTGATTAACTGTTAGTATATTTGCGCCGTACTGATAAAGCATTGCAGTGAGCGCTGAAAAAACGCCCGCTTTATCAGAAAGGACCGCAAAAAGGTTTACGGTATTTTTATCATTACCGTCATACTTAAAAATATAATCCTTATATTTATAAAAAGCGCTTCTCGAAATTCCTGCCATTTGAACGGCTTTTGAGGTGTTCGGAGCTTTACCCTCCGCTAAGAGAGCTTTTGCTTTTAATACTCCGCCGTAAACCGAGGGAAGAATTTTTGAGTTAACGAGATAGTAACATTCCTTTTTCATAATGTCCTCCGTATGAAAACGATGTATTTAATTATAATACAATTTTTAAAAATGTCAATCCGATTTTATCAAAAAAGGGGCGATTTTTATAAATAAAGCTAAAAAAAGTGATTTTTTGCTGAATTGTGCTTTTTACGGCGTTATTGCAGCAATAATTTTCTTCTTTTCAAAATTCGCCTTTAAATATCTTTTTCCTTTTTTGATTGGTTTTTTGCTTGCCTTTCTTTTTCATAAGCCGGCACAAAAACTTTCAAAATTTATTAAAATAAAAATTCCTACAATCAGAACTGTAATAGTTGCACTGTTTTTTATAATTTTTGTTGCTTTGTTTTCTTTGCTTATCTGGTTTTTATCGATAAAGATATCCGATCTCACAAAATTTTTAAAACCTTTTGTTGAAAATTTAATTTCCGATCTTGAAAATACGACCGAGAGATTAAAACCTTTTTTTGATAAAAATAAATTAAGCAACTTTAATTCTATGCTTGCAAACGCGGTGAAAAACATTGCTATGAAAGCCGTAAACGCGGCATCTAACGCCGCTGCAAATTTTGCCGCCTCGATACCGGGAATTATAATTTCGTTTATTATCACGCTTGTGGCAAGTTGTTACACAGCAAAGGATTATGAAAAGATAATCAAATTTTTTGAAGAGGTTTTATCCGAAAAGCAAACTGAGAATTTAAAGATAATAAAAAATATTTTCAGCGATAAAATACTTCATTTTTTAAAGGGATATTTTTTGCTTTTTTTGATTACTGCCGCAGAGCTTACTTTAGGACTTTTCATTATAGGAATAAAGAAATTCTTTATTGTTGCGCTTATAATCGCGGTTATAGATTTTCTGCCGGTTCTCGGAACGGGAACGGTGCTTATCCCCTGGAGCATTATTCTTTTGATACAGAAAAACTTTAAAACGGGAGTTATGATACTGATCCTTTATATCGTTATAACTTTTGTCAGGAACTTTGCAGAGCCAAAAATAATAGGGGATAAGATAGGTCTTCATCCGCTTATACAGCTGGCTGCAATATTTGTGGGACTTAAATTATCGGGAATTGTAGGAATGTTTATACTGCCGCTTGTAACGATTACCGCGCTTGAATTTGTTCAGGTTAAATATAAAAAAGAGGGATAACTGTTTTAATTTTATAGCACCGTTTAAGACTTGTTCATATAATGTAATGTGCACGATCAAGGCAACGGAACGGAGTTTTTAAAATGAAAAGATATGTTATAGAAACAGGCAGCGTGACTTATGCGATAAAAGCCCGCGATGCTTTAAGATCAAAAGGAAGAAAAGCTCATATAGAAAGAAAAAAGCCGAGTGCGGGATCAAGCGGCTGCGGTTATTCTGTTGTTTCTGACGGAGAATTTGAAAAAATTAAAGCAATTCTTGAAAATGCCGGTGTTAAATATTCCGGAATAAAAGAGATATAAATAATACCCGACGGCAAATTTTCCGCCGGCGAAAAGCTGCCGAAGATCTTTTCGGCAGCTTATTTTAATATTATAAAACGGTGTGATATAAATGGTTTATCTTGATAATTCGGCTACAACGGGCTTTAAACCGAGAAGCGTAAAGCTTGCTGTAAACGAAGCTTTAACTTATTTTAATGTAAATCCCGGCAGGAGCGGATATTACGCTTCTATAAAATGCGCTGATATGATTTTTTCGGTGAGAGAAAAATTAAAAGAATTTTTCAAAGCCGACGCTCCGGAAAATGTGGTTTTTACACCCGGTTGTACTTTTTCGCTCAATTACATCATCAAAGGAATTCTTAAAAAAGATGACCATTGCATAGTGAGCGATATGGAGCATAACGCGGTTATGCGCCCGCTCCATAAAACAGGTTGTTCTTTCGATACGGCAGAAATCGATCTTTTTGACAGCTTAAAAACAGTAAATAATTTTGAAAGACTCATAAGGCCCGAAACAAAGCTTATTATCTGCACCGCCGCTTCAAATGTTTTCGGAACTATGCCTCCTATTGATAAAATAGGCGAGCTTTGCAAAAAACATAATATTCTTTTTGCTGTTGACGCGGCGCAGGCGGCGGGAGTTTACCCAATAAATATGGAAAAGGAAAATATTGATTTTTTATGTATTGCAGGGCATAAGGGCTTGTATGCTCCAGCGGGAATAGGTGTTTTAATTGCACGCGGAAAAATTCCCGAAACAACTGTAGAGGGCGGAACAGGCACTTTTTCCGAAATGATAGAGCAGCCTGAAATTATGCCTGAAATGTTTGAAAGCGGAACGCTTAATATCCCGGGAATAATGGGCATTGGAGCCGGGCTTGATTTTGTTAAAAAAATCGGGATCGAAAAGATTTACGGACACGAAATGAAGCTTATTAAAAAAGTAAACCGCGAGTTTTCGGATAATGAAAAAGTGATTCTTTATGCAGAGCCGTCTGGCACAGTAAATTACTGCCCTGTATTGTCTTTTAATATCATCGGCAAGCTTTCCGGTGAAACAGAGGAAATATTAAACGCGAACAATATCGCCGTTCGCTCGGGGCTTCACTGCGCGCCGTTTGCGCATAAAAAAATGAACACCCTCGATACCGGCACCGTAAGAATTTCTCCCTGTGCTTTTACTAAAGAAAACGATATAGATTATTTTTTAAACGTTATACAAAAAACAATTAAAAAAATTTAAAATTAATGTTGATACTGATAAGATGATATGTTAAAATATATATAGTATATAATCGAGAGGAATGGAAATTTTGAGCGCTTTTTTCAACAGTATCATAACGCTTTGGAATCAGATAATTTATGCTATATCAAATATCGGCTTTTTTGATATTGTTGATATCCTTATAGTTGCTTACGCTATTTACAGAGCAATAGGATTTTTCCGTGAAACCAGAGCAGGTCAGCTTGTAAAAGGTATTTCTTTCCTGCTGTTCTTTTATATTTTGGCAAAATGGTGCGATTTGGAAGTCGTAAGTTGGCTTTTGTCAATGATATTCAATTCTCTTATTCTCTTTATTGCGATTATCTTCCAGCCTGAGCTCAGAAGAGTTCTTGAAAAAGTAGGGCAGGGAGTGCTTAATGGAAACACGTTTTTCAGCGAAGAAAAAGCCGAGGCGGCAAAATGTATCGATTATGCTGCGAAAGCCGCGGCGGCAATGCAGGTTTCAAAAACTGGAGCTTTGATAGTTTTTGAAAGGCAGACGCAGTTAGGCGAAATAATAAACACAGGAACTATGATAGACGCTAAGGCTTCTGCTTTGCTTATAGAAAATGTCTTTTATCCAAAATCGCCTCTTCACGACGGTGCGCTTATAATCCGTGAGGGCAAGCTTTACGCGGCAGGATGTATTTTGCCGCTTACGAAGAATACGGAAGTTCCGCTTGATCTCGGCACAAGGCACAGAGCGGCGATAGGAATGACGGAAAATTCCGATGCCGTTGTTTTAGTCGTTTCTGAGGAAACGGGCGTTATCTCGATAGTAAAAGACGGACAAATTCAAAGAGGATTTAATTATGCTACGGCTTATGAAGAGCTTAAAAATCTTCTTATCGATCCTAACACTACCGACAGTGATAATACCGTGATTTCAAAAATCAAGCATTTAAAGCCTATCGAAAAATTAAGGAAAAACAGAAAGAAAGAAGGTTCGGCAAATGACAAAGTTTTCTCAGATAAGAGATAAATTCGATCTGTTTTTAAAAAAACTTTTTAAAAGCCGTAACTTTTCTATAGTATTATCGCTTTTGTTTGCATTTGCTGCATGGCTTGTAATAATGATCAACAGAAATCCCGTCAGAGAGCAGACTTTCGGGGATGTTCCCGTAGCGGTTTCGATTGACGATACTGTCGCGAGCGAAATGGGACTCGGAATTGTTTCGGATGTTTCAAATCAAAAATTCACCGTTGTTGTAAGCGGTCCGAATTATATCGTAAGCTCGCTTAGAACCGATGATTTTATTCTCACCGCTTCTGTGGCTGATGTTAATGCCGCAGGTACTTATAAGCTTGATGTTCTTCCTGCTACAAACAGCTCTAAAACGGGTTACACATTTACTTCGGTTTCTCCCTCTACTATTGATGTAACTTTTGATTATATCGACGAAAGAACATTTACGATCACTCCTAAGCTTATCGGTGTTTCGGCGGCTTCCGGTCTTATAGCGGATACGCCTGCTGTAAGCAATTCACAGCAGAACACTATAAATATCAAGGGTCCGAGAAATGTGATGAACAAGATCGAAACCGTCTGTGCTTACGCAGAGGTCAACAAAACTCTTGATTCTACTCAAAGCTTTGATACTGACCTTGTTCTTTATGACGAAAACGATAAGATAATTTACAGATACACTTCCGACGGTAAAATTCTTGATTCTGACGGTAACGAAGTGGAAAACAACTATCTGAGTATTAAATACTCCACTATTAAGGTAACTCAACCTATTCTTAAGAAAGCAACGCTTTCTGTGGAGGCTGCATTTAAAAATATGCCAACCGGAATATCGGGCTCGTTTGCTTACAGTATCGATCATACCTCCGCGACGGTTATCGGAACGCCCGGCGTTATCGATACAATGAAAAAAATCACTCTTTCGGAGATCAATTTCTTCGATGTTTCTAAATCCAAGAATACTTTCGAGGTTTCGGCTGTTTTGCCGACGGGTGTAAGACTTGCGGATAATATAGAAAACTTCACGGTAAGTATAGATACATCGGGCTTTGCAGAAAGAACATTCCTGATTAGTCAGATAAAGCCGAAAGGACTTTCAAGCAATCTTAACAGCCGTGTGAACGGAAGCATTAAAAATGTAAGAATATGCGGACCGGCTAATATCATAAGGTCGATTTCCGCTTCATCGCTTTACGCGCAGATAGATCTTTCGGATAAAGTTGCAGGAAATTACACGGTCGACGCGACCATAAAATCAGACGCTTTAGATACTATCTGGCAGGTTGGAACCTACTCCGTCACAGTCACTGTCACCGAAAAATAGTTTTCAATAGATATTGCCTCGCTGCATATTATGTAGCGAGGTGAAATTTATGATTAAAGGATTTCTTTCAGCTTTGCTTTTTATTTTTGCGGCTCTCGGAATATGCGAGTTTTTACACGATTTAAGAACTTCTTTTTTATCAAAAAATGTGGGAATCGATAAGTTTTTGGTTGTGGTTTTAAAACCCGGAGCTTCTTTAGATCAGCTTAAATATGCTTATGAGCAGTATTATTGGAACGGAAAGAAAATGGCTGATTTTATAATTGCGCTCGATTCTATGATACCTGAGGAAGAAAAAGAATTATGCCGCGAATATTCAAGAGGAAAAGATATAGTTATTTCTCCTAATAAGATGGCAGAACATATTATTAACGAATTGTCTTTATGAAACGGAAGTGAAAAAATTGCCCGGAAACAGTGAGGATAATGAAAAGCTTGTCGGAATAATCGAAAATATTACATATAGAAACGAAGAAAATTATTATACCGTCGCAAATATCAAAAGCGGCAACACTCACACCGTAGCAGTTGGTTATCTTCCTTTTGCAGCTGTGGGCGATAATGTAACGCTGTATGGGAAATACACCGTTCATCAGTCCTATGGGGAGCAGTTTTCGGTGGATAAATTTGAAAGATCTGTTCCTGAAAATTCGGCGGCTATATTAAGATATCTTTCTTCGGGAGCAATAAAGGGAATAGGCCCATCCACCGCTGCCAAGATCGTGGAAAAGTTCAAAGAAAAAACACTTGAAATTTTAAAAGATTTTCCCGAAGAGCTTTCGCTTATCAAAGGTATTTCTCACGAAAAAGCGCTTGCCTACAGTGAAGAATATAAAAAGCAGTTCGGCGTGCAGGATATAGTTTTTATGCTATCCCCTTATGAAATCTCAATAGAAAAATGTTCGCTCATTTTTAAAAAGATGGGAGCAGGAGCTGTCGATAAGATCAAAGTAAATCCTTATATTTTGTGCGATGATAATATCGGGGTCCCGTTTGAAAAAGCGGAAATTATCGCTCAAAATTTAGGGCTGGAATATGACTGTTTTGATAGGCTTAGCGCAGGAATTATATATATTTTAAGAAAAAACCTGCAAAACGGGCATACCTGTCTGCCGGAAGATAAGCTTGTAAGCGTCGCGCAAAGACTGCTTATGGTTGAAAATAAGAAAATAACGAGATCTCTTGATACACTCGTTGAAAATTTGAGGCTTATGCTTTATAAAAAGGAAAGCGATAATTTTTATGCTTTGCCCGAGCAATATTATTCTGAGCAATATATTTCGGCAAGGTTAAAATCAAATTATAAAAATATCGATCCTGATTTTAAAATAGATGATCTTGAACTTGATTATGTAGAAAATAAAATCGGTATTAAATTCGAAGAAATTCAGCGAATAGCAGTAAAGCAGGCTTTTTTAAGCGGTGTTTTGATTTTAACGGGAGGACCGGGTACGGGAAAGACCACTACACTTAATGCAATAATCCAAATTTATGAAAACAGAAACGCAACTATCGCTTTAGCCGCACCCACAGGCAGAGCCGCAAAGAGAATGACCGACCTTACAGGCCGTGAGGCTAAAACCATCCATAGATTATTAGAGGTGGAGTGGGGAAGTAACGATGAGCAAAAATTTTACAGGAACGAAAGAAATCCTCTTGACTGCGATGTTATAATAATAGATGAAGCTTCTATGATCGACGCCGTACTATTCGCAGCGCTTTTAAAGGCGGTAAGGAGCACCTGCAGAATTATTATGGTAGGTGATTCCGATCAGTTGCCGAGCGTTGGAGCGGGCAATATTTTAAACGATATTATAGCCTCAAAAAAATTCGAATCTATAAGGCTTAAAAAAGTATTCAGGCAGGCGAGCAAAAGTCTGATAATAAGAAATGCACATGCTATTATAAATAACCAAAAAGCAGATCTAACTTCCAAAAAGGATGATTTTTTCTTTTTAAAGAGAGCCAATTCAAATTCTGTTAATAATACTGTTTTAGAACTTGCTTGCTTAAGACTCCCTAATGCTTACGGCTTTGATCCGAAAAAAGATATTCAGATACTCTGTCCGTCAAAAAAATTTGAATGCGGAAATGTGAATTTGAATAATCTTCTGCAGTCCTGCATTAATCCAATCAAAAGCGGAGAAAAACAAATGTCTTATAAAGGCATATTTTTCCGGTTAGGTGATAAGGTTATGCAGATAAAAAATAACTATGACTTAACCTGGAAAAAGCCGAACGGCGAATCGGGTACAGGAGTTTTTAACGGAGATATAGGAACTATTGTTGCAATGGATCATGCTGCAGGCTGCTTTGAGGTTTTGTTTGACGATAAAATGGTTACTTATTTTAAAACCGATCTTGCAGAGCTTGAGCTTGCTTATGCCGTTACGGTCCATAAAAGCCAGGGAAGCGAGTTTGAATGTGTTATTCTGCCGCTGTTTGATATTCCTCAAAAGCTGAAATACCGCAACCTTTTATATACGGCTGTAACAAGAGCAAAAAAGCTTTTAGTAATAGTCGGCAGTGAAAAAATATTTGAGGAAATGGCGGCTAACGACAGAAAAACTTTAAGATATACTCTTCTTGGAGATTTTTTAAATGAAGATCAGCAAAAGAATTAAAAATTTCTTTTCGGAAATACTATCAGCCGTGTATCCTTATAAATGTCTGGCCTGCCGCGAAGTAACGGACAAGCCCGGTCTTTGCGATGAGTGCTTAAAAAATCTGGATATTATTGATCCTAAGAAAAGATGTTTAAAATGCGGCTGTGAAAAATCCGAATGTATTTGCAATGCGAGAGTTTTCAGATTTGAAAATCTTGTCAGTCTTTACAGAAACAAAGGCAGTGCACAGGCTGCGTATTACAGCTATAAGCTCGGCAAAAGAGTCACAAATGCCAAGTTCTTTGCCGAAAATCTCGTTAAAGCTGTTAAAACAGAATATGTAAGAATAAATTTTGATTATTTAACTTATGTTCCGTCTTCCTTTCGCAGTATTTCAAAAAGAGGATTTGATCATTGCGGAAGGATTGCCGAAATTATGTCGGATAAGCTTAAACTTCCGCTGCTGGAAGTCTTAAAATGCAGAAATTTCAAAAAACCACAACATGGTAACGATCTAAAATCGAGAACGAAAAATGTTAAAAATAAGTATTACTTTACTGATAATATAAAAGGCGGAAATATCTTGCTGTTTGACGATATCGTAACAACAGGCAGCACTCTTGACGAATGCGCAAAACAGCTTCTTATTGCAGGAGCGGATAAGGTTTATTGTATTTCCGTTTTAAGGCAAACTAAAAAATCTGAAGACAAAGGGTGAAAAAATGGCTACAGAGATCGGAATAGATTTAGGAACTTCTAAAACCGTTATATTTTCAAGCTCAAAAATAGTTCTTGAACAGCCGAGTATGGTAACGGTGGACAGCGAAACCTGGGATCCCGTGTATTACGGTGAAATGGCAAAAAACACTTTGGGCAGAACGCCCGAAAGTCTAATATGTGTTTCTCCGATAGAACACGGAGTAATCGCCGATTACGATATAACTGAGCTTATGCTCAAGGAATATATGCATAAGGCTTTCGGTAATAAAATAGTAAGACCTCAGATCATTGCGGCGATCCCTGCCGGACTTACAGAGCTTCAGCACCATTCTCTTGCGAACGCTGTGGAATCGGGCGGAGGAAGAAATATCACAGTTATAGAAGGTCCGCTCGCAGTCGCTTTCGGACTCGGAATCGATTTTACCAAGCCCCACGGCACTATGATCGTGGATATAGGAGCAGGTACGACCGATATAGCTGTTATAACCTTAGGCGGAATTTCCGTGTGCGATTCTTTTAAAACAGCTTCTAATAATTTCGATTCGCAGATAATCCGTTATATAAGGAAAGAATACAATATAGAAATAGGCGAGCTTATGGCTGAAAATATTAAAAAGACCATAGGTGCGGTTGTCGAAAGACCTATCGATATTGCTATGATGGCAAAGGGCAGAAATCTTTATACGGGCTTGCCCGAAAGCTTTGAGATAACAGCATCGGAGGTTTTTGAAGCTGTAAGTGAGCCTGCTGTTATGATCTGCGAGGCTATAAGATCTGTGCTTTCAAGAACCGATCCGGATCTTGTTGCGGATATAAATAAAGAAGGAATTTATCTTACGGGCGGCGGTAGTCTTATTTACGGAATGAACAGGCTTATTGCCGATTATACGGGCACTTCCGTTCATATGCTTGAAGATCCTGCGCACAGCGTCGTACGCGGAGCGGCAGAGGCTTTAAAACATCCCTCAATGCTTAAAAATATCAATTATCAGTTAAGATCGATAAAAGAATTGACTTTTGAATAAAAAATGCTTGACAAAATATTTGAATTGATGTATAATCTTTAGGACAATGAAGCAGAATTTACTTGTGTTCTCACCTGTGCGGCAAAAGGGCTGCCGGGTAAATATTTGAGATTATTCTTGATATTTTTTGACGCAGGTAATTTATGCCTGCGTCTTAATTTTACTTAGCTTCGGAGGTGCTTTACAATCAGCAGCAAAGAATTATCAGTCAATGAAGGAATCAGATTTAAGGAAGTCAGAGTAATAGACTCTCAAGGTAACCAGCTCGGTATTCTTCCCTTGGATAAAGCATTAGACGCTGCATATCATCAAGATCTTGATCTTGTGGCGATTTCTCCTAATGCCAATCCGCCAGTATGCAAAATTATGGATTACGGAAAGTATCGCTTTGAGCAGGCAAAGAGGGAAAAGGAAGCCAGAAAGAATCAGAAGATCGTCGAGTTAAAAGAGATCCGTTTAGGTCTTAGTATCGATAAGCACGATTTTGAAACAAAAGGCAATCACGCAATCGATTTTCTTAAAAGCGGAAATAAAGTCAAGGTTTCCATCAGATTTCGAGGCAGAGAAATGGGCCATCCCGAGATCGGCACGGATATTATGAATAAATTTGCGGAATATTGTTCCGAGGTTTGTTCGGTTGAAAAGCCGGCCAAAATGGAAGGCCGCAATATGCTGATGTTTTTAGCACCAAAATCGGGTAAATAAGAATTACAGGAGGAAAACAAAATGCCTAAGATCAAAACACACAGTGGCGCTAAAAAGCGTTTTAAGCTCACTAAAACCGGTAAGGTTAAGCGTGCTCATGCTTTCAAGTCCCACATTCTTAACAAGAAAACAACCAAGCGCAAGAGAAATCTTCGCAAAGTCGTATGCGCCGATTCTACAAATGTAGCGGCGGTCAAGAAAATGATCCCTTATAAATAAGCGATCGATCAGAATTGGAGGATACTTGAAATGGCACGAGTTAAAGGTGCGTTAGCTACACGCAAAAGAAGAAAAAAGACATTAAAACTTGCCAAAGGTTATTTTGGCGCTAAATCAAAGCTTTTTAAAACAGCTAAAGAAGCCGTAATGAAATCGGGCAACTATGCTTATATCGGCCGCAGACAGAAGAAACGCGATTTCCGCCGTCTGTGGATAACAAGAATTTCCGCTGCCGCTAAAATGAACGGTATGAATTATTCTACTTTTATGAACGGTCTTTCTAAAGCAAAGGTTCAGATCAACCGTAAGATGCTTGCTGATATCGCGGTTAACGATCCCGCAGGTTTCACAACTTTGGTTAAAACTGCTGAAAAAGCTCTTGCAAAATAAAGCCAAATCGCCCGAGAAGATATTCCCGGGCGACTTTTGATTTTTATATCTTGAAAAACGGGATGTGGAAGTTTTGAGTTTTATAAGAATTTCATCAAAATCGAATGCCGCTTTAAAGCATATTTCTTCTTTGCAGGCATTGGGGAAATACCGCAAAAAAAGCCGTGAATTTGTTATAGAAGGTTTGCGGATATGTGAAGACGCGGTGCAAAACGGAATTGAATTTTCCGAAGTTTTCATCTCCGATTCTTTCAATTTGAAAGCGGATAAAAGGTCGAATGAAATTCTTGAAAAAGCTGAAAAAATCTATATTCTTCCAGACGAGCTTTTTTTAAAAATTGCAGATACGAAAACTCCTCAGGGAATAATTGCCGTTGCTAAGTATCCGGAAAAAAGCTGTTCGGATATTTTATCAGGCAAATATGCCGCACTGATAGATCTTCAGGATCCCTCAAATATTGGGGCGATAGCAAGATCGGCAGAGGCGCTCGGGATAGACGGATTAATAATCAGCGGAGGCTGTGATCCGTATTCGCCTAAAGTCTTAAGAGCATCTATGGGTACTATCTTAAGAATTCCCGTTTATCTGACAGACGATATTGTTTCTTTTGCAGACAGATCGGAACTTCGATTATTTGCCTGTGTGCCGGATAAAAGCGCGGAAAATATCTGCAATGTAAAATTTGATAATAAAGATGTTATAATGATAGGAAATGAAGGCAACGGACTTGATGAAACTTTGATTAATACCTCCTTTAAAAAAATAACAATACCTATGAAAGGAAAAGCAGAATCGCTAAATGCTGCAGCCGCGGCGGCGATTTCGATGTGGGAAATGATTAGATAAAATGCTTGAAGATTTAACTTACAGAGATGACGGATTTTATATTCTTCGCAATCTTTTGAGAATTCAAAGAGCTTTCGGCATAGGCACATCAAAAGCTTACGAAGCGTATAAAATCGTCAAAAAACAAAATCATCTTGCTTGCGACGCAAACACTGTATATTTAAAACTTCCCGAAAAGTTTGCTAAGCAGTTTTATGATGTCAAAACAGAATACAACACAAGAATAATGCAGATATGCATTAAAAACAACATCAATATCATTACTATCGAAGATGATAAATATCCTAAGAGATTAAAAGAACTATATTCACCGCCGTTGCTTTTGTATTATAAAGGGACTTTTCCCGATTTTGATAACCTGCCTGCTATTTGCGTTGTAGGACCGCGAAAGGTCACCGAATTTGGTGCAAAATCTTCTTATTCGTTATCAAAACGTTTGTCAAAAGCCGGATTTTCCATAATCAGCGGTGCGGCAGTAGGCAGTGACTATTATGCGCACAGAGCGGCACTTGACTTCGGAGGATTTACGATAGGAGTTTTAGGCTGCGGTTTATTATACGATTATCTACCGCAAAATGCGGATCTTCGAAGAGAAATCGGTAAGAAAGGTTGTCTTATCAGTGAATATCCGCCGTTTTGCCAACCCGGAAAATTTACTTTTCCTGTAAGAAACAGAATTATGGCGGCGCTAAGCGTCGGCGTAGTCGTAACCGAAGCAGGAGAAAAGTCAGGAGCAATAAATACCGCTCATCAGGCGGCAGACCTTAACAAAGACGTATTTGTAATACCCGGCGGTCTTGATCAGCCGCAGTATAAAGGGTCTAATCTTCTTTTAAGAGAGGGCGCAAGTCCTTTGCTTGAAGTAAATGATATTTTTGAGTGCTACAGTGCAAAATATTCGGATAAGATTAATATAGAAAACGCTTTCTCTTCGGATAACGAAGCTTCAAAATTCGTTTATCCTCCCGAAAATTCAAAAATTAAAAGAACTTCAAGCGTTAAAACTCACGAGCCTTATTTTGTAGAGGAAGAAAAACCCGATCTTTTACAAATTTTGAAAGAATCCTCTTTAGAATCACTTTCAAAAGAAGCAAAAATAGTGTATAATAATCTAAATAAGCAGAAATTCTCGGTCGATGATCTTATCGGTCTTGAAATAAAAGATGAGGATATATTATCCGCTTTAACAGAACTCGAAGTGGACGGTATTATTAAAGCTGTCCCCGGAGGATATTACGAACGCCTATATAAGGAGAAAAAATGATGTCTAAATTAGTAATAGTTGAGTCACCGTATAAAATAAAAAGTATTAAAAAATATCTCGGTCCCGGATATGAGGTTATGGCTTCAAGCGGACATATAAGAGATCTTCCTAAATCCAAGCTCGGAGTGGATGTTGATCACGGATTTAAACTTCAGTATATAAATATGCCTGATAAAAGAGAAGTTATAAAGAAACTTCAGGAAGCCGCCACCAATAGCGACAGCGTTATTCTCGCAACCGACCCGGACCGCGAGGGAGAAGCAATTTCATGGCATCTTGCGCATATTTTATCGCTTGATCTCAATGATGAAAACCGCGTAGAGTTTAACGAAATAACTAAAACCGGTGTGGAAAAGGGTATTTCCAATCCTCATAAGATAAATCTTGACCTTGTTGACGCTCAGCAGGCAAGAAGAGTTGTAGACAGGATAGTCGGCTATAAGCTAAGCCCTTTTTTATGGAAGAAGGTAAAAAGCGGTCTGTCGGCAGGAAGAGTTCAATCGGTAGCTTTAAGACTCATTGTTGAGCGCGAGCGCGAAATCGAAAAATTCGAAAGCAAGGAATATTGGAGTATTGACGCAAAGCTTTTAAGCTCCAGAAAAACCTTTCAGGCTAAGCTTTACGGAACTAAAGAAGGCAAAAAAATCGAGCTTATCCCCGATGAAAAATCGGCAAACCAAATCGCCGATAATCTCGACAATTGCGAATATATCGTTTCTTCTATCAAAAAAGGAACAAGAAATAAACAGCCTGCTCCCCCTTTTATCACTTCCACGTTACAGCAGGAGGCTTCAAGAAAACTCGGATTTACAGGTCAGCGCACAATGAAAATAGCTCAGCAGCTTTATGAAGGAATTGAGCTTGAAAATGTCGGCGCAACAGGTCTTATAACTTATATGAGAACCGATTCACTTAGAATAAGCGAAGAGGCAAGAGTAGCTGCTAACAGCTTTATCGTTAAAAATTACGGTGAAAATTATCTTCCCGCAAAGCCAAGATATTTCAAATCAAAAAGCGGTGCACAAGACGCTCACGAGGCTATCAGACCTACTTCAGCCGACCTTACGCCCGACAGCATAAAGCAATCGCTTACAACCGATCAGTATAAGCTTTATAAGCTTATATGGTCGAGATTTATAGCGTCACTTATGCAGGTTTGTATGCAGAATACCTGCGCTGTGGATATCACTGCCGGCGATTATCTCTTTAAAGCCAACGGCTACTCTGTTAAATTTGATGGATTTACGGCTCTCTATGAAGAGGGTAAAGACGAGGATACGAAAGACGGCGCAGCTTTGCCTGAAATGAAAGTTGGAGATGTTTTAAAGCTTAAAGAGCTTGAAAAAAATCAGCACTTCACTCAGCCGCCTGCGAGATATTCTGAGCCTACTTTGATCAAAGCGCTTGATGAAAACGGAATAGGAAGACCTTCAACCTATGCGCCGATAATTTCAAATATTTTGCAGAGAAATTATATCGAAAGAGAAAAGAAATCTTTAAAGCCTACGCAGCTCGGAATGGTTATATCCGATCTAATGGTTGAGTATTTCAAGAAAATAGTCGATGTTAAATTCACGGCAGGTCTTGAAAAAAAGCTTGATAAAATCGGTTCGGGCGAGCTTGATTGGAAAAACACTATCGCCGATTTTTATGATGATTTTGATTCCATTTATAAAAAGGCGGAAGCCTCTCTTGACGGCAAACGGGTAAAAGTTCCAGATGTCGAAACCGATGTGGTTTGTGAAAAATGCGGTAGAAAAATGGTGCTTAAAACGGGCAGATTCGGAAAATTCCTTGCCTGCCCGGGATACCCTGAATGCAAGAATACAAAACCGGCTCCGGAAAACGAAGTTAATCAGCCGTGCCCCAAATGCGGCGCTCCGCTTATAAGAAAAATTTCTAAAAAAGGCAAGAAGTTTTACGGCTGCTCAAATTACCCGAACTGTGATTTTGCTTCTCCCGGAGTTCCCACGGGTGAAATCTGCAAAGAGTGCGGCAGTTATATTATCAACGGACTTCGCGGCAGAAAGTACTGTATGAATTCACAGTGCCCATCAAGAGTTAAAAAATCCGAAAAAAAGAACGAAAATGAAAAAAATTAATGTTATAGGAGCAGGTCTTGCCGGTTGTGAAGCGGCAAAAGCCGCGTCGAGAGCGGGTATAAAAGTCGATCTTTATGAAATGAAACCCGAAAAAAAATCTCCTGCACATAAATCCGATCTCTTTGCAGAGCTTGTGTGCTCAAATTCACTTAAAGCCGCAAGAATTGATTCCGCGGCAGGTCTTTTAAAGGAAGAGGCAAGAAGGCTCGGTTCTTTGTGTATGCAGTCGGCAGATTTTTCGTCTGTTGCGGCGGGCGGTGCGCTTGCCGTAGATCGTGAAAAGTTTTCAAAATTTATAACCGAAAGTATTTTAAGCGATGAAAATATTACGGTGAAGTGCAAAACCGTAAGCGAAATTCCTACCGACTGCGTTACAATAATTGCAACCGGTCCGCTTACGGATAAAGCGCTCGCTTTAAATATCGAAAAATTGTGTGATTGCGGATCGCTTAGTTTTTACGACGCGGCGGCGCCGATAGTTACAAAAGAAAGCATTGATATGGATAAGGCTTTCTTTGCTTCAAGGTACGACAGAGAAAAATCTGGGTTGGGAGATTATATTAATTGCCCAATGAACAAAGAGGAATATGAGCGATTTTATTCTGAATTGGTTTCAGCAGAAGTCGCTCCGCTTAAGGATTTTGATAAGCCTTTTAAGGTGTATGAGGGCTGTATGCCCGTAGAAGTGCTTGCAAAAAGAGGAGAGGATTCTATTAGATTCGGACCTTTAAAGCCTGTAGGGCTTAGAGATCCGAGAACAGGTCACAGACCTTGGGCGGCGGTTCAGCTTCGAAAAGAAAACTCAAAAGGCACTTTGTATAATATCGTCGGATTTCAAACTAATTTAAAATTTCCCGAGCAAAAAAGAGTTTTTTCTCTTATACCGGGACTTGAAAATGCCGAATTTATGCGATACGGAGTTATGCACAGAAACACTTTTATAAATTCTCCAAAGGTGCTTAATCTTAATCTTTCTCTTAAAAAACAAAATAATGTGTTTTTTGCAGGTCAGATAACCGGAGTTGAGGGCTATATGGAGTCGGCTCTTTGCGGAATTGTGGCAGGTATAAATGCAGTAAAACTTTTAAATGATGAAGATCCGCTCGTTTTCCCGGAGTTTACTATGACGGGCGCACTTTTAAATCATCTTTTTGACAGTACTGTTTCCGATTTTCAGCCTATGGGTGCAAATTTTGGAATTCTTCCCCCTTTAGAAGAACATATAAAGGACAAAAAGGAGAGATACGCAGCATTTTCCGCAAGATCGCTTGAATGGTTTGATAAAAATATCAGAGGTGAAAAAATATGAGAATAGTAATTGACGCTTACGGAGGCGATAATGCCCCCAAGGCAATAATTGAAGGTGCCTCACTTGCTTGCAGGCAGTTCGATGCCGATATAACACTTGTGGGAAAAGAAAAAGAGATCCGTGAAATTATCAATTCATTAAATCTCTATTTTAATGAAAATCTTAAAATTGTCGATACAGACGATGTTATCGATATGCATGACGAACCCACTTCTATTTTAAAAGAGCATAGGAATTCCTCAATGGGACTTGCATTTTCTGAGCTTGCCGAGGAAAAAGCTGATGCATTTGTTTCAGCGGGATCAACGGGTGCGATAGTAGTCGGAGGAACACTGATAGTAAAGCGCCTTAAAGGTGTTAAAAGACCTGCTCTTGCAGGAATTATGCCGTCTGTAAACGGTAACTATATGCTTATGGATATGGGAGCCAATGCCGATTGCAGACCGGAGATGCTTAAACAATTCGCAGTTATGGCAGACGTTTATCTTAAAAACGTTTCGGAAATTAAATCTCCTAAAATCGGACTTCTAAATATCGGAGCCGAATCCACCAAGGGTGATGAACTTCATACGAAAGCTTATAAATTACTTTCTGAGTCCGATCTCAACTTCATAGGAAACATTGAAGCCAGGGATTTGCTTTCAGGTGAGGCAGACGCTGTGATAACCGACGGTTTTTCGGGCAATATTGCTCTTAAAACAATGGAAGGCACGGCAATTTCTCTTTTCTCTCAGTTAAAAAAAGCTATGTATAAATCGTTTAAAAATAAACTTGCGGCGGCTGTTCTTAAAAGCGATCTTTATAATATAAAAAAAATGTTGGACAGCTCAGAAGTCGGCGGCGCTCCGCTGCTCGGCGTAAACAAACCCGTTATCAAAGCTCACGGCAGTTCAGATGCAAAGGCTATTATGAATGCCGTAAGGCAAGCGATCATTTTTTATGAGAACGACGTTATAGAAAAAATCGGCGAAAATATTAAAAAATAAGGTGATTTTATGATCTCTCTTGAAAATAAGCTCGGTTATAAATTTAAAAATATTAGTTTGCTAAAAAACGCCCTCACACATTCTTCTTATGCAAATGAAGTGAGAAACGGATTTTCTTCAAACGAAAGACTTGAATTTTTAGGCGATTCCGTGCTTTCCATAATTGTTTCGGATTATATATTCAATAAATTTCCGAAAATGCCTGAGGGCGAGTTGACCAGGCTTAGATCTTCGCTTGTTTGCGAAAAAGCGCTTTGCGAATTTTCAAGAGAGCTTAATTTAGGAGATTATCTTTTGCTCGGGAAAGGCGAGGAAAAAGGCGGCGGAAGAGAAAGGGATTCTATCCTTGCAGACGCTTTTGAGGCGGTTTTGGCGGCAATATATATTGACGGAGGAATGGAACCTGCGAAAAACCATGTTATGAATTTTGTTTTAAGAGAAATAAAGCATCATTCTTCAGAGGATACTTTTAAAGATTATAAAACTAATCTTCAGGAAATAATCCAGCAAAACCCCGAAGAATCGATATCCTATATTTTAACCGAAGAATCGGGTCCCGACCATGATAAATCCTTTACAGTGGAAGTAAGAATGAATTCAAATGTTATCGGAGTGGGGTCGGGAAAATCCAAAAAACAGGCAGAGCAAATGGCGGCAAAAGAGGCGCTAAGGCTGATGGGTGAAAAATAATGCCCAGGCATTCTAATATTTCAATATTCGTTCCTCATATCGGGTGCCCGAATATGTGCAGTTTCTGTAATCAAAGACATATTACCGGTGCAAGCAATATTCCTAAAAAAGAGGATATAGACAGTGCGGTTGCAGTTGCTTTAAAAAGTAAAAATTATGATCCTAAAAATTCGGAAATCGCTTTTTTCGGCGGCAGTTTTACAGCTATTGACAGGGATTATATGTTATACCTTTTAAATGCCGCCTATAAATATGTTGAAGATAAAAGCGTAGCGGGAATTCGGATTTCCACCCGCCCTGACGCAATAAATAGAGAAGTACTCGGTATTTTAAAAGAATACGGTGTAACCTCTATTGAACTCGGCGCGCAAAGTATGGTTGATTCTGTGCTTTTAAGCAATAACCGCGGCCATTCGGCAGAGGATGTAAGAAATGCTTCAAAGCTTATAAAAGACTTCGGTTTTTCTTTAGGTCTTCAAATGATGACAGGTCTTTATAAAGATACCGAAGATTGCGATATTTTCACTGCAAAAGAGCTTATTGCTTTAAAACCGGACACTATAAGAATTTATCCAACGATAATTTTAAAGGATACCTTACTTTGCGATAAGTATTATTCGGGCGAATTGGTTCCGCAGTCTGTTGACAGCGCCGCTGAGCTTTGCGCAAAGCTGTTTATAATGTTTAATAAAGAAAATATAAAGGTTATAAGGCTCGGGCTTCATTCCATTGACGAAAGCTCTTATGCGGCAGGTCCCTGGCACCCGGCTTTCAGTGAGATATGCCAGTCAAAAATAATGCTTGAAAAAATTACTGACAAGCTTAAAAATAAAGGGAAATACATAATATTTGTAAATCCCTCTTTTCTATCAAAAACTATCGGACAAAAAAGAATTAATATAAATATTCTTAAAAATAAAGGTTATGACTGCTTGGTTAAATCCGACAGCAGTCTTAAAGATTACGAAATAAAAGTCGAAAGGTGCAGGTGAGAACACTTGCTTTTAAGTTCAATACAGGTTCAGGGTTTTAAATCTTTTGCAGATAAAACCGTTTTAAAATTCGGAAAAGGTATTACCGCTGTCGTAGGACCTAACGGCAGCGGAAAAAGTAATATTTCAGACGCCGTAAGGTGGGTTTTAGGTGAACAATCCACTAAGACATTAAGAGGTCAGTCTATGGAAGATGTCATCTTCGGCGGCACCGATAAAAGAAGACCTCACGGATTTTGCGAAGTGACTTTAAATATCGATAATTCCGACAGGACATTGAATTTTGATAACGACAGTATATCCGTTACAAGAAGATATTACCGCTCACACGAAAGCGAATATCTTATTAACGGTGTTTCAGTGCGCTTAAAAGATGTTCACGAGCTTTTTATGGACACCGGTCTCGGCCGCGACGGATACTCAATGATCGGTCAGGGAAAGATCGACACCATTATAAGCTCAAAATCCGATGAAAGGCGCGATATTTTCGAAGAGGCTTCGGGAATTTCGAAATACAGATACAGAAAAACAGAGGCTGAAAGAAAGCTTACAGCCGCCGAGGACAATCTTTTAAGACTTAAAGATATTATGGATGAGCTTGAATGCAGAGTAGGGCCCTTAAAGGAACAAAGCGAAAAAGCAGAAAAATTTTTAAGTCTTGCGGAAAATAAAAAACAGCTTGAAATAGGGCTTTGGCTTTATACCCTTGATAATTCAAAAGACCTTTTAAGAGCGCAGGAAAGTAAAATAGAGGCGGCGGAATTAAAATACAGAGAAATTGAAAATGCTCTTTCTGATTTTGATAAAGAGTCAGAACATAATTCCGAAAAGTTTTCAAAGCTTACTTCCGATATCGAAAATATAAGAGCAGATATTGCGCTTTTTAATGAGCAATCCGTTAAACTCGAAGGCACAATTTCCGTTTTTGAAAACGATATAGTTCATAATGAAGAAACAGTAAAAAGGCTTGAAAGCGAAAAAGCGGAGCTTAATAATTCCGATTCTGCGGCTAAAGAAGAAATAGATCTCAAAAAAAGGCTTGCTGCCGAAAAAGAAGCTGTTATAAAAGAATCAAAGGATAATCTTATTAAGGCTGAAGAAGAGCTTTCAGGCTTACTTAGCGACAGCGAAAATCTTTCCGGACAGATAGAAGAATTGACAGCAAAATTAAATGAATTATCTGTGCTTGAATCGGATGAAAAGGTAGTTTTAATTACTTCACAGTCTTCTCTCGAACAATTAAAAGAGCGCAAGACTTCGCTTTTGGATATTATTAAATCAAATAAATCCGAAAGCGAAAAAACGCAGAAAGAGATCAGTGAAACGACTGAACTTTTAAATAAAACCGAAGAAAATATCAATTCCCTTTCAAATACTCTCGGCGGTTATGAATTAAGATTTAAAAACAGAACGCAAACTGTGGAAGAGCTTACCGAAAAATTCAATGAAATAAAGCTTGATATCGATGCAAAAAACCGAAGAATACAAATTTTAGGCGAGCTTGAAAAGAATATGGAAGGCTTTTCAAATGCGGTAAAAACCGTTATGTCACAAGCGCAGAAAGGACTTTTGCGCGGAATTTACGGACCTGTTTCCAAGGTTATATCAGTGGATAAAAAATATTCCGTAGCGATAGAAACCGCCCTTAACAATTCAATTCAAAATATAATAGTTGAGAACGAGGCAGACGCCAAAAGAGCAATAAGCGCCCTTAAATCTTCCAATTCCGGAAGAGCAACATTTATGCCTGTTTCTACTATGAAAGCAAGAGAATTCAAAGAAAAAGGATTCGAGGATAATTTCGGTTTTATCGGTATTGCATCCGATCTTGTTAAAACAGATGAAAAATACAGCGAAATAATCAGATATCTATTAGGTGCGACAGTTGTCGCCGAGGATATTGACAGCGCTGCGGCGATTGCTAAAAAGCACGGTAACCGCATAAAAGTTGTATC
This sequence comes from uncultured Eubacteriales bacterium, assembly GCA_934454845.1. Classification (GTDB taxonomy): domain Bacteria; phylum Bacillota; class Clostridia; order Oscillospirales; family Acutalibacteraceae; genus UBA737. The sequence continues at coordinate 30,378 of CAKSGV010000015.1, read as the reverse complement.
GTTAGACGGTCAGGTGGTTAACGCAGGCGGCTCTTTTACCGGCGGTTCGCTTGTAAAGCAGGCAGGAATGCTTAGTCGCGCTGCGGATATAAAAAGACTCGAACAAAATGTGGCAGAGCAAAACGAAGCGCTTATAAAAGTTTCAAAAGAGCTTGAAGACGCTAAATTAGAACTTAATTCTGTAAATGCGGATATAACAGCCGTTAAAGCTGATATAACCACTGCAAACGAAGATAAGATAAGAACGGTTGCTGAAATAAAACGGATAGAGGGAATATTTAATAATTTAAAATCCGTGTTAGACGATCTTGAAGCCGAACTTACAGACGGTGACAGAAAAGAAAGAGAATTAAGTGATAAAATTATTTCTGCTCAAAACGAGATCAAAAAAATCACATCCGAAAAAGCAAAGATACAAAATTCTATTGAAGAAAAAACAGGCTCTAAAGTTGATTTGAGCGAAAAAAGAGAACAACTTTCTGAAAAGATCACCGCTGTTAAACTAAAAATAATCGCTGATGAAAAGGATGTTAACCTGCTTTTACAGCAGGCCGTACAGCTTGAAAGCTCCATTGAAAACAGAATTTCAAGAGCTTCAGAGATCGATTCCGAAATGGCGGCAGTTCAATTTAAAATTAACGGCTTTAAAGACGATATTTCTTCCTCAAAAGATAAAATTGCCGATCTTTCATTTAAAGTAAAAGAGGCAAATGAAAATATAGAAAAGAAAATGGAAGAGCGAAATTCAGTTGAAAAGAAAGGTGTAGAGCTTAGAAACAGTGAAAAAGAAAGAACTTCCGAGCGAGAAAAAATAAGCGGCGAATTAGCCCGCCTGACAGAGCGCAAAGAGGTTATGATGAGCGAGTATGACGGGGTTATAAGACAGCTTTTCGATGAATATCAGCTTACTAAATCCGAGGCTGAAAAAATAGGGATCAAGATCGAAAAACCACAGGAGGCAAAGAGAAATCTTTCTGAGATCAAATCCAAAATAAGAGCGCTCGGAAATGTAAATGTTTCGGCGATAGAGGAGTATAAAGAAGTCAAGGAAAGGTACGACTTTATGACTTCTCAAATCGACGATGTCGAAAAATCGAGAGCCGAGCTTCATAAGCTTATCAATCAGCTTACAAGCCAAATGCAGGAGCTTTTTGTCGCAGGCTTTAATAAGATTAATGAGAATTTTTCAAAAACCTTTAAGGATCTTTTCGGGGGTGGCGAGGCAACACTTAAATTGACTGATCCGGATAATATTCTTGAAAGCGGAATAGATATTGACGCCCGTCTTCCCGGTAAAAATGTCCCAAGTCTTGAAGGATTATCGGGCGGAGAAAAAGCGCTGGTTGCACTGTCTATCTATTTTGCAATAATGGAAGTCAATGCTCCGCCGTTCTGTTTCTTAGACGAGGTCGATACCGCGCTTGACGATATAAATGTCGAAAGATTTGCCGATTATATGAAGAGATCGGATTTCGATACGCAGTTTATTTGTGTTACCCACAGGCGCGGAACTATGGAAGCCGCAGATATGCTTTACGGCGTTACAATGCAGGAAAAAGGCGTTACTAAGCTTTTGGAGCTTAATGTTGCAGAACTTGAAAAGAATTTTGAGGGTGCGCAGATCGCCTGAATGAAACGGAGATAATAAATGGGTTTATTCAGTAAAATTAAACAGGGCTTAATAAAAACCAAAAATTCAATAGGCAACGGTATTCAAAGCGTCATAAACAGCTTTACTAAAATTGACGACGATCTTTTTGAGGAACTTGAGGAAATTCTTGTTTCTTCGGATATCGGATTTCAAACCTCGGAAAGTATCTGCCAGAAATTAAGAAGTAAGGTAAAAGAAAAGGGCGTTACCGATCCGGCAGATATAAAATCATTGCTTAAAGAGATTATAATTGAAATGTTAGGCGAAAATGAGGAACTTAAGCTTTCTACCAAACCCTCTATAATAATGGTTATCGGAGTAAACGGAGTGGGAAAGACCACTTCTATCGGAAAGTTGGCTTACTCATTGAAAAAAAGCGGGAAAAAGGTCACTCTCGGTGCTGCTGACACTTTTCGCGCCGCAGCTATAGATCAGCTCGGCATTTGGGCAGAAAGAGCAGATGTGAATATGGTAAAAAGCGTTGAGGGAACTGATCCTGCTTCAGTCGTTTTTGATACTATCAATTCCGCAAAATCAAAAGGCAGTGATGTTATAATTTGCGATACTGCAGGTAGACTTCATAATAAGAAAAACCTTATGGACGAGCTTGCTAAAATTAACCGCGTGATTAAACGCGAACTGCCCGAAGCGGATTTTGAAACACTCCTTGTTTTAGACGCGGCAACCGGTCAAAACGCAGTAAATCAGGCAAGAGAGTTTAAAAATGTTACCGATATAACCGGTATTGTTTTAACAAAGCTTGACGGAACGGCTAAGGGCGGAATAATTATTTCCATTAAAAATGAGCTTGATATTCCTGTTAAATATATCGGCGTGGGCGAAGGGATAGACGATCTCCAACCCTTTGACGCAAAAGAATTTGCAGACGGTATTTTTTCAGACGGAGAAGATTATGAAGATATTAGCCGCAACTAAAAATAAAAAGAAATTAGAAGAAATAAAAAGAATTTTAGAGCCGATGGGTATAGAAGTGCTTTCGGAGCTCGATTTGAAAAATGAGTTGAAAGAAGTCGAAGAAACAGGAGAAACCTTTGAGGAAAACGCTTATTTGAAAGCTAAGGCAGGCTTGGATCAAACAGGTCTTATAACCTTCGCCGACGATTCGGGACTTTGCGTTGATTATCTCGGCGGTAAACCGGGCGTTTATTCCGCAAGGTATTCGGGAACTCACGGAAACGAACAGAAAAACATTGAAAAGCTTTTAAGTGAGCTTAAAGGCGTTAAAAAAGATGACAGAACAGCAAAGTTTGTCTGCAGTATCGTTTGTTTGTTCCCTGACGGCAAAATGGTAACTGCTAAAGGCGAATGCAAAGGATATATAGCCTTTGAACCTGCAGGAAACGGCGGATTCGGTTATGATCCCGTTTTTATAAGCGAGCTTGGCTGTTTTGCGGAAATCGGCAGCGAGCAAAAAGACCTTATAAGCCACAGAGGAAAGGCTTTAAAAATCTTTGAAGAAAAAATCAAAAATATTATCAGCGAGGAAAAATAATGTTAAACAGCAGACAGCGCGCTCAATTAAGAGCGATGGCAAATTCATATGAAACGATTTTTCAAGTAGGTAAAGGCGGAATAACCGAGGCTTTTATAAAACAGGTTGATGAAGCGCTTGAGGCGAGAGAGCTTATAAAATTAAGGACTCTCGAAAACTCTGAATTTTCATCTCGCACGGCGGCGGACAGCATAGCTGAGGCGGTTAAAGCAGATGTCGTACAGGTTATTGGATCAAAATTCATCCTATACCGCGAAAGCAAGGATAATAAAAAGATCAAGCTGGTGAAATAATGATAAAAGCAGCTGTTTTCGGAGGTACTTTCAATCCGTTTCACATAGGGCACTATGAAATGTTAAGTGCTTTATGCTCTGATCCTTATTTTGATCGGGTATTAGTTATTCCTGACAGGCTCCCTCCGCACAAAACCTGCGATTTTTTGGCTTCGGATGAAGACAGAATAAAAATGTGCGAGCTTGCCTGTGCTGATTTTAAAAAAGCGGAACTTTTGCTTTTGGAGTTTGAAAGACCGGGTAAAAGTTATACGGTCGACACAGTTAAAATCCTTAAAAAACAGTATGATAACACGGAATTTTATATTGCTGTCGGCGCCGATATGCTTTCTTCTCTCGATACCTGGCACGATTCAGAGGAGCTTTTTAAAATTGCTTCTTTTGCGGCATTTTTAAGAGGCGAAAATTATTCAGAATTTGAAAAGGATCTAAAAAAAATGCGGAGATTAGGGGCAAATATAAAAGTTATGAATGAAAAAATTACGGAAATTTCTTCTTCGGAGCTTCGAAAAAACATCGATAAAAAGTTTATCCCTGAAAAAATCTATAAATTTATTACCGAAAAGAGAATTTATAAATGAAAAATTATGAAGAATATAAAGACCTTTTGAAATTAAGGCTTACGGATAAAAGATATTATCACTCTCTGTGCGTGGCAAACGAGGCAAAAAGGCTTGCGTTAAAATATGGTGCCGATCCCGAAAAAGCATACTTATCAGGGCTTTTGCACGATATAACCAAAAATTCAAAAAAAGAGGAGCATTTTGAAATTTTTAAGAATTTCAATATCACTCTTTCTGAAATTGAATTGAATGCAGAAAAGCTGTGGCACGCTGTATCAGGCGCAGCTTATGTTAAAAATATTCTTAAAATCAACGATAATGATATTATCGAAGCAATAAGATATCATACAACGGCAAAAGAAAATATGTCGCTTTTGGATATTATTATATATCTTGCTGATTTTACAAGTGCCGACAGGGATTATGAAGATGTCGATGTTATAAGAAAATTGACTGACGAATCGCTTGAAAGCGGACTTAGATATGCTCTTTCATATTCTATCAAGGATCTTATAGATCAATCTAAAGCAATTCATCCAGATACAGTAAGAGCATATAACGAAGTTGTAATGAAAGGAATGTGAAAAATGGAATCTAAAGAAATATCAATAATTGCCGCGAATACGCTTAACTTGAAAAAAGCAAAGGATCTTAAGGTTTTGAAGGTCGACGATCTTACGGTGCTGACAGAATATTTTGTTATCGCAACTGCTAATTCGTCAACGCACGTCAGAGCTTTGGCGGAAGAAACCGAAGAGGCTTTAAAAAATAAAGAAGTTTTGCCTCACCATATAGAGGGCAAAACAACAGGTTGGATAGTTTTGGATTATTCCGGAGTTATAATTCATATTTTTACGCCGGATCAGCGTGAGTTTTATTCGGTCGACCGCATCTGGGCTGATGCCGAAGAGATTGATCTTAATACTATTCTCACCGAAACCACAGGGGATTAAAGAAAGGAACATAAAAATGAAATACGATTATTCCGAAATAGAAAAAAAGTGGCAAAAAATATGGGAAGAAAAAAAGGTCTTCAATGCTAAAGACGATTATTCGCTGCCGAAATTTTACGGACTTGTAGAATTTCCTTATCCTTCAGGTCAAGGTCTTCATGTAGGCCATCCGAGATCTTATACCGCTATCGATATCGTTGCCCGTAAAAAAAGACTTGAAGGTTTTAATGTTCTTTATCCTATGGGTTTCGACGCATTCGGACTTCCTACTGAAAATTATGCTATTAAAAATCATATTCATCCTGCTATAGTTACACAGAATAATATAGCTAATTTTAAGCGCCAGCTTAAATCTCTCGGTTTTTCTTTTGATTGGAGCAGAGAGATAAATACTACTGATCCGCAGTATTATAAATGGACTCAGTGGATATTTTTACAGCTTTATAAAAAAGGTTTGGCATATAAGAAAAAAATGAATGTCAATTGGTGTACTTCCTGCAAATGCGTTCTTGCAAATGAAGAAGTAGTAAACGGCGTATGCGAGCGCTGCGGCAGTGAAGTTATCCATAAAGAGAAAAGCCAGTGGATGTTAAAAATAACCGACTATGCCGAGAAGCTTTTAGACGGTCTTGATAATGTCGACTTTATCGAGAGAGTTAAAACTCAACAGCGCAACTGGATAGGCAGATCTTACGGCACACAGGTGACATTTAAAACTACTGCCGGCGACTGTTTTGATGTGTTTACCACTCGTGCAGATACACTTTTCGGAGTCACCTATATGGTAATGTCGCCCGAGCATCCGCTTATTTTAAAATGGAAAGATAAAATCAATAATTTTGACGAAGTGGCGGCTTATAAAGCAGAGGCGGCTAAAAAATCCGATTTTGAGCGCACCGAGCTTTCAAAAGATAAAACAGGCGTGAAAATCGACGGAATAAAAGCGATTAATCCCGTTAATAATCAGGAAATTCCGATATTTATTTCGGATTATGTACTTATTTCTTACGGAACAGGCGCTATTATGGCTGTCCCTGCTCACGATGAAAGGGACTTTGAGTTCGCTAAAAAATTCGGTCTTGAGATAAGAGAAGTTGTCGCAGGCGGAAAAGATATAAATTCCGAGCCTTTCACCGATTGCGCTAAAGGTATAATGGTAAATTCCGATTTCTTAAACGGTCTTTCAGTTGAAGAAGCAAAGAAGAAAATTCAGAAATTCTTAGCCGAAAAGGGAATAGGTGTTAAAAAGACTAATTATAAATTGAGGGATTGGGTATTCTCCCGTCAAAGATATTGGGGAGAGCCTATTCCGATGGTTTACTGCGAAAAATGCGGTTATGTTCCGCTTAACGAAAGCGAATTACCGTTAGAACTGCCGAACGTTGAAACCTTTGAGCCAACCGATAACGGCGAATCTCCTCTTGCAAATGTGACAGACTGGGTTAATACCACCTGTCCGTGCTGCGGAGGTCCCGCTAAAAGAGAAACTGATACAATGCCGCAGTGGGCAGGTTCTTCGTGGTATTTCCTACGTTACTGCGATCCGCATAACGACCATGCGCTTGCTTCAAAAGAAGCGCTTGATTATTGGATGCCCGTAGATTGGTATAACGGCGGAATGGAGCATACCACTCTTCATTTGCTCTACAGCAGATTCTGGCACAGATTTTTATATGATATCGGCGCAGTTCCTTGTCCTGAGCCGTATAATAAGCGCACAAGCCACGGAATGATCCTCGGCGAAAACGGTGAAAAGATGTCTAAATCGCGCGGTAATGTCGTAAACCCCGATGATATAGTTAAAAATTACGGCGCCGATACTATGCGCGTCTATGAAATGTTTATCGGTGATTTTGAAAAAGCCGCACCGTGGAGCCAGTCGTCAATAAAAGGAAGTAAGCGATTTCTTGAAAAGGTATTTTCGCTTGTTGATATTTTAACTGACGGTGATACCTATTCTGATAAGCTTACTGTTAGCTTTAATAAAACTATCAAGAAAGTTTCTTCCGATATCGAGAATTTAAAAATGAATACCGCTATTGCGGCTCTTATGTCACTGCTCAATGAAATTTATGCTGTTGGTAAGATAAACAGAGCGGAAATGGAAACATTTTTAATTCTTCTAAATCCTTTCGCTCCTCATATCACAGAGGAAATGTGGGAGCTCTGCAAATTCGGCGGAATGCTAAACGAGGCAAAATGGCCCGAGTTTGACGAGTTAAAATGCGTTGAAACTTCTATTGAAATTGCAGTTCAGGTAAACGGCAAGATAAGAGGGAGAATAACAGTTGCCGCCGATGTTTCTTCTGAAGACGCTATAGCTTCCGCAAAGTCGATAGAATCGGTCTCAAAAGAGATTGCAGATAAAACCGTTATAAAAGAATTATATGTTCCTAAAAGACTGGTAAATATAGTTGTTAAATAATTAAACCAAAAATTCCGCTCAAATTTCAGAGCGGAATTTTTGGTTCCAAATCTTTTATGAAAAAACAAGCCCGCTCTTTTAAAAGCGGGCTTGTACTTGGTGACCCATCGGGGAATCGAACCCCGGACACCTTGATTAAAAGTCAAGTGCTCTACCGGCTGAGCTAATGGATCAAATAGACAGCTTAATTATTATATCAATTAAGTAGCAAAAAGTCAAGGAAAAATTTGAATTTTCCTTGACTTTTTTTATTTTATTTATAAGTGAAGAAAAGTGCTTTAAATTTGAGTTTTAACCTTACTCTGTTTTTTACAATATAATGTTAACGGAGGGTTAAAAATGTACAGAATAATACTTATGACACTGCTTGCAACCTTAGGCACCTGGTTTGTAACGGCTCTTGGAGCAGGCACCGTCGTATTTTTTAAAAAGCCTAACGATAAAATATTAAATCTTATGCTCGGATTTTCGGCGGGGGTTATGATAGCGGCTTCGTTCTGGTCGCTTTTACAGCCGGCAATCGATAAGGCAAGCAGTCTGAACAGCTTAATACCGCCGTATTTGAGTGTTACGCTTGGGTTTATAATCGGGGCGGTATTCTTGCTTATTTCCGATAAAATCGTTTCAGGGGCTTCTAAAATAGCAAATAACGGCTCGAATGAAATAAATCCGCGAAAAAGCAGAATTTTTATGCTTGTTTTATCAATTACCCTGCACAATATTCCCGAGGGTTTGGCAGTAGGTGTTGCGTTCGGAGCGTTAAAAGGAGCAAATGCTACTTCGGAACAAATTATGGGTGCATTCAGTATCGCAATAGGTATAGCATTACAGAATTTTCCGGAGGGAGCGGCAGTTTCAATTCCTTTAAGGCGAGAAGGAAAATCGAGAATAAAAAGTTTTCTTATAGGTCAGGCGTCAGGGCTAGTTGAGCCGATTGCAGGTCTTATCGGCGCGGTGCTTGTAGTTTTTGTCGAGTCAATTATGCCTTATGCGCTGTCTTTTGCAGCGGGAGCTATGATTTTAGTCGCCGTTCACGAGCTTATACCGGAATGTCAGCAAAACAGGGAAGAGGCGCCGTATTTTTCTACGATCGGTATTATTTTAGGCTTTGCAATTATGATGCTGCTTGATGTTGCATTAGGTTAAAAAAAAGACTGCAAAATGCAGTCTTTTTTATTTTATTAACCTCCGAGATAGGCTTTTTTAACCATATCGCTTTCCATAAGCTCTTTGCCTGTACCTGTTAAAACTATTTTGCCGTTTTCAAGGACATAGGCTCTGTCTGAAATTGCAAGAGATTTACCTGCGTTTTGTTCAACAAGCAAAATTGTTGTTCCGTCTTTATTAATCTCTTTGATAAGACTGAAAACCTCATCGACAAGCAGCGGTGAAAGACCCATAGAAGGCTCGTCGAGCATAAGAAGCTTAGGTTTACTCATAAGCGCTCTGCCCATCGCAAGCATTTGCTGTTCGCCGCCGGAAAGAGTTCCGGCTATCTGGCTTTTTCTTTCTTTAAGCCTCGGGAAAAGAGTATAAATTCTTTCAATATCGTCTTTAATTTCTTTTTTATCCTTATTGAGGAATGCGCCCATCAGAAGATTTTCATAAACAGTAAGCTCCTGAAAAATTCTTCTTCCCTCGGGAACCTGTGCCATACCTTTTCCGACAAGCTTATGAGCGGGAGTGTGAGTTATATTTTCGCCGTTATAAGTAACAGTGCCTGCTTTTTTCGGAATAAGACCGATAACACTCTGCATAGTAGTAGTTTTACCTGCGCCGTTAGCACCGATAAGGGTGATGATCTCGCCCTCATCAACAAAAAAGCTTATACCTTTAAGCGCCTGAATAACACCGTAAAATACTTCTAAATCTTTAATTTCAAGTAATGCCATAATATTCTCCTTTAACCGCCGATATAAGCTTTGATAACTTCGGGATCGTTAAGTGCTTCTTTAGTATTACCCTGAGCGAGAACAGTACCGAAGTTAAGAACGGTCACTTCGTCGCACAGTCCCGAAACGAATTTCATATCGTGCTCTATGAGCAAAATGGTCATATCGAATTTATCGCGGATCAAAAATATGGTGTCCATTAGATCCTTGGTTTCGTTAGGATTCATTCCCGCGGCAGGCTCGTCAAGAAGTAAAAGCTTAGGATTGGTCGCAAGAGCCCGGGCAATTTCAAGCTTACGCTGTTTACCATAGGGGAGGTTGCACGCAAGATTGTTTCTTTCTTCTTCCAGGTCGAAAATGCGGAGAATTTCCTTTGCGCGGTTACGCATTGCTTTTTCAACCTTAAAATGCTTAGGCAATCTTAAAATCGAAGAAAGGAAGCCGCATTTGAATTCAGGCTGATTTGAAAGACCTACCATAACATTTCTGATAACGCTCATATTGTTGAACAGTCTGATGTTCTGGAAAGTACGGGCAATTCCTTTATGATTAATCTTTTCCTGTGATTTACCTTTAAGATCTTCGCCGTTTAAAAGGAAAGTTCCGGTTGTTGGCTGATAAACTCCGGTGAGAAGATTGAAAATCGTAGTTTTACCGGCACCGTTAGGTCCGACAAGACCGTAAATCTGATTTTTCTTTATTTTAATATTAACATCTTGTGCCGCTTTAAGTCCTCCGAAGGATATTCCGAGGTCTATTGTTTCAAGTACATATTCTGACATCATTTATCCTCCTTCGGTGATTTATCGGGTTTAAGGTTGTTAGGATCGGTTGCTGAAACATCTACCGATAAAACCTCATCCATAGGAATTTTAGTCTGTATGCGAGCCCATTTTGCGGAATCGTCTTTTATCACAGACGGATCTTTTTTCTTGTGGAGCTTTTCGAAAAGCTTTCTTAAATCGTATTTATCGCGTATTGCTTTAAATGCGGGAGAGTTATTGTAGATAACTATTAAGATAAGAATTATTGCATAGAGCAGGTTCTGCAGAACCGCAAGGTTGCCTGTAAGGATTGTTGCGAATTCGGTGTTGATGAATGTTATAAGCGCTGCGGCGATTATCGAACCGTTGATAGAGCCGATTCCGCCGAGAACGACCATAACAAGAATTTCTATCGAATAGTTATAACCGAATTTTGAGCTCTGAACATTATAGTTTGAAAAGCTGTAAAGAACGCCGGCAACGCCTGCGAAGAATGAAGAAATAATGAAAGCTAAAAGCTTATATTTCGTTACGCTGATACCTGTTGCTTTAGCGGCAATTTCATTATCTCTTATTGAGGTTATAGCTCTGCCGTGTTTAGAACGCATAAGATTCTGAATAACGGCGAGTGTTATAAGAACGATAATAAACGCACAAAGATAAAGTGAGTCTTTATCATATCTCGGAGTTTCAAGACCTAAAGCACCGCCGAAAGATTCCTGACTTGTGTTTTGGAAAACCGATTTTACTATTTCTCCGAAACCTAAAGTAACTATAGCAAGATAGTCACCTTTAAGGCGAAGTGCGGGAAGACCCACCACAAATCCAAAGAATGCCGCACAGATACCGCCAACAAGTAAAGATATGATCAGTGAAAGCGGACCTGTTGAGCCAAGCTTTTGTTCAAGAATAAGCGAGCATTTTCCGCCGAGATAAGCGCCTATACACATAAATCCGGCGTGACCGAGGGAAAGCTCTCCTAAGAAACCTACAACAAGGTTTAAAGATAAAGCAAGTATGATTGCGATTGAAATTTTTTCTACAAGATAAATTGTTGATTTTTCAAGACCGAAAGTAAGAGAACTGATAAGAAGAAAAATCGTGAAAGCGGAAATCACAGCATAATTAATATAATGTTTCCATTTGATTTTAGATAATTTTGAATTTCCCATTATACTTTCTCCTTTCTCTTCTTACCGAGAATTCCTGTCGGTTTAACAAGAAGAATAACTATAAGTATAAGGAATTCTATTGCATCGGTATAAGCGGCGAGAGCAGGAATTTTATAAGATATGCACTCTATTATACCTAAGAATATACCGCCGATCATAGCACCGGGTATCGATCCGATTCCGCCGATAACAGCCGCTGTGAAAGCTTTTATTCCGGGCATTGAACCGAATGTATTTGAAATGCTTGGAGATTTAAGCAGATAGAAAAGACCTGCAATAGCAGCGAGAGCTGAGCCTATTGCAAATGTTACGGTGATAACCATATTAACATTTATTCCCATAAGCTGAGTTGCATCTCTGTCTTCAGAGGTAGCTATCATTGCTCTTCCCATTTTAGTGTACTTAACGAAAATGCTGAGCGCCGCCATTACTACTATGGTGCAGGCAAGCGTGAGCAGGGTAGCGACCTGTATCTTCATCGAGCCTATTTTAACGGTTCCGAGCTCAAAAATATTTACCATTTTAGGAGCCGATCCGAATATGATCTGTGCCAAACTCTGCAAAAGATAGCTTACGCCGATCGCAGTAATAAGTACCGCAAGAGGAGAAGCGCCGCGAAGAGGCTTATAAGCAACTCTTTCAATGGTTATTCCCAGGAGTGTGCAGAATATAATTGCTGCTAGTATTGCGATGAACGGGTGACCCGTCATCATCATAAAAACATAAATAGTATATCCGCCGACCATAATAATGTCGCCGTGCGCAAAGTTGAGCATTTTAGCAATGCCGTATACCATTGTGTAGCCTAACGCAATCATAGCATAAATTCCGCCGATGCTAAGGCCGTTTATTAAGGTTGTAATAATTTCCATTTTAACACCTTACCGTAATGAATTTAATATTAACCGACACTTAATAGCTCGCATTAAAAACCAAGCTATTAAGTCTCGGTTAATATACAGAGCGTATCCCCGGCACACCTTTTTTGATATGCCGGAGAATACATATTAGATAGATTAAGCGTTATCTGCTTTCTTTATAACAAATTTAATAGCTTCTTTGTTAACAGTACCGCTCTTTTCCCAAGAAACTTCACCTTTTTCGCCGCCTGTTACAGCATTTGTGAGTTTGAAGGTCTTGAAAGTATCTTTGAGTATATCGCAAAGATCGGAAGCGGAGATGGTAACATCGTCAACCTTAGCTTCTTTCATTGCGCCGTAGATAGCATATACACAGTCGTAAGCGGAAGCGCCGAACTGGTTAAGAGTTTCTTTGCCGTATTTCTCGGTATATTTCTTTATGAAATCACCTGCGGCGCCTGTGGTAGCAGAAGAATCAAAGTGAGAAAGCATAGATACTTCCTGGGGGATAGAGTTGATGTCAAAGCCTTCGGTAGAATCAATTCCGTCAAATCCGTCGCAGCCATAGTAAACAGCGTCATCGGCAATTTTGCCTTTAGCCTGAGTCATAAATATGGTTGCGGGAGTGTAATAGATGGGCATAAATACAAATTTGCAGTCTTTGAGTTCATTGATCTGAGAGTCAAAACTTGTAGCGCCTGCATCTGTAAAGAGGGTCTCAACAATTTTTACGCTTGAATCAAGGTTTTTCTTGAACTGCTTGAAGATACCTGAAGAGTAGTTATCATCGGATTTATAAAATACGCCGATGGTCTTACCCTTAAATTTCTCGTTGACATATTTAGCGGCTTCTTTACCCTGGTTACCGTCTGCAAAGCACATCTGATATCCGTTGTCATATTTCGGAACATCGTCATTAGAAGCAGAAGGAGTTAAAAAGAATACATTGTCTTCGTGAGAAAGGTTAGTCCACTCAGCGCAGGGAGCAGATGTTACACATCCAAAGGAGACCTGCATTCCTTTTTCAAGTAAGGAAGCATAGTTTGTTGCAACTTTGGTAGCGTCGTTCATATCGTCGGTAGTTTCAAGCTTGAATTTAACGCCGTTGAGTCCGCCTGCCGCATTGATTTCATCTATAGCAAGCTGGGCACCGTTCTTAACACCGTTGCCGTAAATCGCGGCGGCACCTGTAAGCGGACCGGAAAGACCGATTACATACTCCTTATTGTCAGCGGTATAGTTTTTCTTACCGCATCCCGCAAAAACGCCGCAGACCATAGCGACTGCCATAGCCAGGCTTAAAAATTTTGCTGATTTCTTCATTTTTAATTACCTCTTTCTTAAAAGATTTATTATTTTAACGGCAAGTAAAATTACAATTACCGATATAACCATTATGCGCTTTATATTACAATCGCAATTTCAATTACCGTAAAAATCAAAAAAAGCTTTGCTTTTTTCAAAAAGCAAAGCTTGATAAGAAACTGATTTATTCTGTAATCAGACAACAGCTTGTTTTGCTTTTTGAAATTATCTTTGAATTGCTAATTATAATAATATTAATAAGTCGAAATACAAAAATAGACACTGCTATGACGACAGTGCCCACTTTGTTTAGAATATTAAATTTGAAGGCGTTACAACATGCAGGTGCAAAATTTGCATCTGTGGAGCTATTACTGTTCTTTTTAAAATACGAACAATTAAACATACCCAACACCTTCCTTAAAATTTACACATATTTTATCATACGATTTTTGTTTTGTCAATAGTTTTCGCACTGTTAAATTTGTAGATAATCGGCCGCATTTTAGAAAAATTTTGTTTATTTTTTATTATTCGACAAATTTGATTATGGTTTTTTACTGAATTTTATGATATAATTAATAAAATTTACGATATGAAAGCAGGTTTTAAGATGAATTTAGGCAAAAACAGCTTTAAAATAAAAAACTTTTTATTCCTTACGATTGCCGGAATAATCAATGCTATAGGAGTTACTATGTTTTTGGCTCCTGTAAACCTATATGACAGCGGGATTTCGGGAACATCGATACTGCTTTCACAAATAACACCGAGTTTCCTATCTCTATCTATGTTTCTTATTATATTAAATATACCGCTATTTTTATATGGCTTGAGAAAGCAGGGGATAGTGTTCACCGTTTATTCCATTTATGCTGTTTTTATTTATTCTTTTTCCGCATTTCTTATAACGGATGTTTTTCCTGTTGATGTGAGCATAGCTTCTCCGCTTGCCGGCGAAGATTTGCTTCTTTGCGCAATATTCGGAGGATTGATTTCCGGAGTGGGAAGCGGTATGGCTATTCGGTATGGCGGCGCTATGGACGGAATTGAAGTGGTGGCGGTGATCTTCTCAAAAATTCTGGGAATTTCAGTCGGAACATTTGTTATGATATATAATTTATTACTATATATAATATGCGGAATTGTTTTAAACAGTTGGATTTTACCGCTCTATTCAATTGTAGCTTATGCCGCGGCCCTTAAAACGGTAGACTTTCTTGTTGAGGGTATTGACCGATCAAAGGCGGCGATTATAGTTACATCGAATTCAGATTCGGTCTGTTCGGCGCTGTCCGAAGAATTCGGCTGCGGACTTACAGTGCTTGACGCCAAAGGATTTTATTCGGGAACAGATAAAAAAATGATTTATGCCGTTGTCAATAGATTTCAGATCACTAAACTAAGAACTATAGTTCATAATATTGATCCGTATGCGTACATATCAATTTCGGAGATAGCAGATGTTTTGAAAGGAAAACAAACTTAAAATTTTTTTGCAGCAGAAAAAATATTCTGCTGCATTTTTGTTTCCGGAAAAGTGCTTAGAAGGAGTAGTACCGCACAACGGAACAAAACAGGCATTTTGTAAGCGCCTAAGGGCGCGGTAATTGCAAAATAAAAAGGCGGGGTGATCCGCCTGCAAAATACTATATGCAATTATACAAAATGAATATTTTGTATAATTCAGGGAACATAATATAAATGCTCACTGTAATAGTAATATAAATTTATATTACTATTACAGTGAGCATTATTTGGCAAGCGGATGAAATTTTGCATAAGATCTGACATATTTGCTTTTTACCACTTGAGCATAAACTTGTGTTGAAGCAATATCGGAGTGACCGAGCAATTCTTTTAAATCTTTAAGTTGAGCGCCGTTTTCAAGCAAGTGTGTTGCAAAAGAATGCCTCAATGTCTGAGGATTGATATCTTTTTTTATACCCGCCTTATCAGCATAGTATTTTATTATTTTCCAAAAGCCCTGTCTTGTCAGCGGATTACCGTTCATATTAGTAAACAGCCTGTCCTCCGAGTCATCGTTTACTATAGCAGGTCTTGCATATTTCATATAATCTTCTATGTGCTTAACAGCGTCGGAATAAACAGGAATTATTCTTTCGTGACCGGAACTGTGCGTATGTAAAATACCGATCTGAAGATTGATATCATAAACTCTTAATTCTATCAGCTCCGTTACCTTTATACCTGTGGCATAGTGAAGCTCGAGCATAGCTCTGTCACGAAGACTTTTATAATCCGAACCGCTTGCTTGTGACAATAAATTAACAATCTCGTTTACTTCTAGAACATCCGGAAGCTTTCTTGTTGATTTATGCATTTTAACCGCTTTTGAAGGATCGGCGGATAAAACGTTTAATGATATAAGATATTTAAAATAACACCTGAGCGAAGCTATTATTCTTGATTTTGTAGATTCGCTCTTACCTATATCGGAAAGGTGTTTAAGGAAATCAAGAATTGTTTTTTCGTTGATCTTTCCGATATCGTAAATATTATTAGAGGTGCAATAACTTATAAATTGGCTGACATCACGGATATAAGCGTCAAGCGTATTTAAAGAAGTTTTTTTGACTTCCTTTAAGTATTCCTTGAATCCGTCTGTATAAAAATTCAATTATCACACCTCCTTTTTTAAACGCTGAAATTAAAAAATTTTATAAAGAAATAACTTACTGCGGCATCGGATAATGCAGAAATTAATGTAAAGCAAACAACAGTGAAATATTTATAAGTATAATCTCTGAAACCGCCGAAAAGATTGATAGGTCTGCTTTTTGGAAAAATAAGCTTTATAAAATCGCATGAAAAAATAACAGAATATTTTGCTGCAAAAAGGTAAGATATCAAACCTATTATTGATCCGGGAATCAGTATCATAGCGTTAAAAGCTACACCTTTAAGTGAAAAAGAATTAAAAGCAAACCCGCAGAGAATTCCAAAAAGGAACCCTTTAGCCGTTACAAAAAAAGGAACGGTGATAACTCCAAGCACCGAAGCGCCCGAAACAAAAATAAAAAGCAAAAAAACAAGCGAAGATAAAAATGATGAAAAAAATATTTTAAAAAAGGATTTTTTTGACCTTAAAATAAAATAGTCGGAAAATACCTTTTTGGAAAAAGCTAAAATCGCTTTGTTTTTGCTTAAAAGAATAAGACCGATAATTAAGCCTATAACGAACAGCAAACACATTAAAAAAACGATTTTATTGATCTTAAAAAATTTATTGACTTTAAATTTTCTGAAATTGATTAGTGCGCCCTTGTTCATAATAATTGCCCTCCTGACGATTAATACTATGAGCCAAAAGGACAAGATATGAATAAATTTTATGAAATTGTATTGTTTTATGTTAACAAAATCAGAAAAAATATATATTTTGTTTTTAAAGGGTTACATAAAAATGACGATGATTTTAATATAAACAGCGGTGTAAATATATTTATACTACATTTTTTATTTTATGTCAACCGTTAAATTTAAAATTAAAAAGAATTATGTTAACTATTTATGTAAACCACACAATATATGCTTATGTTAGAATTATGTTAACCCAAATTATTGTGAAATTATTATTTGTTTTTTTAAAATTTTATGATATAATTATTAAAAAATTTAAAAGGTGATTTAATGAAAAAATCTGCTGTTATAACAGGCGGTTCCGGAGATATAGGTTCTGCCGTTTGCAAGGCACTTGCCGCGAAGGGCTACAATATAATTGTAAACTATAATAAAAATAAGAACAAAGCCGATGCCCTCTCCTCTTCCCTGCGCTTGTTAGGATGCGAAGCTTATGCTTTTAAAGCCGATGTATCAAATAAAAAAGATGTGTTTGAAATGATGAATTTCGCGCTTGAAAAATTCGGAAGGATTGATTTGCTTGTTAATAATGCGGGAGTATCTTATATAGATACAATCACTTCCCTTGAAGAAGAAAAATATAAAGATATTTTTTCTGTGGATCTTTTGGGTGCTTATTTATGCTGTAAAGAGGCAGCAAAAATTATGATTCATCAAAAAAGCGGTAAAATCATAAATATATCATCAATGTGGGGAGAAATCGGGGCGTCTTGCGAAGTTGCATATTCTGCGGCCAAAGCCGGGGTAAACGGTTTAACAAAAGCTCTTGCAAAAGAACTTGCTCCCAGCGGAATAACGGTTAATGCGGTTTCTCCCGGATTAATTGCCACAAAAATGAACGAAGCCGTTTCAACAGATGATTTAAATTCATTTGTTGAGGAAATACCTTTAGGCAGAATAGGAACTGTTGAAGATATAGCAAAATCGGTCGTATTTTTAGCTTCTGATGACGCGAATTATATTACAGGACAGATATTATCCGTCAGCGGAGGATATGTTATATAAAAAATCCGACTGCAAAACTTTCTTGAAAGAAGGTTTTGCAGTCGGATTTTATTTAATAATCAATTATTTGATATTTTTCCAATCGATTTTTTTCTTTTAAAGTAATATTCTTTATCTTGTTTATTTCCCGAAGAATTTTACATGGATTTCCCACTCTACGGTATGCATACTGTCTTTCATTGTATTTATACTATATAATTTTCCCTCTTTACTTCTATTTTTTCAGAGTTGCAACAGTGACCCCATTTTTTCCTTCTCCAAACACTCCCAAGCGAAATGATTCAATATGCTTGTTTGATTTTAAAAATTGCTTAACCGAATTTCTTAAAACACCGGTTCCCTTTCCATGAATAATCGTAACTTCTCCAAGACCTGCAAGCTTTGCATTATCGATATATTTATCAAGCTCAAGCATTGCTTCATCAGCCATAAGTCCACGCAAATCGATTTGAGGAGATACTATTATATTTTGAGAAGAAAATCCATGAGAGGAGGAATTGTGCGATTTTTGTTTTTTGGGATTGACGGTGGCTTTTTTGAAAAGCAAGTCGTCATATTTCACCCAAAGTTTGATAGATCCTGATAGAATATAAGCTCGCTTCCCTTTTAAATCGATATCCAGCACTTCACCCTCACTGTTGATAGAAGATATTAAAACTTTATCTCCGATATTTGGCGCAGATTTTAACTTTTCGCCTTTTGTGTTTCTCGTAATTGGATCGGAAATTTCATCAAATTCTTTCATAGCCGCATGATATTCTTTTTTTGCTTTATCGAATAAATTGCCGGCATTTTCAGAATTGATTTTTTTATTTTTTTCTTCAAGATCATTTAAAAGCTGAGATGATTTGTATTTTGCGTTTTCAATTATTTGTGCAGCAGTTTTTCTTGCGTTTTCCGTGAGTTCGGAGATTTGCAAATCAAGTTTTTCTTTCTCGGCGGAAATTTTATTTTTTTCCTCTTTGAGTTGTGCTTTTAAATTTTCCGTTTCTTTTAAAAGCATTTGAGTTTTTTGTCGCTCTTCTTCAAGATTTGCAATAACTCTTTCGAATTTTCCCGATTCATTATTAACTTGTGTTTTTGCAGAATCGATAATTTCATCGCTTAATCCAAGTCTTTTTGAAATCAAAAAAGCATTGGATCTGCCGGGTGTTCCTAAAACAAGCTTATATGTTGGCTTTAAAGTATTTATATCAAATTCGCAACCTGCATTTTGAACACGCGGAGTATCAAGAGCATAGGTTTTAAGCTCTGAATAGTGCGTGGTTGATACGGTTTTTGCACCTAAATCCGATAATTTTAAAAGAATGGCTTTTGCAAGAGCCGCGCCCTCAACAGGATCGGTGCCGGAGCATAACTCATCAAGCAGAACAAGTGAAGAATTGCCGCATTCTTCTAAAATATTTACTATATTTTTCATATGCGATGAAAATGTTGAAAGCGATTGCGAAATACTTTGCTCATCGCCGATATCGGCAAAAACCTTTTCAAAAACCGCTACTTTGCTGTTTTCCAAAGCCGGTATAAAAAGTCCGCATGCTGCCATTAGAGATAAAAGCCCCACGGTTTTTAAAGAAACGGTTTTTCCACCTGTGTTAGGACCTGTTATAACAAGTGTGTCAAAATCCTTTCCTATTTCAATACTTATCGGCACTGCGGTATTTTTATCGATAAGCGGATGCCTGGCATTATTTAAAACGATTATATTTTCATTATTTAATTCAGGTTTAACACAATTTAAGAAATAAGCATATTTGGATTTTGCAAAGCAAACATCAAGTTCAACCAATTTGTCAAAGGAAAAAGAAATATTATCTGAAAAATCAGAAACTTCCAATGAAATTTCTTTTAAAATTCTTTCTATTTCGGCTTTTTCCTGCGATTTTAATATTCTTATCTGGTTGTTTGCTTCAACTACTCCTATCGGCTCTATAAACACCGTGGAGCCGCTTGAAGAGGTATCGTGAACAATTCCGCTTACCGCGTTTCTGAATTCTGCTTTAACGGGAACGACATATCTTCCCTCTCTTTGAGTGATGATAGCCTCCTGCAGGTATTTCGAATTTGCGCCTTTTATCATTTTATCAAGACTTTCTCTAATCTTTGAGGAATTTTGCTTAATTTTATTTCTTATATTGCTTAAAGCGGCGGAAGCGTTATCGCTGATTTCCTCTTCGGAAATAACTGTGAAAGTGATTTTTTCTTCGAGATATTTATTAGGATAAAGCTGATCAAAGCTTTCTTTTAAAACGGAATTATCAGGTTTAAGTTCCGAGTTATCATACCATTTTTTTACTTCTCTAACGGTTTTTAAAACGGAAGCTATATTCAATAATTCAGCGGGCTGTAAAACGGAGCCCACTTTTGCCCTTGATAATGCATTTTCAATATTTTTGCAATTTGAAAAAGGCGGCGCGGAATTTAAAGCTGTGAGCCTGTAAGCCTCATCCGTTTTATCAAGTTCATTCTTTGCGGAAAGAAAAGAAGTTTCCGGTATAATATTTTTAATTAAATTTCCGGCGTCGTCACACACGGCAAATTCAGAGACTCTTGATAAAACTTTATCCAGTTCAAGAGTCTTCATATGTTTGATTATGTTATAAGTCATTTTTTCCTCTCTATAATAAACTATTGTAAAAATCAAGAGTTTTGAAATGATGTTCGGTCTGATAAGTTATGTATTTTTCGGTTATGCTGCTCATTTCACGCGCGGCATTTTCAGATAAATCAAAAGAATAAAGCCTATTTAATTCGGAATAAACAGTATGCCTCATAGCTTTAAGAACGGCAGGCGATACTTTTACGCAATTTTCTCCGCTTTTACATTCCGGGCAAAACAGCACGCCGTCGTCAATTTTAAAAAAGACTGTCTCGTCTTCACTGTATTTTCCGCATTCACAGCAGGCGATAAGATCCGGCTTATATCCGCATTCGCAAGCTATCCTCAGCTCAGTAACGGTTTTAATAAAGAAGTTCGATTTCTTTTTTGTAGTTAAGAAATAAAGGGAATTGAGTATGATTCTTAAAAATTCCTCACAGTCGCTGTCCGATGTTCCGAGAACAAAGCAGATCTCGCAAAAATACTGCGAAAGAGCAAGATCCAAAATATCCTGACCTACCGAAAAAAAGCAGTGCTTTATTGCCGCTTCTCTTATTCGGTAAATTCCGTTTTTTTCTTCTATATTAAAGTCGGAAAAGCTTAAAAGCGAGGTTGCCGCACCTTTTTTGCTTTTTATAGCTTTTGCTCCTGCGGCAAAGGCATTTATAACTCCCCTGTCACGCGTCATTAGAGTTACAAGTCTGTCGCTTTCGTTAACTATTTTTTCCTTTATCACCAGAGCGTCGGTCGAAAAGCGCATTGTTTTCACTCCGTTTTTCCATTTCCTGCGAATTTAAAGTGTTTTTATAACTGATATAATCTTCGGCTTTGCCTGAAATAATGAATTTCAGCCACTTTTTGTTTTTATCCGTAAAAATCCCTCCGAAAGGTTTATATAAATATTATTTCCTTTCTAAGAGAGTTTTATAAAAATTATTTTTCAAAATCAAGCCCGAAATTGCGGATAAGGTTTTGTCTGTTGCGCCAGTCTTCTTTAACCTTTACCCAGAGCTTCAGCGAGCATTTTGTCCCGAAAAATTCTTCGATATCGCGGCGCGCCGAAGTTCCGATATTTTTAAGCATCGCTCCGCTTTTTCCTATGATAATTCCCTTATGAGAATTTTTCTCGCATATAATAGTGGCGCCGATCTCAATAATCGGTTCGCCTGATTTTCCGTCGCGCTCATAAAAGCTTTCTATATCAACGGCCGTTCCGTGAGGAACTTCGGAATTAAGCATTCTTAAAAGTTTTTCTCTTATTATTTCGGCTACTATGATCCTGTCGGGTTGATCAGTCGTTTCGTTGTCCGGGAAATAGTGCATTGAGGGTTTTGCAAATTCAGATAATTCGGATAAAATTTTATCTGTGTTAATCCCATCTTTGGCTGAAACGGGAATTATACTTTCAAAATTATAATATTTAGAATATTTATCTATATATTTTAAAATCTCGTTTTTTTCTTTTAAAAGATCGATTTTGTTTACTGCAAGGACACAAGGTATCTTTTTAGCTTTTATATTATTGATAAGCTCCGCTTCTGCTGCGGGAATGGAGTTAGGATCAAATTTGAATTTTGCCGCCGCGTCTACAACGAGCACTGCTGCGTCAACATCTGCAAGCGAACTTTTAACAGCTTTTACCATATTATCACCAAGAAGATTATGAGGCTTGAAAAAACCCGGTGTATCGATAAAAACATATTGGATCTCACCGACTGTTTTTATTCCCATAATTCTGGTTCTGGTAGTTTGCGGCTTAGACGAAACGATAGCCACCTTTTGGCCTATTATCTTATTTAAAAGCGAACTTTTCCCGACATTCGCCCTGCCGAGAATAGTAATAAAAGCAGATTTTTCCATTATTATACCTTATTAATAGCAAGACCTAATTCTTCGAGAATTATATCCTGTTTTTCTCTCATAACAGTTTCTTCAAGCTTGCTGTTAATATGATCGTAACCGAGCAAATGCAAAATTGAATGAACGGTGAGAAAAGAAATTTCTCTTTCTAAACTGTGCCCGTAAAGTTCAGACTGCATTACTGCATGTTCTACGGAAATTACAACATCGCCGAGCATTTTCATACCGCTTTCGGGATTGGTATCATAAACCCCGTTTTCTCCGAGCGGAAAAGATAAAACATCGGTTGATCTGTCGGTATCTCTGAAATTTTTATTCAGTTCCCTTATTGTTTCATCATCGGTCAAAGTTACCTCGATTTCAGCGTCAAAAGGAAAATTTTCTTCCGTTAAAGTGGCAATACAGGCTTTTCTTATAAGAAGTCTTGTCCCGGTGGGCAATTTAATCTTTTTTTGCTTGTCTGTTATATTTACCTTTGTTTTCATTTTTTCCTCCGTTTTTTTCGTAGGCTTTGATTATTTCCTGAACAAGTTTATGTCTTACAACATCTTTTTCAGTCAGTTTTACGATAGAAATTCCTTCAATATTCTTTAGAATTTTTACCGCTTCTTTAAGACCTGACTTTTTACCGCTTGGCAGATCTATCTGCGTGATATCGCCTGTTACGACTATTTTTGAATTAAATCCGAGCCTCGTTAAAAACATTTTCATCTGCTCGGTAGTCGTGTTCTGCGCTTCGTCAAGAATTATAAAGCTATTATCAAGGGTTCTTCCGCGCATATATGCCAGAGGAGCTACTTCTATTTCTCCTCTTTCGTGATGCTTTTGAAAGCTTTCGGGACCTAACATATCAAAAAGCGCATCGTAAAGCGGTCGCAAATAAGGATCTATTTTCTGCTGAAGATCTCCGGGCAAAAAACCCAAACTCTCCCCTGCTTCAACTGCCGGTCTTGTAAGAATGATTTTTGAAGTGTTTTTTTCTTTAAAGCTTTTAACTGCCTCGGCAACCGCAAGATAAGTTTTTCCGGTTCCCGCAGGACCGACGCCTATGGTAACCGTGTTCTTTTTAATTGCTTCAATATATTTTTTCTGTCCTAAAGTCTTCGGTTTTACAGGCTTGCCCGAAGAAGTGATATAAGCAGGTCCGTCACCTGCTAAGCCTTCTATTTTTGACTCGGTTTCGTCTTCTATCATATCCGTAACATAACCTACGGTTTGCTCGTTTAAAGCTTCGCCGTTATCAAGATAGGATTTAAGACATTTTATAGCTTTTAATGCTCTTTTTATGTTCTCTTCTTCGCCTTTTATTTTAAGCTTGGAATCTCTTAAAAGAAAAGAAACATTGAATTTCTTTTCAAGCAAAGAAATATTATTGTCAAACTCGCCGAAAAGGTCCGTTAAATTATTAACTTCCGATAAATCAAAATAAAGCTCTATTAGATATCACGCTCCGAATTAATCTTTTTTTATTATACTAAATTTAAGTCATTATGTCAATTTTGATCTTCAATAATTATAGACTCCTGCATGGCAATATTCTCATTTGTTGTAAAATAAGTAGTTACCTTAGCGCCGGATTTTGTAAATTCGGTTTTAAGATCTACTATTTTGGCATTTTTACCGAAGTTTTTTTCTATATATTTTTTATTTTTTTCTCTCAATATTTTTTCAAGCTTATTTTTAGACCTTACTTCTTTTTTAGTATCACAAATTGTATATTCTTTCGCGGTCAGAGTTATGGGTATTTCTTTTTTTAAAAGCTTAAATTGCTTGAAAGTTGTACTATTTATATTTTCTTTGGTACAATCACCTATAAACAACGGAATTTTAAGTCCGAATAAAGATAAAACTGCTCTTTTTTCCTTCTTTTTTGTTTTTTCTTTAATGACTATGCTGTAATTTTCCGAAGACTCGATCGATCTTTGGGTATCGGCAAAGATATCGCCCTTTGATTTTACAAACTGCGTTGTATTTTTGCCCTCTATAATTCCTGAAACAAGCAGTTCGTCTTTAGAAACTGCGTCGCCGACCTTTACGAGCGGCATACCCGAACTTATATCGATTTTGGTAATAATTCCGTCGGCAGAGCTTTTGATATTTCCGGGTTTTTCTTTATTTTTTTTATCCTTTATTTCACTGACATCGACGCTTAAAATGCAGCCTTCTTCATTGATTGCCGCCCAGGAAAGGTTATCGAGATCAAGCAGTAATTCCTGGGATTTTTTATCAAGAGTCGATTTTTTATATCTTTTTCCCTCGGTTATTCCGATTTTTTTACAGGAATTTATAATGGTTTCATCGTCGATGGTTTTATTGCCGTGAACTTCTATTTTCCATATATAACCGGACATAGTTTCAAGAATTAAAAAAAACAATATAATACCTGTCAAAAAGCCTGTTCTTTTTTTATATTTTCCTATTATAAACGGTATACCGCGCTTTTTTAAAATTTTTATCTTAGTGGCACTCCCTCTTTTTATTTTCCGAAATTTTTTAAAATCTTTAATGCCTGTTAAAACTGTAATATAATCTTTTTCTGAACGGAAGTTTTTTAGTATTATTCCGTTTATTGCCGCGCGGTTAATAACCTTTTCCCTGTCATCGCCCATTATTTTTATAATAAGATATCCGCTTAAAAATCTTAAAATCGAATTCATAGTTATCTCCAGTATCTGTCAGTTTGAAAATTCTATTGATGTGATTTTGCCTTTTATGCTGATAACTTCATTTTCAAATGATAAAATTAAAAAATTTTCGCCGAAAACCGATATCTCGCCTTTTAAAACTTCAAGTCTTAAAAAGTCGGTATCGTAATTTAAAATTCCTTTGCAGCCTTCTAGAGTCAGTTCCTTATCGGAAAATATTTCTATATGCGCTCCGTTTTGAGCATTATCGGAAAAATAATCTTGCGAACATTTAAAAATTTTTGCACATTGTTTTTTTCGGCTTTTAAATTTGAATTTTTCGGACATTATTATTCATCGCCCCAAAATAAAGTAAATTTAATTAATTATATTAGATATGATCTCCGAATATAATTATGCGGGGTGTGTTTTATTTGAAAGTTTTTAAAAGAATTATTATTTTTTCTTTAATATCTTTGTTTGCGTTTTGTCTTATCTTTTTTAGGGATGATGCTGTAAACGGAGCTGTAAAAGGGCTTTATTTGTGCTCCGATGTACTGATACCGTCATTATTTCCTTTTATGGTTTGCGTTTTATTATTTATCGGAATTATAGAATCATTAAATTTAAAAAATTCAAAAAATAAAATTTTGCTTATTTTTATTCTTTCGGCTTTAGGCGGATATCCCATTGGAGCAATGATTTTAAATGAAGAAGCAAGACTTGATAATATTGAAGTGAAAAGCGCCGAAAAAATGTTGAGATTTTGCGTAAATGCAGGACCCGGATTTATAATAATCGCCGTGGGCTCGGGAATTTACGGTTCGGTTAAAACAGGACTGATTTTATTCTTATCCGCAATTCTTTCCTCTTTTAGTTTATTTTTATTTACCTGTTTTTTAGGAAAAGATAAAATAAATTTTAAAAGTACCTATAAAGATAGTTCTTTTGAATTTTCGGATATTTTTGTCAACAGTACTGCGCGCGCCTCTGCTTCGATGATAAATATTTGCAGCTTTGTTGTGTTGTTTTGCGTTATAAATTCTGTTTTAGAAAAATTCGCAGAGAAAGTGAAAATTTTAAATTTTTTTATTTATTTAAACGAGGTCAGTTGTTCGGTTTTTAAATTTAAAAATATATATGCTGTCAGTTTTATTCTCGGATTCGGCGGAATTTGCGTTATTATGCAAATAATTGCTGTCAGCGGCGATATAAAATTCAATGTTCTTAAATTTTTGATTCTCAGGATTTTAAACGGTTTGTTGCTTTTATTTTATTCTTCGATTTTGATTAAATTATTCGGGTGTAAAATTTCAACTGCCTTTCTTAATAATACAATAATTATTAAAACGAATTCTTTAAAAACGGTTTTAGTGCTATCTGCGGTTGTTATCTTGTTTCTTATTTCCGTTCAAAGTAAAAAAATTATTGGAAAAGAAAAAAATTTATGTTATAATAACCTCACGGCGTTAGCAAAATCAAAGATTTTGACGCCTGAGAGAACATTGAAACACAAAAGAAAAATTCCTTTGGAATTTTAATCGGTTTCACCGATAAACGGAGCTAAAGCTCCGGCTTTATGTTATAATAACCTCACGGCGTTAGCAAAATCAAAGATTTTGACGCCTGAGAGAACATTGAAACACAATAAATAAAAAACACAGGAGTGGAAAATGGGCTTTTCTTTTTTTAATAAAAAACAAAAAAAATCCTGCCTTTGGTGCGAGTTCGGTAGAAAATCGGATTACGGTGAAAATATTTTTTGCTTAAAGCACGGAGTAACGGGAAAAAGAGATTATTGCAGGCATTATAAATATGATGTATTTAAAAGAAAACCCGATAATAAGAATATCGAAAAAGCTTATTCACCTGACGATTTTAAAATCTAAAAAAGTTCTTGACAAACCAAATTTGTTATGATATTATAGTTTTTGCGTTACGGTGGGTGTAGCTTAGTTGGTTAAAGCGCCAGTTTGTGGCACTGGAGATCGTGGGTTCGAATCCCATCTCCCACCCCATAAGCGTTTAGGCACCTTTTCGTTTGAGCGTTTAGGTGCTTTTATTTTTAAAATTCAATATTTTGGGGTGTCGTCAAGCGGTAAGACACAGCACTTTGACTGCTGCATTCGTGAGTTCGAATCTCGCCACCCCAGCCAAAAAAGAAATTGCATACTTTAGTATGCGGTTTCTTTTTTTTATGCGAGATTCGAACAGGACAGTTTTTGACGGCAGTCAAAATTCGGATCTTCCGGCGGATGATCCGAAAGTCCGCGAGCGTGTCGGCCGCACGACAGCGCGCCGAGCAAACTTTGCCACCTCGTCCAATACCACTGGGATAAATGTCTTTGGGGCTTACTTATTGCCTTTTTGCTTTTGCCTTAAATCGTTTTTTATATAAAAACATTTTACGCTAAATGTAGGATTTGTATTGACTTTTAACACTACATATAGTATGATAATATCATTATTTATAATGGAGAGAATATAATGTACAACGGTTGGAACGGATTTAAAGGTGAAAAATGGAAAAATGTGATCAATGTAAGCGATTTTATAAAGAAAAACTATACAGAATATTCAGGAAACGCTGAATTTCTTTCAGGCGCAACTTCAAGAACTAATGAACTGATGAAGAAAGTAAATGCGCTTTTCGATAAGGAAAAACAACACGGCGGAGTACTTGAAATAGATACAAAAACGGTTTCGGATATTGACGCTTATGAGCCCAGATATATTGATAAAAATTCCGAAATAATCGTAGGTCTTCAAACCGACTTCCCTCTTAAACGCGGAGTCAATCCCTACGGCGGAATACGAATGGCAAGACAGGCCTGCTCTGCTTACGGTTATAGTTTAAGCGAAGAAATAGAAGAAAAATTCAAAAACAGAACTACCCATAACGACGGGGTATTCAGCGCATACACTAAGGAAATGCGTCAGGCTAGACACTGCCATTTAATAACCGGACTTCCCGACGCTTATGGAAGAGGAAGAATTATCGGTGATTACAGAAGAGTTGCTTTATATGGCGTGGATTTTCTTATAAATGAAAAGAAAAAAGACAAATTAAAACTTGAGGGCAAAGATTTTTGTGAAGAAACAATAAGACTCTCGGAAGAATTGCAAAAACAAATTTCTGCATTGAATAAATTAAAAGTAATGGCTCAATCGTACGGAAAAGATATCAGCCTTCCTGCAAATAACGCCGAAGAGGCGATTCAATGGACATATTTCGCTTATTTATCTGCGATTAAGGAACAAAACGGTGCAGCAATGTCACTTGGAAGAGTAAGCACTTTTTTTGATATTTATATTGAAAGGGATTTAAACTCCGGCAAACTGGATGAGATGAAAGCGCAAGAGCTCATAGACGATTTTGTTATAAAGCTCAGAGTTGCACGCCATTTGAGAACTCCTGAATATAATGAGCTTTTTGGCGGAGATCCCATGTGGATTACGGAAAGCGAGGGCGGAATGAGTGAAGACGGCAGAACTCTTGTAACCAAAAGCAGTTATAGAGTTTTAAACACATTATATAATCTGGGCTCTGCTCCCGAACCGAATTTAACTGTTTTATGGTCTAAAAATCTTCCGGTCGATTTTAAGAAATTTTGCGCGAAAGTTTCTTGTGATACCGATTCGATTCAATATGAAAATGATGATGTTATGCGCCCTGTTTATGGTGACGACTATGCTATCGCCTGCTGTGTTTCCGCAATGAAAATCGGAAAGCAAATGCAGTTTTTCGGAGCAAGATTTAATCTTGCCAAGCTTTTGCTTTTTTCTTTAAACGGAGGTTATGATTCTTCATCGGATATTAAATTCGGGCCTCAAACCGATGTTTATAAAAAAGACACTCTTGAATTTGAAGAAGTTTATGACAGATTTAAAAAATATGCCGAATGGCTTTGCAGACTTTATGTTAATACAATGAATGTTATACATTATATGCATGATAAGTATGCTTATGAAAGCCTTCAAATGGCGCTTCACGATACCGATGTTCATAGATTTATGGCTTTCGGAATTGCAGGACTTTCGGTACTTGCAGATTCGCTGTCTGCAATAAAATATGCAAAAGTGAAAACAATTAAAAATGAAAGTGGATATATCATCGGATTTGAAACAACCGGCGATTTTCCTAAATTCGGCAATGATGATGATAAGGTTGACTCAATCGCAAAAGATATAACCCATTTTGTTATTTCGGAGCTAAGGAAAACCAAGGCTTACAGAAATGCCGAGCACACGCTTTCAGTGCTTACTATCACTTCTAATGTTATGTACGGGAAAAATACCGGTGCCACTCCCGACGGCAGAAAATCCGGAGAACCGTTTGCTCCGGGTGCCAATCCTATGCATAATCGTGAGGAAAACGGTGCTTTGGCTTCTCTTAATTCCGTGGCAAAATTATCTTACGGCGATTGCCGAGACGGAATTTCCAATACTTTTTCAATCACTCCCGATACTTTGGGGAAGAACGATAAACAAAGAACAGATAATCTTGTGAATATTTTAGACGGATATTTTTCAAAATCAGCTCACCATATTAATGTAAATGTTTTAAATAAAGAAACTTTAATTGACGCCTATAATAATCCTGAGCTATATCCTAATTTAACTATAAGGGTTTCGGGTTATGCCGTTAATTTCCATAAACTTTCTAAAGAACAACAAAAAGAAGTTATAAGCAGAACTTTCCACACGGTGATATAATGGTAATCGGTAAAATAAACTCTTTCTTATCGCTTGGTACTCTTGACGGACCGGGTATAAGATTCGTTGTTTTTATGCAAGGCTGTCCTTTAAGATGTGCTTGCTGTCATAATCCCGAAACTTGGGATGTAAACAAGGGAAAAGAATTTTCAGCTGAAGATATTTTAAAAAAAGTTATTCGTTACAAGTCATATTTCGGGGAAAACGGAGGAATAACCGTTTCCGGAGGAGAACCTCTGCTTCAATCGGAATTTGTTAAAGAACTGTTTTTGCTATGCAAAGAAAACAGCATTTCAACGTGCCTTGATACAAGTGGGTGCTTTATTGATGAAAACACCGATAAACTTTTGAACTTAACCGATTATTGCCTGCTTGATTTTAAATATACCGATTGTGAAAATTATTTAAAATATACGGGGCTCAACATCAATGCTCCCCTAAAATTTCTTGAAAAGCTCGAAATTCATAAGACTAACACTGTTTTAAGGCAGGTGATAATTCCGGGAATTAATGATAATGAGAATAATATTAAAAATCTTTTATTTCTTAAAAATAAATTTTCCTTTGTTTCTGAAATTGAACTTCTACCTTTTAAAAAGCTTTGCGAAGAAAAATATAAAAAACTCGGTATTGATTTTAAGTTTAAAGATATTGAAGAAACAAGCGATGAAACAATTGATGATTTAAGCAAATATTTAAAAAGCGAAGACATTTAGTCTTCGCTTCAGACTGTAGACAAAGCGGGTTGTATTTAAGCGATACAACCTGCTTTGTTGGAAAATCGGACCGAATTTTCAAG